>NZ_SMKD01000100.1 GCF_004348595.1 Micromonospora sp. KC723
TGCCGGGGGAGGCGTCGGGGCGGCTGCTGCCCGCCGAGGAGTGGAGCGGGTCGTCGTACGGGTCGGTGCCGATCGGGCACAGCGTCGACGCCACGCCGCTACAGATGGCCGCCGCGTACGCGGCCATCGCCAACGACGGCACCTACGTCCCGCCGCGCCTGATCAAGGAGATCATCGACGGGCAGACCGGCCGGCGTACCCCGGCCGAGCCGCCGGCCACCCGGTCGGTGCTGAGCCCGGCCAACGCCGCCGCGCTGCGCACCATCCTGGAGGCGGTGACGACCGTCGACCACGCCACCGGGCTGGCCGCCGCCGTGCCCGGGTACCGGGTCGCCGGCAAGACCGGCACCGGCTGGCGGCTGGCGAACGGCGTGAAGCAGCCCGGCGAGGTCGGCTCGTTCATCGGGATGGCCCCGGCGGAGAACCCCCGGTACGTGGTGGCGGTCTTCGTGTGGAGCCCGGGGGGCGAGGGTGGCGCCGTCGCCGCCCCGGCGTTCCGCGAGATGATGGGCTTCACGTTGCGCCACTACAAGGTGCCCCCGTCCGGCGGCAAGGCCCCGAAGTTCGAGGTCTTTCCGCGCTGAGCAGGTACGGCGGGACATCATCGGTGGGTGCGGACGAACCACCGGGGCGGCTGTGCGGCCGGAACCGGACGACCGGGTAGGGTCTGACGCCGTGCCCGGCAATCCACGTCCCCGTTCCGTGCCCGGACTCCGGCTCGGCGACCTCGCCGCCCGGCTCGCGCTGGCGCCGCCGGATGGTGCCGCCGACCTGGCGGTGACCGGGGCGACCCATGCCAGCCAGGAGGTCCGCCCCGGCGACCTGTACGCCGCGCTGCCCGGCGCCCGCCGGCACGGCGCGGAGTTCGCCACCGAAGCGGCGGCCGCCGGCGCGGTGGCCGCCCTCACCGACCCGGCGGGCGCCGCCGCGGTGGCCGAGGCCGGACTGCCCGCCCTGGTGGCCGACGATCCCCGGGCGGTGCTGGGCGACCTCGCCTCCGCCGTCTACGGCGACCCGACCGACGCGCTGACCGTCATCGGGATCACCGGCACCGCCGGCAAGACCTCCACCGCCTACCTGGTGGAGTCCGGCCTGCGCGCCGCCGGCCACGTCACCGGGCTGATCGGCACCGTCGAGACCCGCCTGGGCGATGTGGTCGTCGACAGCGTGCGCACCACCCCCGAGGCGACCGACCTGCACGCCATGCTGGCCGCCGCCCGGGAACGGGGGGTGACGGCGCTGGTGATGGAGGTCTCCAGCCACGCCCTGGCGATGGGACGGGTCGGCGGGGTCCGGTTCGGCGTCGGCGGGTACACCAACTTCGGCTCCGACCACCTGGACTTCCACGCCGACGCGGCGGACTACTTCGCGGCGAAGGCGAGGCTCTTCGACGGCCGCTGCGCGGTCGAGGTGCTCAACCACGACGACCCGGCGCTGCGCCCGCTGTTCAAGCCGGCCACCGTCAGCTACTCGGCGGCCGGTGATCCCACCGCCACCTGGTGGGCCGGCGAGGTCGGCGGCGAGGGGTACGCCCAGCGGTTCACCGCGCACGGTCCCGGCGGGGTGGTCGTGCCCGCCGGGGTGGCCCTGCCCGGCCGGCACAACGTCGCCAACGCGCTGCTGGCCATCGCCAGCCTGGTGGCGGTCGGGGTCGACCCGGCGACCGCCGCCCGGGGGGTGGCCGCCTGCGGCGGCGTCCCGGGGCGGCTGGAGCTGGTCAGCGGGGACGCGCCGGTACGCGGTGTGGTCGACTACGCGCACAAGACCGACGCGGTGGTGGCCGCGCTGGCGGCCCTGCGCGAGACGGGCGCCCGGCGGCTGCTCTGCGTGATCGGCGCCGGTGGTGACCGGGACCGGGGCAAGCGGCCGGTGATGGGCGCCGCCGCGGCGGAGGGAGCGGACGTGGTGGTGGTGACCGACGACAACCCGCGCACCGAGGATCCGGCCGCGATCCGGGCGGAGGTGCTCGCCGGGGCGTACGCGGCGGGCACGACGGCCCGGATCATCGAGGTGCCGGGGCGGCGGGCCGCCATCGGCGAGGCGGTGCGGCTGGCCGATCCCGGCGACGTGGTGGCGGTGCTCGGCAAGGGGCACGAGCGGGGCCAGGAGATCGCCGGCGAGGTGCACCCGTTCGACGACCGGGTGGAGCTGGCGGCGGCGCTGGGCGCCCGCTTCGGCGACCGGGCGGGCCGGCCGTGATCGCGCTGAGCCTGGCGGAGGTCGCCGCGGCCGTCGAGGGACGGCTGCTCGCCGCCGACCCGGGGGCCCGGGTGACCGGTCCGGTCGAGTTCGACTCCCGCAAGGTCACCGCCGGGGCGCTCTTCGTCGCCTTCCCCGGCGAGCAGGTCGACGGGCACGACTACGCCGCCGCCGCGGTGGCCTCCGGCGCGGTGGCGGTGCTCGGCACCCGCGAGCTGCCCGGGGTGCCGATGGTGCTGGTGGACGACGCGCTGACCGCGATGGGCCGGCTGGCCCGCGCCGTGGTGGACCGGCTGCCGGAGCTGACCGTGATCGGGTTGACCGGCTCGTCGGGTAAGACCACCACCAAGGACCTGATCGCCCAGCTCACCGTCCGGCTCGGGCCCACGGTGGCCCCGCCCGGCTCGTTCAACAACGAGCTGGGGCATCCGTACACGGCGTTGCAGGCCACGCCGCGGACCCGTTTCCTGGTGCTGGAGAAGGGCGCCCGGGGGATCGGGCACGTGCGGTACCTGTGCGAGGTGGTGCCGCCGCGGATCTCCGTGGTGCTCAACGTCGGGGTGGCGCACCTGGGCGAGTTCGGCTCAAGGGAGAACATCGCGGTGGCCAAGGGGGAACTGGTCGAGTCGTTGCCGGCCGACGGGCTGGCCGTGCTGAACGCCGACGACCCGCTGGTCGACGCGATGGCGGCCCGGACCGGCGCCCGGGTGGTCCGGTACGGCGAGGCGGCGCACGCCGACGTCCGGGCGGTGGACGTGGCCCTGGACGACCGGGGACGGGCGTCGTACACCCTGGTCACCCCGGAGGGGAGCGCGCCGGTACGGCTCGGGCTGACCGGCCGGCACCAGGTCTCCAACTCGCTCGCCGCCGCGGCGGTGGTCCGCGAGCTGGGGATGCCGCTGGACGAGGTGGCGGCGGCCCTGGGCGAGCTGGGGCTGGTCTCGACCCGTCGGATGGACGTCTTCGAACGGCCCGACGGGGTCACCGTAATCGACGACTCGTACAACGCCAACCCGGCGTCGATGGCGGTGGCGCTGCGGGCGCTGGCCGGCATGCGCCGGGGTGGGCGGGCCTTCGCCGCGCTCGGCTACATGGCCGAGCTGGGCGACTACGAACGCGAGGGGCACCGGGAGGTCGGCCGGCTGGTGGCCGAGCTCGGTGTCGACCGGCTGCTCGTGGTGGGTGAGCCGGCCGCGCCGATCCACGAGGGCGCGACAGCGGTAAGTGACTGGGGAGGAGAGTCGGTGCTGCTCACCG
The DNA here is from genome assembly GCF_004348595.1 of Micromonospora sp. KC723. Taxonomy (GTDB): domain Bacteria; phylum Actinomycetota; class Actinomycetes; order Mycobacteriales; family Micromonosporaceae; genus Micromonospora. Next base: position 3,457 of record NZ_SMKD01000100.1, read on the forward strand.
ATCAGGCGGCGGCCGTCGAGGTGCTGCGCAGCGAGCTACGACCGGGCGACGTCGTCCTGGTGAAGGGCTCCCGGTACCGCACCTGGGAGGTGGCCGACGCGCTGCGCGTGGCGGCCCCCGGGGGGAACGCGGGAAGCGAGCCGGCGCGTCCCGCCGTCGCGGCCGGGGAGGGCGCGGCGTGAGGGCCGTCATCGTCGCCATCGGCGTGGCGTTCCTGGTGTCGTTGCTCTGCACCCCGATCGCGATCCGGGTGTTCACCCGGCTCAAGGCGGGCCAGCCGATCCGGGCCGAGGGCCCGGCCATGCACCAGGGCAAGAAGGGCACGCCGACGATGGGCGGCGTGGTCTTCATCCTGGCCACGGTGATCGCGTACGTCGCCGGTCACCTGGCCCTGACCACCCTCCCGGACGCGCAGATCGCCCAGGTGGAACCCACCATCACCGCGCTGGTGCTGCTGGGGCTGATGGTCTTCTCCGGCGCGGTCGGCTTCATCGACGACTTCCTCAAGGTCCGCAAGCGGCACAGCGGCGGGCTCAACAAGCGGGGCAAGCTGTTCGGCCAGATCCTGGTCGGGGCGGTCTTCGGCGTCGTGGCGCTGTACTTCCCGAGCAGCATGACCGGCCCCTCGGGGGCGGTCACCAACACGGAGACCGTCGGCAGCACCACGCTGAGTTTCATCCGGGACATCCCGGCGCTGGACCTCACCAAGGTCGGCGCGGTGATCGTCTTCATCTTCGTGGTGATGGCGGCGACCAACGGGGTGAACCTCACCGACGGCCTGGACGGCCTGGCCACCGGCGCCTCGGTGATGGTGCTCGCCGCGTACGCGCTGATCGCGTTCTGGCAGTACCGACACTGGTGCGCCGACGAGGCCTACATGAGGGACCCGAACAACTACTGCTACACGGTCCGGGATCCGCTGGAGATCGCGTTGATCGCCGGGGCGGCGGCCGGGGCCTGTGTGGGCTTCCTCTGGTGGAACACCTCACCGGCGCGGATCTTCATGGGCGACACCGGCGCGCTGGGACTGGGCGGCCTGATCGCCGGGATGGCGATGTCCACCCGGACGATCCTGCTGCTGCCGATCATCGGCGGGCTCTTCGTGATCATCACGATGTCGGTGGTGATCCAGATCATCTCGTTCCGGACCACCGGCAAGCGGGTGTTCCGGATGTCACCCCTCCAGCACCACTTCGAGCTCGCCGGCTGGAGCGAGGTCAACATCGTGGTGCGCTTCTGGATCATCGCCGGCATCGGTGTGGCCATCGCCCTCGGGCTGTTCTACAGCGACTTCCTGGCCCACATGGGCTGAACCGGTGGCAACGCGAACGGGGGCGCCATAGCCCAGGCGCCCCCGTTTCGTATTTCGACACGCCGACCGGACCGAACGACCGGAACCGGTGCGCCGCAACCGCGATGATGAGCAGGTGGGGGAGGAACCGACAACCGGCACGACGACACAGGGCCCGTCTCGGCGGGGCACGGGGCGTACCACGGATCCGCCGGCGCCGGCGGGTCTGGACGTGACCGGCGGCCTGGCGGCGCTACGCGGCCTGCTGGCCCGCCCGCTGGCCTCCTACTACCTGCTGCTGTCCAGCGCCGGCCTGCTGCTGCTGATCGGCCTCACCATGGTCTTCTCCGCGACCAGCGTGATGGACTACGCCACCAAGAACGGCGACGCCGCCGCCTCGGTGACCAAGCAGGCCATCTTCGCGGTGATCGGCGTGGTCGCGTTCTGGGCCTGCCAGCGGCTGCCCGCCCGCAGCTTCCGGGCCCTGAGCCGGCCCGCGCTCGGCGTCGCGGTGGCGCTGCTGCTCCTGCTCAACCTGCTGGTGGCCCTGGAGGCGCTGTTCGAGGTGGGCTCGATCGGCCCGCTCTCCGCCAGGCTGCTCTGGCTCTACCTCGGCCCGGTCTCGATCCAGCCGGTCGAGGTGGCCAAGTTCGCGCTGGTGCTGTGGGGCGCGCACGTGCTGGCCCGCAAGGGCGCCGCCCTGGGCTGGTGGAAGGAGTTGGCCACCCCGCTGTTCCCGGTGGTCGGGCTGCTCTTCGTGCTGGTCGGCTACAACGACCTGGGCAGCATGCTCTGTCTGCTGGCGCTGGTGGTGGGGCTGCTCTGGGCGGCCGGCGTACGGATGCGGGTCTTCGCCGCGCTGTCCGCGGCCGGGCTGCTCGGCGTCGGCCTGTTGGTCGCCGCCGCCTCGCTCGGTGCCGGCTCCGGCTCGCGCGACGCCGACAACTACCGGCTGGGCCGGTTGACCATGTGGCTCGACCCACCGGACCCGAAGACCTGCTTCGAGCAGGAGCTGCCGAACTGCTACCAGCTCATCCAGGCCCGGTACGCCATCGAGCAGGGCGGCTGGTTCGGGGTCGGGCTGGGCAAGAGCGGCCTGAAGTTCGGCTGGCTGCCCGAGGCGCACAACGACTTCATCTTCGCCGTCATCGCCGAGGAGCTGGGGGTGGTCGGCTGCGTCGTGGTGCTCACCCTGTTCGCGGTGCTGGCCTACACCGGGCTGCGGATCGCCCGCCGGGTGGAGGACCCGTTCCGCCGGCTCGCCGCCGCGGGCGTCACCGCCTGGCTGGTCGGCCAAGCCGTGATCAACGTCGGTGGGGTGACCGGGTTGCTGCCACTGACCGGGGTGCCGCTGCCGTTCATCTCCGACGGCGGCAGCGCCCTGGTCGTGACGCTCGCGGCGATCGGCATGCTCGCCTCCTTCGCCCGCGCCGAGCCCGACGCGGCCCGAGCCCTGCACGCCCGTCCACCGGCCCGATGGGTCCGACTAGTCTGGGCCCCGTTGCCGCCGCTTCCCGGCCGGCGTCGCCACCCGGCGTCGCCACCGGCTGCCCGAGGGTCCGTACCCCGGTCGCGAGCGCGGCGGTCCGACGACCAGGCCGCGCCGCTGGGCGCCCGGCAGACCCGGGGCCGGGGCGGCACGGCGAGCGAGAGGAGACGCTGATGGGTCCGCTGCGTTCGGTGGTGCTCTGCGGAGGGGGCACGGGTGGCCACATCTACCCGCTGCTCGCCTTCGCCGACTGCCTGCGCCGACACGACCCGGGCGTCCGGATCACCTGCCTCGGCACCCCCAAGGGCCTGGAGAACGAGCTGATCCCGCCGGCCGGCTACGACCTGCGGCAGATTCCCGCCTACCAGCTGCCCCGCTCGGTCAACATGAGCCTGGTGCGCACCCCGGACCGGATGTGGAAGGCGGCCCGCGCCGCCGGCAAGGTGATCGAGGAGGTGCGGGCCGAGGTGGTGGTCGGCTTCGGCGGGTACGTCTCCGTCCCCGGTTACCTCGCCGCCTGGCGGCGGGAGCTGCCGATCGTCATCCACGAGGTGAACGTCCCGCCGGGCGTGGCCAACCGGCTCGGCATGAAGTTCACGAAGAACGTCGCGGTGGGCTTCCCGCACCAGCCGGCCCAGGCCGAGTCGCTGCGTGACGCCCGGGTGGTGGGTGTGCCGCTGCGCCGGGGCATCGCCGGACTGGACCGCAACGCCCTGCGCGACGCCGCCCGGGCCCACTTCGGACTCCGTCCCGACCTGCCGGTGCTCTTCGTCGCCGGCGGCTCGCAGGGCGCCCGTTCGATCAACCTGGCGGTCTCCGGCGCGGCCAAGGAGCTGGCCCGCAACGGCGTGCAGGTGTTGCACGTGATGGGCGCCCGCAACGAGCCGGTGCCGGTCCCCACCGACCTGCCGGTGCCGTACGTGGCCCTGCCCTACCTGTCCGAGATGGAGCTGGGCTACGCCGCCGCCGACCTGATGTTGGCCCGGGGCGGGGCGATGACCTGCGCCGAGGTGGCCGCCATCGGGCTGCCCACCATCTACGTGCCGTACCCGCACTCGAACCAGGAGCAGAAGCGCAACGCGCTGCCGGTGGTCGAGGCCGGCGGCGGGCTGCTGGTCGACGACGCCGAGCTGACCCCGGCCTGGCTGGAGCGCACCGTGGTCCCGCTGCTGCGCGACCCGCGCCGGCTGCACGCGATGGGCGCCGCCGCGGCCGCGTACGGGCGACGCGACGGCGACGTGGCCCTGCTGAACTTCGTCTACGAGGCGGTGGCCCGATGAGGCCCGCCGCCGCGACGGGAAGGTACGCCTCATGAACACCGCGCAGTTCACCCCGGCCGGCACGCTCACCGCGGAGGACCTGGGCCGGATCCACCTGATCGGGGTGGGTGGGGTCGGCATGAGCGGCCTGGCCCGGCTCTTCCTCACCCGTGGCCTGCCGGTGTCCGGCAGTGAGCTGCGCGAGTGGCCGTCCCTGGCCGGCCTGCGCGCGCTGGGCGGAACGATCCACATGAGCCACGAGGCGTCGAACCTCGACGGCGTGGACACGGTCGTCTACTCCTCGGCCATCCCGCCAGACCACCTGGAGATGGTCGAGGCCCGCCGGCGTGGCCTGCGGGTGCTGCACCGCTCGGAGGCGCTGGCCGCGGCGATGACCGGCCGGCGCACCGTGGCCGTCGCCGGCACCCACGGCAAGACCACCACCACCTCGATGGTGACGATGGTGCTCCAGCAGGCCGGCACCGACCCGTCCTTCGTCATCGGCGGGGAGATCTCCGAGGTCGGCTCCGGCGCGCACCACGGCACCGGCGAGTACTTCGTGGTGGAGGCGGACGAGAGCGACCGCTCGTTCCTGATCTACCGCCCGTACGTCTCGATCATCACGAACGTCGAGGCCGACCACCTGAACACCTACGGCGACCTGGCCAACCTGGAGGCGGCCTTCGCCGAGTTCGCCCGGCTCACCGACCCGGACGGGTTCATCGTCACCTGCGCCGACGACCCGGGCGGCCGGCGGATGGCCGAGACGCTGCGCGCCGAGGGGCGTCGGGTGTGGACGTACGGCGAGGCGGTCGACGCCGACCTGCGGTTGAGCGGGATCGCCTCCTCCGCCCAGGGGGTGCGCTACCTGGCCGAGATCGAGGGCCGCTCGCTGGGCGAGATCCGGCTGCCGGTCCCCGGCCGGCACATGGGGCTCAACAGCGCCTCGGCGGTGCTCGCCGCGTACCTGCTGGAGCTGCCGGTCGAGGCGGCGGAGGCGGCGCTGGGCGCGTTTCCCGGCGTGCGTCGACGCTTCGAGCGCAAGGGCGTCGCCGACGGCGTGCTGGTCTACGACGAGTACGCGTACCACCCGACCTCGATGACGCTGGCGTTGCGGACGCTGCGCGAGGTGGCCGGGGACGGCCGGCTGATCGTGGTGTTCCAGCCCTACCGGCTCTACCGCACCCGCGACCTGCAGGCCGAGATCGCGGCGGCGCTGGGGATCGCCGACGAACTGGTGCTGCTGGAGGTCTTCGGCCCGGGTGAGGCGCGCCAGCCGGGGGAGGGTTCGGCCGCGCTGGTCGAGGCGGTCCCGCTGGCCGAGGCGCACAAGGTCTTCGTGGACTCCTGGGACGACGCCCCGGTCGAGGTGGCACGGCGGGCCCGCCCCGGTGACGTGGTGGTGACCATGGGCGCGCCACCGATCTCCCTGATGGGCGATCAGCTCCTCGACGCCCTGCTGGCCCGGGCCGGGGGCGCCGCTGGCACGACGGCCCTCGGCGCTGCCGTCGACCCGGACGGCGCGGCCTCCGCCGCCGGATGAGCCCCGGTCCGGCGCGGGGACGTGCCGCCGGTGTGGACGGTGGTGGCCCCCGGCGTGGCCCGGTCCGCCGCTGGCAGCTGGTCCGGGCGGGCAGCGACGCCGTCCCGCCGTCGACCCGGCGGTTCATGGCCCGGGCGCGGCGGCGTCGGATGCGGGCGGCGTTGCCCTGGGCGGTGGCCGGTGGTGTGCTCGCCGTCGTCGGTCTGGTCGCCTGGACGCTGCTCGGCACCGGGCTGTTCGGCGTGCGGGAGGTGCGTGTGGTCGGGGCGGAGCTGCTCACCCCGGTCGAGGTGCGGGACGCCGCGGCGGTGCCGGACGGCGTGCCGCTGGCCCGGGTCGACCTGGCCGCGACCGCCCGCCGCATCGGCAGGCTGCCTCCGGTGGAGCGGGTCACGGTGACCCGGGACTGGCCGGGGACGCTGGTGGTGACGTTGGTCGAGCGGACCGGCGCGGCGGCGGTGCCGCGCGAGGGGCGGTACGTCGTGATCGACGGCAACGGGGTGGTGTTCCGGACGGTGGACGGTGTGCCGGACGGGCTGCCGGTGGTCCGGCTGGCCGCCCCGGGGCCGGACGACCCGGGCACCCGGGCGGCGCTGGAGGTGCTGGGGGCGCTCACCCCGCAGTTGCGTGCCGAGCTCACCGAGCTCACCGTGGCGGGGCTGGCCCGGATCAGCCTGACCCTGCGTGGGGATCGTACGGTGGTCTGGGGGGACGCCACCCGCGCTTTGGACAAGGCCCGGGTGGCCACCGCGCTGCTCGGTCGGAAGGCCGACACGATCGATGTCAGCGCGCCGGACGTGGTGACGTTCCGATGAGGTCGGCGCGGTACGTGAGTCGTCCCGCCATTGGCGGCGACACGCCGGGCAGGTCCTTGGCTCATCGCGCGGCGGCGCTTACGTTGCCCCGAAGAGGATCAGTGGTTGACATAACCGTAAGCCTCTAGTAGAGGGTGAGGGTTTACCCCCGAAGTCTCACTGGTGACAGCTGTCGTCGACCGCTGGTCTGGCCTCGCCGTACCCGGTCGGCCGAGCCAATCTCGAAGGGAAAGGACCGGAGATGACACCTCCGCACAACTACCTGGCGGTCATCAAGGTCGTCGGCATCGGCGGTGGCGGCGTCAACGCCGTCAACCGGATGATCGAGGTTGGGCTCAAGGGCGTCGAGTTCATCGCGATCAACACGGACGCCCAGGCGCTGCTGATGAGCGACGCCGACGTCAAGCTCGACGTCGGCCGGGAGCTGACCCGCGGGCTCGGGGCGGGCGCCAACCCGGACGTCGGCAAGAACGCCGCCGAGGACCACCGCGACGAGATCGAGGAGGTCCTCAAGGGAGCCGACATGGTCTTCGTGACCTGCGGCGAGGGCGGTGGCACCGGCACCGGCGGGGCGCCGGTGGTGGCGAACATCGCCCGGAAGCTGGGCGCGCTCACCATCGGCGTGGTGACCCGGCCGTTCTCGTTCGAGGGCAAGCGTCGCCAGGTGCAGGCCGAGTCCGGGATAGACGAGCTGCGCAACCAGTGCGACACGCTGATCGTCATCCCGAACGACCGGCTGCTCGCGCTCGGCGACCGCAACATCTCCATGATGGACGCCTTCCGCACCGCCGACCAGGTGCTCCTCTCCGGTGTCCAGGGCATCACCGACCTGATCACCACGCCGGGTCTGATCAACCTGGACTTCGCCGACGTCAAGAGTGTGATGAGCGGCGCGGGCAGCGCGTTGATGGGCATCGGCAGCGCCCGCGGCGAGAACCGCGCGGTGGAGGCGGCCGAGGCGGCCATCTCCAGCCCGTTGCTGGAGCAGAGCATGGACGGCGCGCGCGGCGTGCTGCTCTCCATCGCCGGCGGCTCCGACCTCGGCCTGTTCGAGATCAACGACGCCGCCCAGCTGGTCACCGACGCGGCTCACCCGGACGCGAACATCATCTTCGGGGCGGTGATCGACGACGCGCTCGGTGACGAGGTGCGGGTCACCGTGATCGCGGCGGGCTTCGACGGGGGTGCGCCGGCGTACAAGGCGGCCGAGTCGCCGCGCAAGACCAACCAGAACCAGCCGGCCCCGCAGACCCCGCCGGTGACGCAGCCGACGACGCATCCCGCGCCGCAGCAGTCGCCGCGCCGGGTGCTCTTCGACGACGTGGACGTGCCCGACTTCCTCAAGAACGGTTCCTGAGCGCCGCCGATGACCGACCAACCCACCACGGTCCGACCCGACCGACGGGCCGAGCTCGCCGCCGGGCTGGCCCGGGTCCGTACCCGGATCGCCGACGCCTGCGCCGCCGCCGGCCGGGACCGTGCCGAGGTGACCATGATCGCGGTCACCAAGACGTACCCGGCCGGCGACGTGCTCGCGCTGGCCGGGCTCGGGGTGACCGACGTGGGCGAGAACCGCGACCAGGAGGCCGGGCCGAAGGCGGCCGAGGTGACCGCCGCCGGGGTACACGTCCGCTGGCACTTCATCGGCCAGTTGCAGCGCAACAAGGCCCGCTCGGTGGTCCGCTACGCCGACGTCGTGCACTCGGTGGACAGCGTCCGGCTGGCCCGGGCGTTGGACGCCGCCGCGACCACCGGCCGGGACCGGCCGCTGGACGCTCTGGTGCAGGTGAGCATCGACGGCGATCCGGCCCGCGGCGGGGCGTTGCCCGGCTCGGCCGACCCGGACCGGGGCCTGGACCCGGTCGCCGACGCGCTCGCCGGCGCGACCGGGCTGCGGCTGGCCGGGCTGATGGCGGTGGCCCCGCTGGGCTGGGAGCCGGAGCGGGCGTTCGCCCGGCTCGCCGAGGTGGCGGAACGGTTGCGGCAGCGGTACCCGCAGGCGACGGCGCTCTCGGCGGGGATGAGCGGCGACCTGGAACAGGCCGTCGCCCACGGCGCGACACATGTCCGCGTCGGTAGCGCGTTGCTCGGAATGCGTCCCACGCTGCGGTAGCCTGGCCGCGATAGAAGCAAATTACATCAGTGTTGTTCAGGAACGGCGTCCCTGTGCTCGGGGGGCCACGGCGGGCGGCCGCGAAACGTCCGTCGGGGATTGCCGCTCCGATCCGGTGGGCATGGGATGTCCACTCGTGATCACGGCGACACGGCACGGGGGTGCGTGCCGCACGGCGGACGGAAGGGCGCGGGATGGGTGCACTGCGCAAGGCGGGGGTCTGGCTCGGTCTCGTCGAGGAGGACGACGAGCGGGCCTACGACGACGGTGGCTACGACAAGCCGGGTTACCGCGAGTCGCGGTACCGGTCGAGCCGGTACGCCGAGGAGTTCGCCGACGACGATGACGACGAGGCGGAGGAGCCGCCGGCGCCGCGTCCGCGGCTCGGTGACCGGGGCCGGCTCGGCGACCGTGTGACGAGCCGTGCGGTGGAGGCCGAGCGGGCCGACGACGAGCGCCCGGAGCGCCCGGAGCGCGCCGAGCGGTCCAGTGTGCGCTCGATCACCCGCTCCGGCCAGGGGGACACCTCGGGCGCGCTGTCGTACCACACCCGGGACAACCTCGCCCTGGCTCCGCAGGCCCAGCCGCGCGAGCGGACGGTGGCGGCCGAGGAGGAGCAGCGGTACCAGATCACCACCCTTCACCCGACGACCTACCGGGAGGCGCGCACCATCGGCGAGCACTTCCGCGACGGCGTACCGGTGATCATCAACCTCACCGAGATGGACGAGGCCGACGCCCGTCGACTGGTGGACTTCGCCGCCGGGCTCGCCTTCGGGCTGCGCGGTACGATCGAGCGCGTGACCAACCGGGTGTTCCTGCTCTCACCGGCCAACGTCCAGGTCACCGCTGAGGACAAGGCCAAGATCGCTGAGGGCGGCTTTTTCAGCCTGAGCTAGTCCGCCCGACCGAGGGACGTCGCCTACCGTGTTGTCGATCCTGTTGCAGGTGCTGTACCTGATCCTGTATGTCTTCCTGATCGTGCTCCTGGCCCGGTTCGTCCTGGGCGCCGTCCTTCAGTACGGCCGCCGGTGGCAGCCGGGCCGCGGAGCGTCGGCAGGCCTGGAATCCGTGTGGAGCGTCACTGATCCCCCTCTCAAGGCGTTGAGGCGTGTGATCCCTCCGTTGCGAATTGGTACCGTGAGCATCGACCTGGCCTCGCTTGTGCTCCTGGTTATCCTGTTCGTGCTGATGAGGTTTGTGTTGACGCCGTCGATCATCGCGGTTTCCTGATGACCGGCACGCTACGCGGCCGCAACTGACCCGAGGAGTTTCGATGCCGCTGACCCCGGCTGACGTCCATAACGTCGCCTTCAAGAAGCCGCCGATCGGCAAGCGGGGGTACGACGAGGAGGAGGTCGACGCCTTCCTGGACGAGGTCGAGCGCGAGCTCGCCCGTCTGATCGAGGAGAACAACGAGCTGCGCGCCCAGGTGGAGCGCGGCGGTCGTGGCGGTGCTCCGGCCGGCCCCGGCGGTGACGCCCGCCTCGCCGCCGAGCTCAACGACGTCAAGGCCCAGCTCGACCGGGTGCAGCGCGACAAGGCCGCGGCCGAGCAGGCCGCCCGGGCGATGCAGGCCGAGCTGGAGCAGGTGCGCGCCACCGGCGTACCGGCCAGCGCCGGCGACGGCGAGCAGCAGGCGCTGCGGGTGCTGATGATGGCCCAGCGGACCGCCGACGACCACGTCTCCGACGCCCGCCGCGAGGCCGACCAGCTTCTCTCCGAGGCCCGGTCGAAGGCCGAGGAGGTAACCCGCGAGGCCCGCGCCAAGGCCGACGCGCTGGAGCGCGACGCCCGCCAGCGGCACCAGGAGGCCATGGGCGGCCTGGACGCCAAGCGCACCGCGTTGCAGAAGCACATCGAGGAGCTCAAGCAGTTCGAGCGCGAGTACCGCACCCGGCTCAAGGCCTACCTCGAGAGCCAGCTGCGTGACCTCGACGGCCGTGGTCAGGGCCTGGAGGCCGAGATGACCCGCGCCGACGGCAGTCGTGCCGTCGGCGGCAACGGTCTGGCCGCCGCCGGTCTCGCCGGTTCGTACGGCGGCGGTCGCTCCGGCGCTCTCGAAGCCGGCCGCTGATCCGACGGTCGGCGATCGTCCCCGGACGGGCCGCCGACCGCGTCACACCGACACGACGCGGCGGGGGTGAGCCGTGCTAGTCGCAAGTCTGCTGCTCATCCTCGTCGCCGTGGTGCTGCTGGTCCTCGGTCTCACCGACGGTTCCAGCGCCCTGTTGGTCAGTTCCATCGCGGTGAGCCTGTTGGCCGCCGTCGCGTTGGTGGCCGGCGCCCGCCAGGTGGCCGCCGCCCGGGCGACGGGTCAACGGGTCGGACCGCGTACGGCATGGGGGTTCACGGGCACGTTCCGTCCGACCGCACCACCGGCCGCCCAGGCCCCGGTGCAGCCGGAGATCCCTGTCCAGCACGTGCCCCCGACGGTCGGCGCCGGTGGCGACGGGTGGCGGCAACCGCCCGAGCCGCCGGCGACCGGAGTCGGGGACGGCCTGTGGGAGTCGCCCGCCCCGGGGGAGCCGGGTGCCGTGACGACCCGCCACGTCCCGGCCGACGAGGCCAGCGGGCCGTGGGAGTCCGCCGGCGTGGCCGAGCGTGGCCCGGACGGCGACCTCACCGGACCGTGGTGGCCGGTGAGCCCCGCGCCCGCACCGGACGCCCCGCAGCGCGTCGAGCCCACACCGGACGCGCCGGAGCGCGTCGATCCGGTCGGCGGCGCGGTCTGCCCCGACGACGAGCCGGAGGTCCAGCGTGTGTCGCCCGCCGACGCCGCCCGGGTCGCCCGGCTCGACGCCGAGGTGCGGGTCGTCGACGGCCGCCCCCGCTACCACCTCGCCTCCTGCCCGCACCTGTTCGGGCGCGACGACGAGCCGCTGCCGGTCTTCGAGGCGGTCTCGCTCGGGTTCACACCGTGCGCGGCCTGCGCGCCGGACACCACCCTGCTCGCCGACGCCCCGCCGCGTTGACCCCGATGCCCGAGAACGCGCTCACCGTCGCCGTGCGGGTCAAGCCCGGGGCGTCCCGCGCCCGGGTCGGGGGCCGCTTCGACGGCCCGCACGGTCCGGCACTGGTCATCGCGGTGAACGCCCCGGCGGTCGACGGCCGGGCCACCGAGGCGGCCCGCCGGGCCCTGGCCGGCGCGCTGGGCGTCCGGCCGGCGGCGGTGTCCCTGCGTACCGGCGCGGGCAGCCGGGACAAGCTGTTCAGTGTCGAGCACCCCGATCCCGAGCTGGCCGACGTGCTCCGGCGGCTGCGCGACGGATCGGCCGGGTGAGGGCCTTTCGGGTCGGTGCCCCGTGACGCCCGGGCTGAACCTCGCGCTGTTGCTGGGCGCCGCGGTTCTGCTGGTCGCCGTCGGCGCGGTCCGCTTCTCCACCCGGCTCGGCGTGCCGAGTCTCCTGGTCTACCTGGCGCTCGGGGTGGCCATCGGGGAGGCGGGCCTGGGCATCGCGTTCGACGACGCGGAACTGACCCGGGTGCTGGGCTTCTGCGCGCTGATCGTGATCATCGCGGAGGGCGGGCTCACCGCCCGGTGGAGCACCCTGCGCCCGGTGCTCGGGATGGCGGCGGCGCTCGCCACGGTCGGAGTGCTGGTCAGCATCCTGGTGGTCGGCGCGGTGGTGCACGTGCTGCTCGGGTTGGACTGGCGGCTGGCTCTGCTCTACGGTGCCGTGCTCTCCTCCACCGACGCGGCGGCGGTCTTCGCCACGCTGCGCCGGCTACGCCTGCCGCCCCGGCTGGTGGCCACCCTGGAGGCGGAGTCCGGCATCAACGACGCCCCGGTGGTGATCCTGGTGGTGCTGCTGTCGGCCGGCGCCGCCGAGGGCCATCCCTGGTGGTACGAGGTGCTCCTGGTCGGGTACGAGCTGGGTGTCGGTGCGGCGGTCGGCCTGGCCGTCGGGTTCGCCGGGCGGTACGTGTTGCGCCGGGAGGCGCTGCCCTCGTCGGGCCTGTACCCGATCGCGGTGATCGGTTCCACCGTGCTGGCGTACGCCGTCGGCGCGGTGCTGCACGCCTCCGGTTTCCTCGCCGTCTACGTGGCCGGCGTGCTGCTCGGCAACGCCCGGTTGCCGCACCGGCAGGCCATTCTGGGTTTCGCCGACGGGCTGGCCTGGTTGGCCCAGATCGGGCTCTTCGTGCTGCTCGGCCTGCTGGCCACGCCGAGCCGGTTGCCCGCGGCGGTGCTGCCCGCCGTGGTGACCGGGTTGGCGCTGCTGCTGGTCGCCCGGCCGCTGTCGGTGTTCGTCTCCGCGCTGCCGTTCCGGTTGCGGCTGCGCGAGCAGGCGTTCCTGTCCTGGGCGGGGCTGCGCGGGGCGGTGCCGATCGTGCTCGCCACCATCCCGCTGTCGGAGCGGGTGCCGGGGGCCGACCGGCTCTTCGACGCGGTCTTCGTCCTGGTGGTGATCTTCACCCTGTTGCAGGCGGGGACGCTGGCTTCGGCGGCCCGCCGGTTGGGGGTGACCGCACCGGCGGAGTTGACGGAGATCCGGGTGGAGACGGCCCCACTGGAGCGGATGCGGGCGGACCTGCTCCAGCTGGAGGTGCCGCCCGGCTCCCGGCTGGCCGGGGTGCACGTGGACGAGCTGCGGCTGCCGGTGGGCGCCTCGGTGACCCTGGTGTCGCGCGACGGGACGGGGTTCGTTCCCGGCCCGGACACCCGGCTGATGGTTGGCGACAGCGTGCTGATCGTGGCGACCATGGCGGTCCGGGACGAGGTCGAGCGGCGGTTGCGGGCGGTCAGCCGGCGGGGCCGCCTCGCCAGATGGTTTGGCGAGTACGGGGAGGATAGGGACGACTGATCTGCTAGCGTTCCTTTTGCCCTGATTAGGGCTTACTCGGGGCTGAATAGCGGTACGGCGGTGCGGCACGTTGTCGGACGCCTGTACGTTCCGTATTCTTGCCAACCTCCGGAGTGCGCGGCCCTCGTCGCCGCGCGCCCGTTTTGTTACATGGGGGGCGCCAGGCCGGTGACCCCTGGCACCGCCGACCGCCGCGTGACGCGGCTGAGGGAGCTGACGATGGCGAAGCCAGCCGACACCAGGACCGCCGGCCGTAAGCCGGCGGCGAAGGCCACCCGCAGCGCGGCGGAGACCGAGAAGATCCGGGCGGCCCTGGCGGCCCGACGGGACGAGCTGCGCGCCGAGTACGATCAGACGCTGAGCGAGATCACCGAGCTGCAGCGCGACCGGCTGACCGACTCGGCCGGGGACGACCAGGCCGACACCGGCACCAAGACGTTAGAGCGTGAGCAGGAGATCTCCCTCGCCAACAGCATCAGGGAACGGATCACGCAGGTCGAGCGGGCGCTGGAGCGGCTCGACGAGGGTGGCTACGGATGGTGCGAGCGGTGCGGGAACCCGATCCCCGTGGAGCGGCTCGCCGCCTTCCCGTCGGCGACCCTCTGCGTGACCTGCAAGCAGCTGGAGGAGCGGCGCTGAGATTCGCTCCCCGCTGACCCGCGAGACGGCGAAACCCTCGCCGTCCCAGACGTCGATGGGGAGTCGATGACCACAGCACCGACCGCCGGATCCGGCACCACCGAGCCGGGCGGCGGCACGCCCCGCGGGCGGGCGGTCGTGGTCCTGACCAGCATCGCCCTGGTGGCCCTGCTGGCCGACCTGCTCACCAAGCACCTGGCCTTGCAGGCCCTGGACGACCGCCCGCCGGTGCGGCTGCTCGGCGGCGCCGTGTACCTGACCCTGACCCGCAACAGCGGGGCGGCCTGGAGCATCGGCGCCGACCACACCTGGGTCTTTCCGCTGATCACCATCGGTGTGGTCGGCTGGATCGTCTGGATGGCGCTGCGACTGCGGTCGCTGCCCTGGGCGGTCTCGCTCGGCCTGGTGCTCGGCGGCGCGCTCGGCAACCTCGTCGACCGGATCTTCCGCGCGCCCGGGCACTTCGTCGGGCACGTGGTGGACATGGTCAGCCTCTTCGACCCGTACGGCCGGGTCTGGCCGGTGTTCAACCTCGCCGACAGCGCCCTGGTCTGCGGTGTGCTCCTGGCCGTGCTGCTCGAACTGACCGGGCGCCAGCGCGACGGCAGCCGGCTCGGCAGGGGTGGGGGCGGGGACTCCGCCGGCACGCCGTCCGGCGCCGGCGCCGGGCAGCGGGAGCGGGCGTGACCTCGGCCTTCGCCGCGGGCGGCGACCACCGATCCCTTCCCGTCCCCGACGGGCTCGACGGCATGCGTCTGGACCAGGCCGTCTCCCGCCTCTTCGGGCTCTCCCGCACCGTCGCGGCGGCCCTGGTCGACGCCGGCGACGCCCTGGTCGACGGCGCCGTCCGACCGAACTCGTACCGGGTCAAGGCCGGTTCCTGGCTGGAGGTGACCCTGCCCGCCCCGGCCGCCCCGCCGACGGTGGTGCCGCAGGCGGTGCCCGGTCTGCGAGTCGTCCACGCCGACGACGACATCGTGGTGGTCGACAAGCCGGTCGGGGTGGCCGCCCATCCCAGCCCGGGCTGGACCGGACCGACGGTGATCGGTGGCCTGGCCGGCATCGGGCACCGCATCTCCACCAGCGGCGCCGCCGAGCGCCAGGGCGTGGTGCACCGCCTCGACGTGGGCACCACCGGCATCATGGTGGTGGCCAAGAGCGAGCAGGCGTACACGGCCCTGAAGCGGGCGTTCAAGTACCGCGAGGTGGAGAAGCGCTACCACGCCGTCGTGCAGGGGCATCTCGACCCGCTGCGCGGCACCGTCGACGCCCCGATCGACCGGCACCCGCACCACGACTACCGCTGGGCGGTGGTCTCCGGCGGCAAGCCCAGCGTCACCCACTACGACACCCTGGAGGCGTTCCCGGCCGCCAGCCTGCTCGACGTCACGCTGGAAACCGGTCGGACGCACCAGATCCGGGTGCACCTCTCGACCCTGCGGCACCCGTGCGTGGGCGACCTCACCTACGGCGCGGACCCGACGCTCTCCGCCCGGCTGGGGCTGAGCCGGCAGTGGCTGCACGCCCGGTCGCTGAGCTTCCGGCATCCGCGCAGCGGCGACGAGGTGACCTTCGTCAGCGAGTACCCGGACGACCTGGCGCGCGCGCTGGCGATCCTGCGCGACTGACGTGTCCGAGCCGCCACCCGTGCCGCCGGCCGGTCGACCGCGCCGCGCCCGGCCCGGCTGGCTGGGCTGGGCGGCGGCCCTGTGCCTCGGCGCGGTGCTGTTCACCGCCGCCGGGCTGGGCCGCCGCGACGCGCCGGCCGGTGACCGCACCGTCGGCGAGGTCACCCGGGTCGGGGTCCGGCAGGGCGAGACGATCCCCGGGTACGCCCGGCAGGCCCGGGCGGAGCTGGCCGCGCTGCCGCCGGGCGCGGCGTACGCCCTGGTGTCCTTCGACGCCTACCTCGCGCCGGGGAGGCTGCCGGCGGTGCTGGCGGAGGTCGAGGCCGCCCGGGTGCTCGCCCGGGTGCCGCTGCCGGGCCGGCAGACCGAGGTGGTCCGGTTGGCGGCGTACCGGCTCCCGCGGGACGTCGTCGCCGGCATGTCCGCGCTGGCCGACCGGAAGGACCGGGAGGCCGCCGACCAGCGTGCCCGGGCGGCGGGCGCCGCCGACGCCGAGCTGCGCCGGGTGTACGACACCGGCGCGGAGGTAGCCGCGCGGGAGGCCGAGGCGTACCGGGCGGGGTGTGCGTGCGTCTACGCGGCGGTGGTACGCGCCGAACCGGACCTGCTGCGGGCGGTGGCCGCCCGGCCCGGCGTCCGGGCCGTCGACCCGGCGCCCGAGGTGCGCCGGCTGGACCGGGCGGTATTCACCCCACCGCTGCCCGAGCAGCGCGGCGTGGCCCGGCCGCCGGCCGACACGGCGCTCGTCCCGACCGGTCCGGCGATGGGCGATTCGTCGGAAGCGGCACCGGCCGTGATCAGTTCCTCACCGCCGTCCCTCGGCCGGGCCGGACTCCCGAAACCGGCCGCCACCTCCCGAAACACGGCCCGCGCGGGCGTCGTGACCCGGAATGTGGCAAGGATGCCGCCAGGGGATGTGCGCGCACAGGTGTGGTCCGAATAGGGTTTCGTTCGTAGCCTGTCAGGCGGAGATCGATGCGCGGGAGGGCGAGCCTTGGACGGCACCGAGACCGGCTGGGGCCGGTCGGCCGAAGCGGCCCCGCGATGGCGGGCGCTGCTCGACCGTGCCCGCCTCGGCGGCCGGGCCGCCGAGCACGGGGAGCCCGAACGCCGGGCGGAGGAGCCGCCGCACGAGCCGCTGCCCCGGCGTGGGCAGGGCACCGACTGGTCCGGGCGGGGCTCGGCCGTCGTGCCGCCGCAGCCGACGTACGGCGCCGACCCCGGTTACCGGGCGGAGGGGACGTACCGGGTCGACCCGGCGTACCGTGCCCACCCCGGCCACCCACCCGAGCCGGGGTACCCACCGGAGCCGGGCTACCGACCCGATCCGGCGTACCCGGAACCGGTGGCCGAGTCGCGGTACGCGCTGCTCGACAACGGCTACCGGCACGAGCCGCCGCCGGCGGAGTCCCGCTACGCGCCGCTGCTCGACGAGGGCTACCGGCCCGGCTACGCCCCGCCCGAGCCCGCGTACCCGCAGCCGCCGACCTACCAGCCCGAGCCGACCTACCAGCCCGAGCCGGCGTACCAGCCCGAGCCGACCTACCAGCCCGAGCCGGCGTACCCGCCGGCGTTGACGACCGACCGGAGCTACCCTCCGGCCCGGATCGAGCCGGCCCGGATCGAGTGGCGCGCGCAGACCCCGCAGGACGAGCAGGAGCGGGCCGCCGCCGTCCTCCGCCGCGACCTGGGCACTCCCCGGGTGCTGGCCTTCGCCAACCCGAAGGGCGGGGTGCACAAGACCACCGCGACGGTGCTCGCCGCGGCCACCGTCGGCAGCGTGCGCGGCCGGGGCGTGCTGGCGTGGGACGACAACGAGCTGCGGGGCACCCTCGGGCTGCGTGCCGGCAGCGCCCGACACGCCCGGACGATCCGGCACCTGATCAGCGACCTGGCGCACATCGAGATCCGCGAGGGCGCCGAGCTGCTGGCGGCCCTCGACGACTACCTGCGGCACGCCTCCGACGGCTCGTACGACGTGCTGGCCGGGGAGGAGAGCCCGCGGTTCGCCCAGCGGCTGGACCAGTTCACCGTCAAACGGGTGCTGGAGCTGCTGCGCCGCACCCACGACGTGGTTTGCGTGGACACCGGCAACAACGTGGAGAGCCCGAACTGGCGGACGGTCATGAACGCCGCCGACCAGCTCGTGGTGACCACCGTGCCCCGGGAGGACGCCGCGTTCAGCGCCGACTGGATGCTGGACCTGCTGCACGAGGTGGGCATGGGAGAACTGGCCGACAACGCGGTGACCCTGATCTCCTGCCCCACGCCGGGCCGCACCAGCCTCCAGGCCGACCTGGAGCGGCACTTCGCCACCCGCACCAGGGCGGTGGCCGTGGTGCCGTACGACCCGGCGCTGGAGACCGGCTCCTCGATCGACTACCACCAGCTCCAGCCGGAAACCCGGCAGGCGTGGCTGCGGGCCGCCGCGGTGATGCTGGAGCCGTTCGCCCGCTGAGGGGGTGCCGGGCCACCGGCGCCCCGCCGCACGGCTTCACCTGAGAAGATCGTCGGGTGAGCCCGGACACCCCCGACCCGCACCGCCCCGTCGACCGTCCCGACGAGCCGGTCGGTGTCGATCCGGCATCCGCCGGCTCCCCCGGGGCGGACGTCCCGCCCGACACCGGGCCGCAGGCCGGCCCCTGGCCGCCGCCCGAGCTGGCCTGGCCTCCGGCGTACGCCGGCAGTCACGGGCCGGTCGAGCCGCCCCGGCGCGGCGTGGCGGTGGCCGCCGCGACCCTGCTCGGGCTGACCGCGCTGGGAGTGCCGCTCGGCCTGCTGTGGGCCGCCGTGGCACCGGACACCCCCGTGATCAAGACCGCCGACGGCGCGATCTACGCCCAAACGCAGCCGGAGCAGCCGATCGCCGCCGACGGCTGGTTCAGCCTGCTCGGGCTCGGGTTCGGGGTGCTCGTCGCGATCGGGCTGTGGGTGGTGCTGCGCCGCCGCCGGGGGCCCGCCATGCTCGGCGTGGCCGCCCTCGGCGCGCTCGGGGCCTCGCTGGTCGCCTGGCAGCTGGGCCGCCGCATCGGGCTGTCCGCATACGAGCGGCTGCTGGCCGGCGCCCCGGACGGCACCGCCTTCAGCAAGCCCGCCGACCTGCGCGCCGGCGGCATCGAGTGGGTCTTCGGCGGGCTGCCGGTGCCCTTCGGCAACGTGCTGCTGCCGGCGTTCGCCGCCGCCGTGACGTACACCCTGCTGGCCGGCTGGTCCCGTTGGCCGTCGCTGCGCCCGGAGCCCGAGCTGCCCGGCCTTTCCTCTGCC
>NZ_SMKD01000101.1 GCF_004348595.1 Micromonospora sp. KC723
GCTTCGGTGTTGACGGCGGTGCTCGCCGACCACGCGGGTGGGTGGGCGCTGCCGCGGGCCGCCCGGCCCGTGGTTGACGTCGACTACGTGTTGGCCGCCGCGGGGCTGCTCGCGGTCGAGCATCCGGCGGCGGCGCGGGCGTTGCTGCGGGGCCACCTCGACTGTTGATCATGACGGGTGTGCCGCGACACGCCGTGTCGCGGCACACGACAGGCCGGGGCGGGTTGACAGCGGCGGGGGTGCACGCCGTACCGTCTTTGAGTCCTACCACGGGAAGCGGCTGTTGTTCGCTTCGTCCCTTCGTCCGCTGGCCGAGCGACCTGATGGTTGCGGCGGCCAGGTCCAGCGGGCGGGGGTCGGCGGGGCGGCGCGAACCGGCCGCGGTTACCGGTGTACGGGCAGGATGAGAGGCACGGCCAGTAGACAACGGCCAGGCGGGGGCAGCCAGTCCGCCGTCCGGTCGGTCCGAAGGTCGGGGTCGCTCGTTCTCGCCCCACCGGCCGGGAAGGGCCTGGGAGCATCGGGGCGCGGCACCTGCCGCGCCCCGATTTCCGTTTCGACCCTGCGGTCGGGTCGGCGGCGACCGTCGCCGGGCTGGGGCCTGCCGGCCGCTGACGGCGGAACCGGCGGCGCGGGCGGGTAGCCTTCGGCGCGTGATCGTGGTGAGGTGCCGGTGACGACGCTCGACCGGAACGAGGTGCGTACCACCAAGGTGGTACGGCAGGACAGCGTCGCCGCGGCGTTGCCGCTGCGGTGGGCGGTGCCTGCGGCGGCGGTGGCCGGCGTGCTGCTGCTGTTGGCGTTTCCCCCGTACGGGGTGTGGCCGCTCGCCCCGGTCGGGGTGGCGTTGCTGGCCGCTGCCACGCACCGCCGCCGACTGCGCGGCGGCGCGGGCCTGGGTTTCCTGACCGGGGTGGCGCTGTTCGCGCCCATGCTGGAATGGACCAACCTGCACACCGGCTACCTGCCGTGGGTGCTGCTGTCGCTGCTGCAGGCCGGCTACCTGGCGTTGCTGGGTGCGGCCACCGCCTGGGTGTCGCCGCTGGTGGACCGGTGGCGGTGGGCGTGGGCGCCGGTCACCGCCCTGCTGTGGGTGGGGCAGGAGGCGTTGCGTGACCGTACCCCGTTCGGTGGCTTCCCGTGGGGCAGGTTGGCGTTCGCGCAGGACACGTCCCCGCTGCTGCGCTGGGCGTGGCTGGGCGGCGCGCCGCTGGTGACGTTCGCGGTGGCGCTGACCGGTGGGCTGCTGGTGGCCGTGGCGTGGCGGCGTCGGCCGGGGCGCGACCGCCGGGAGTGGGCGCCGGTGGCGGTGTTGGTCGCCGTGGCGCTGGCGGTCGCCGGCGCGGCGCTGCTGCTGCCGGTCGGCGCGGCCGGCGCCGGGCGGACGGTGACGGTGGCGGTGGTGCAGGGCAACGTGCCCCGGCTGGGTCTGGACTTCAACGCCCAACGGCAGGCGGTGCTCGACAACCACGCCGACGCGACCCTGAAACTGGCCGAACAGGTCCGCGCCGGGCAACGCCCCCAACCCGACCTGGTGGTGTGGCCGGAGAACTCCTCCGACATCGACCCGCTGCGCAACGCCTCCGCCGGGCAGCGGATCGCCCAGGCCGCCGATGCGGTCGGCGCGCCGATCCTGGTGGGGGCGGTGCTGCTCGGGCCGGGCGAGAAGCAGGTCCGCAACGCGGGCATCCTGTGGCGGCCGGGCAGCGGCCCCGACCTGGCGCAGCTGTACACCAAGCGGCATCCGGTGCCGTTCGCCGAGTACGTGCCGTTGCGGAAGATCGCCCGGATGGTCAGTGAGCAGGTCGACCTGGTGCGCAACGACTTCGTTCCCGGTGCCACGCCGGGGGTGGTGCGGTCCGGTCCGGCGGTGCTCGGTGACGTGATCTGTTTCGAGGTCGCCTACGACGGGCTCGTGCGGGACACCGTCGACGGTGGCGCGCAGTTGCTGGTGGTGCAGACCAACAACGCCACGTTCGACGTCGCCGAGGCCCGCCAGCAGTTGGCGATGGTCCGGTTGCGGGCGGTGGAGCACGGCCGTACGGCGTTGATGGCCTCCACGGTCGGGGTGTCCGGGTTCGCGACCCCCGACGGGCGGGTAAGCGGCGAAACCGGGTTCAACACCCGCGCGGTGGTGGTGCGGCAGGTGACCCTCGCCGACGGGTGGACCCCGGCCACCCGCGCCGGGGTGTGGCCGGAGGTGGTCCTGGCCGGGCTGGCCGTGGCGGCCCTGCTGGTCGCGGCCGGCCTGCGGCGCGTGGCGCGCCGTGACGCCGGCGGGTAGGGCGGCAGCCGACGAGGGGGTGTGGTGGGCGAGCCAGTCGACGGGGTGGGGCGGGTGCTGGTGGTGATTCCCACCTACAACGAGGCCGACAACGTCACCGCGATCGTGCCCCGGGTCCGTGCCGCCGCTCCGGCGGTGGACATCCTCGTCGCCGACGACGACAGCCCCGACGGCACCGGGACGCTGGCCGAGGCGATGGCTGGCACCGACGACCAGGTGCATGTGCTGCACCGCCCCGGCAAGGAGGGCCTCGGCGCGGCGTACCTGGCCGGGTTCGCGTGGGCGCACGAGCGGGGCTACGACGCGGTGGTGGAGATGGACGCCGACGGTTCGCACGCCCCGGAGGACCTGCCGGCGTTGCTGGCCGCAGCCCGGTACGCCGACGTGGTGATCGGGTCGCGGTGGGCGGTCGGGGGACGGGTGGTGAACTGGCCGCTGCGGCGGCTGTTGCTGTCGCGTTGCGGGAACCTGTACGCGCGGCTGGCGTTGGGCGTGCCGGTCTCCGACGCCACCGGCGGGTACCGGGTGTACCGGACGGCGGCGTTGCGGGCGATGGGCCTGGGTTCGGTGTGTTCGCAGGGTTACTCGTTCCAGGTGGAGCTGTCCCGGCTGGCGCACCGGGCGGGTGCGCGGATCGTGGAGGTGCCGATCACGTTCGCCGAGCGGCGGCACGGCACCAGCAAGATGAGTCCGCTGATCGTGGCGGAGGCGTTGTGGCGGATCACCCTGTGGGGGCTGCGGGACCGGTGGCCGCGCCGGAGCCGCGTCGGCCACGACCGGTGGCCGTGAGTGGCGGCGTGTCATGCTGGAGGGGCGGTCCGCCCCGGTGGGGTGGTGTTCCGCGCCGGCGCCGGGTGGGTGCCGCGCGACGCGGATGAGGTGAGATGCGCCGATACCTGAAGTTCGTGCCACCGGTCCTGCTGCTGGCGGTGGTGCTGGAACTGGCCGTGTTCGTCGGGGTGGGTCGGGCGATCGGTTTCGGCTCGGCGGTGCTGTTGGTGTTCGGGGCGTCCCTGCTGGGGTTGGTGCTGCTGCGCCGTGAGGGCATGCGGGCGTGGCGTGGCTTCCGGGAGTCGGCGCAGTCCGGGCGGCCGCCGGGCCCGCAGGTGACCGACGGGTTGGTGGGGTTGGTGGGGGCGCTGCTGCTGGCCACCCCGGGTTTGGTCAGCGGCCTGGTGGGGGTGCTGCTGCTGTTGCCGCCGCTGCGGGGGCTGGCCTGCGGCGGGGTGCGCCGCGCCACCGAGCGGCGGGTGTCGTCGATGGTTGCCGGTGACCTGTTCGGGCCGCGTACGGTGCGGGCGCGCCGGGGCGATCCGCGGCCGCAGTCGGGGCCGGCCGGTCCGGTGGTGGTCGACGACAGTCGGGCCGTCGAGGGTGAGGTCGTGGAGGGCGAGATCGTGGAGCCGCGGCAGGGCTGAGCGGCCCTGACACGGCGCGGCCCCCGGGAGAGACAAACCCTCCCGGGGGCCGCGCCGTGGTCGGTGTGTCGGTCAGGCCCGGCCGCGGCGGGTGCGGACCTCCTGCAGCCGCTCGGCGAGGATGTCCTCGAGTTCGGCGATCGAGCGGCGCTCCAGCAGCATGTCCCAGTGGGTGCGCGGCGGCTTGGCCTTCTTCTGCTCCGGCTCGGTGCCGTCGACCAGTCGGGCGACGCTGCCGTCGAACTTGCACTCCCAGGTGGTGGGGACCTCGGCGTCCACGGCGAACGGCACCTCGAACTGGTGGCCCTTGGCGCACAGGTACTCGCGGGTCTGACGCGGCGCGAGCTCCGTGTTGCGGTCGGATTCGTAGCTGACCGCGCCCAGACGGCTTCCGCGCAGCATACGCTCGCCCATGATCGACTTCCCCTCGTTCGGTGCTGGTCTTCTCGGTGTAACGGCCCGTCGCCGCCGGGGCATTCCCGCCCGGGATGGCTGATCCGGCCCGGTGGCCCCTGCAAGGGTAGCCGGCCATGACCTGGACCCGGCGGGGTCGTCCCGGCCGGGTCGAATCGTATGCGTGTTTCGGCGCTCACCGGGGATGTTAACCGCCGCAGGCGTGCGGGAGGTGACGATGCACAGTGACACGCCGGTCGGTGCCCGGCCACCCGGCGGGAGGACCTTCTTCGGTCACCCGCGGGCGCTGTCGACGCTGTTCCTCACCGAGATGTGGGAGCGGTTCAGCTTCTACGGCATGCGGGCCATCCTCGTGCTGTACCTGACCGCGGCCGTCACCGACGACGGGCTCGGCATGCGCGAGTCCACCGCCAACGCCGTCTACGGCAGCTACAACGCCATGGTGTACCTGATGGCGCTGCCCGGCGGATGGGTCGCCGACCGGCTGATCGGCGCGCGGCGCAGCGTGCTCTGGGGTGGTGTGATCATCGCCGCGGGACACTACGTGATGGCCGTCCCCACCGGGTGGAGCGTCTTCGCCGGCATGACCCTGATCGTGCTCGGCACCGGGCTGCTCAAACCCAACATCTCGACCATGGTCGGCGACCTGTACGAACGGGACTCCCCCCGCCGCGACGCCGGGTTCTCGATCTTCTACATGGGCATCAACCTGGGCGGGTTCATCGCCCCGCTGGTCTGTGGATTCCTCGGCGAGGAGATCAACTGGCACCTGGGGTTCGGCGCCGCCGCGATCGGCATGACCTTCGGCGTGGCGCAGTACGTCCTCGGTCGGGGCAACCTCGGCGACGCCGGCGCCCGCCCCGCCGACCCGCTGCTCGGCGCGGACCGCCGTCGGGCCCTCACCCGCGCCGGCGTCGGCGCGGCGGCGCTGCTGCTGGTGTTCGTCGCGCTCGCCGCCGCCGGGCTGTTCACCGTCGACACCGTCGTCAACCTGCTCACCGTCGCCACCCTCGTGGTCACCGTCGGCTACTTCGCGCGGATCCTCACCGACCAGGAGATCAGCGGCACCGAACGCAGCCGGATGAAGGCCTACCTGTGGCTGTTCGTCTTCGCCGTCTCGTTCTGGCTGATCTACGACCAGGCCGGATCGGTGCTGAACCTCTTCGCCGCCGACAGCACCGACCGCGACGTGCTCGGGTTCACCTTCCCCGCCTCCTGGCTCCAGTCGGTCAACCCCATCCTGATCATCGTCGGGGCGCCGCTGTTCGCCTGGCTGTGGCTGCGCCTGGGCCACCGGACCTCCACCCCGGTGAAGTTCGCCGTCGGTCTGGTCCTCAACGGCCTGTCGTTCGTCCTGATGGCCGCCGCCGCGCAGGCCGCCGTCGGCGGGAACCGGGTCTCCCCGTGGTGGCTGATCGCCGTGTTCGCCATCCAGGTCGCCGGTGAACTGTCGCTGAGCCCGGTGGGCCTCTCCGCCACCACCAAACTCGCCCCGGTCAAGTACGCCAGCCAGATGATGGGCCTGTGGTTCCTCGCCACCGCCGTCGGCGACGCCGTCGGCGGCCAGGTCGCCCGGCTCGCCGAGGCGTGGCCGGCGCCGACGTACTTCCTCACCTTCGGGCTGGCGTCGGTCACGCTGGGCGTCGGCGCGGTCATGTTCAGCCGGCACGTGTCCCGGCTGATGGCCGGCATCCACTGACCCGCCCCGCGGCGCGAGGCCGACGTGGCCGGCCCGCAGGCGGGCGACAGCATGCAGCACCGTCAACGCGGTGACCGCCGGGCGCGTCACCGACCTCGGCGGCGGGCCCACCTTCCACGACACCCGGGTCGAGGTCGAGGCCGCCGCGGCGGGCACCGGGGTGACGTCGGCACCGTAGCCGCCGCGCGGCCTACCCCGGGCCTGCGCCGCCGGCCCGCGACCCGGTGACCAGTCTGGTGGGTCTGCCGACCACGGCAGCGGCCACCAGCCGGTCGGCCAACGGCAGCCCGGCCAGGGCCAAACCCGCCCGGCGCAACCGCAGCCCGCCCCGGGTGGCCGGCACGAACCAGCGTGCGCTGCGGCGGGCCGTCTCCTGCCGGTCCACGACCACCGGGCGCAGCGCCCGCTCGTAGGCGGCCAGCGCGGTCTCGACGCTGTCGCGTCGGGCCAGTTCCTCGGCGAGCACGTACGCGCCGGCGACGGCCAGCGAGGCACCCTGCCCGGCCAGCAGGGACACCGCGTGGGCGGCGTCGCCCACCAACGCCACCCGGCCCCGGCTCCAGGACGGCACCTCGGCCTGCGCGACCTGGTCGTAGTACACCTGCGGTGTCGGTGGGCAGGCGGCCAGCGCCGCGGGCGCGATCCAGCCCAGTGACCCGTACTCGCGGCGCAGCGCGTCGCGGACGTCGGCGGGCCGGCCCGGGTCGTCGGTGCGGTGCACGGCGAACACCGCCACCCGGCCGCCGTGCAGGCCGTAGAAGCCCATGGCGCGGTGCGGCGTGTCGGTCATGCAGAACCGGCCGTCGAGTTCGGCGTGTGCGGCGGCATCGTCGAACGAGAAGGCGGCGGTGTGATACCCGAGGTGGCGCAGGAACCGGTGTTCCGGGCCGAAGACCAGGGCCCGCACGGTGGAGTGGATGCCGTCGCAGCCGACGAGCAGGTCGGCGGTGAGCGTGGTGCCGTCGGTCAGGGCGACCGTCACGCCGTCGGCGCGGTTGTCCACCGCGGTGACCGTGCTGGCGAAACGTACCGCGACGCTGGCCGGCAGGTGTTCGCGCAGCACCCGTTCCAGGTCCGGGCGCATCAGGCTGACCACTCGGCCGCCGACGGCCCTGCTGAACTGTGCGTAGCTGAGGCCGGCACGCCGGCGCCCCGACTCGTCGCAGTACGCGAGTTCGTCGACGTGGTAGCCCCGCTGGCGGATGGGCGCGAGCAGGCCCATCGCCTCGGCCGCGTCGTAGCCGGGGCCGAAGAAGTCCATCATGTAGCCGCCGGTGCGCGGACCGGACGCCTTCTCCACCACCGTCACCTCGGCGCCGGACGAGCCGAGTCGCCGCGCGAGGGCCAACCCGGCGATTCCGCCGCCGCAAACGACCACCTTCATCGTGCGCCCTCAGGTCCTGCTGTCACCAACCGCCGCAGCACGGCGGCGAGCGCGCCGCCGTGGGGGCCCGCCGCCAGCGCGCGGTGCAGCAGCACGCCGTCGATGGCGGCGGCGAGCACCGCCGCCGTGGCGTCGGGGTCAGCCACCGCGTGGGTGGCGAGACAATCGGCGAGTTGGCGGCGGAACTGCCCGAGCATCTCGCCGAGGGCCTGCCGGAGCCGTTCGTCGCGCGTCGCGGCCAGGTACGCCTCGACGAACAGCACGGAGGTCGGGTCGGTGCCGTCGGCGGTGTCGAACATGCCCAGCAGCGTGGTCAACGCCTCGTCCGCACTGTCTGCGCCGGCCAGCACGGGGGCGGTCTGCGCGGCCACCGACCGCGCCACCTCCACGGCCGCCTCGACCAGCAGCGCCTGCACCGACGTGAAGTGGTAGTGCACCAGGCCCGGCGCGACACCGGCCCGCTGCGCCAGCACGCGGGTGGTCACCGCTGTCCAGCCGCGCTCCACGATGAGCTCCGCCGCGGCCCGCAACAGACGCTGCCGCACCTCCTGCCCGCGCTGCGCCGCTGTCACCACGCCACCCTCCCTGGTCGATCGTCCAAGGCGAATGTACTGGGCGATCGTCCAGAAGGGAAGGCGCGCGACGCCACGGGTTCAGCCGACGTCCAGGAGCAGGGCGCGGAATCCGGGTCACCAGGGCCGATGTGTGGTGCGGGCCCCCGGTGTCACCGCAGCACCGCCGTTACCGCAGGTCGGGTGCGGTTCCCTGGGAGTCTGGACTGTTGCTGCCGGCGTCCCGGCGGGCCGGGGTGCCCCACCGGGCCAGCGCGGCGGCCAGGTCGCTGACCTGGTCGGCGAGCTGCGCCGCCCGCCGCTGGGCGGCGTCCCGGTCGGCCTCCGCCGCGCGCAGGCGTACCTCCAGCTCGGTCAGCCGGGCCTGCGCGGCGGCGGCGGTCTGCCTGGCCGCCGTGAGCTCCACGGTGGCCGTGTCCCGTTGAGCGGTCACGGCGGCCAGCTCCTCGCGGGCCCGGACCGTGACCGCCGCGGCGTCCTGCCGGGCCCGCTCGGCGTCCTGGCGGGACGCGTCGGCCGCGATCCGCGCGGCGTCGGCGTCGCGTCGTGCCGCCTGCGCGTCCGCGCCGGCCTGCTGGGCGGCCTCGGCGTGCCGGTCGGCGTCGGCCCGTGCCGCCGCCGCCCGCGCGAGCGCCTCGTCGGCCTGGCGGCGCGCCGAATCGGCCGCCTCGGTGGCCCGCTGCCCGTCGGCGCGGGCGGCGTCGCGCGCGGCGGTCAGCTCGGCGGCGCGCTGCCGTTCGGCGTCTCGTTCGGCACGCAGCGTCCGCACCTCGTGGCGGGCGGCGTCGCGGTCCCGTTCGGCCTGTACCCGCAACGCCTCGGCGGCGCCGGCGTCGCGGCGGGCGACGTCCCGGTCCGCCTCGGCCGCCTGCGCGCGGCGGTCCGCCTCGGCGGCGTGCCGGTCGGCGTGCGCGGCGCGCGCCAGCGCGGCGTCCCGGTCGGCGAGCGCGGCACGCGCCTCCGACCGGGCCCGGGTCGCCTCGGCGGCGGCGGTCTCGGCGTCGGCGCGGGCGTCGTCACGCTCGGCGTGGGCCTGGGCGACCTGGGTGGCGGTCTCGGCACGCAGTGCGGCGAGTTGCCGCTCCACCCCGACCGGGGACAGCTCGGCGTGCAGCGCCTCGGTCAGCGTCTGCACGATCTGGTCGAGCCGGTCGACCGCCTCCCAGGTGCGCGCCACCTGGCCGGGCAGGCCGGGGGCGTTGCGGTGGCGCATCCGCGAGTTGCGCGACGCCCGCTGGCAGGCGCCGTCGTTGTCCCGGCAGTAGCGGAACGGCCGGCCCGCGCCGGCGCGCTGCGGCACGTCGCGCCCGCAGTGGGCGCACGGTCGGGTGTCGGCGGGGGCGGGCTGGGCGTCCATCGAGGCGGAAGTCTAGTGCCGGCCCGCCCCCGCGGGCGCGAACCTGCCGTGCCGGTCGACGGCGTACGGCGGGGCGGGGTCACCCGGCGTGGGCGACCGCGTCGCGGCGCCCGGCCCGCGACCGTGCCAGGCGCCAGAGCCGGCCGGCGGCGATGGTGCCGACGATCCACAGCAGGTACGTCAGGGGAGTCCAGGCGCCGCCGAGCTGGCTGGCCTGGCCGTCGACGAAGCTGAACGTGGTGGGATCCTGCAGGTGGCTGATGCCCTGCCAGGTGAAGGTGCCGGTGGCGTGCGGATCGGCGGCGACGACGCCCCGGTGGTAGGCGGCGGCTGTCGCGTCGAACAGGAAGTTCAGCGCCAGCGGGGTCAGACCGCCGACGTAGGCGGCGGCGATCAGGGAATGGCGGGGCCCCTCGCCGAGTTCGGCCACCAGGTACCGGTGGGCGAGCTGGCGGCTTCCGCCGACGCGGCGCAGCGCCTCGGTGGCGCCGACGTCGCCAGCGGCCTCCAGCAGGTTGGCCCGCACCTCCCGGCGGGTGGCCAGGCGTGACTGCCGGGGCAGGTCGTACAGCTGCTGGTCCAGCAGCCACACGAGACGTTCGATGCGGAGCCGGTCCCACCAGCCGATGGCGTGTGGCATGTCAGTTCTCCTCGTCGGGGGCCGCGGGCAGGGGCCGGGCCAGGACGGCGTTGACGGTGGCGGTGTGCCGCGTCCAGGTGGCGGAGCCGGCCCGCAGCGCCTGCCAGCCGGCCGGTGTCAACCGGTAGTACTTGCGGGCCGGACCGCTGGGGGAGGGCACGAGTCGGGTGGTGACGCGCCCGTCGCGTTCCAGTCGGGTCAGGGCCGGGTAGACGCTGCCCTCCAGCACGTCGGTGAAGCCGGCTTCCTGGAGGCGTTGCACCACCTCGTACCCGTACGACTCGCGTTCCGCCAGCAGATGCAGCAGCAGCAGCGACAACACGCCCTTCAACAGCTGCGGATCATGGCTTGCGGTCACGCTCCTATGATTAGCCCAGTACCTGCCAATGTCAAGTAGTGGTCGGCGTCCGAGACACGACCCGCCGCGGATACCGTGATCGGGTGCCCGTCCCCGCCTACGTCGCCAAGCTGCGTGCCCACATCGGCCACGACCTGCTCCTGCTGCCCGGCGTCAGCGCGGTGGTGCGCGACCGGGCCGGCCGGGTGCTGCTGGCGCGGCGTGGCGACAACGGCCGCTGGTCGGTGCCCGCCGGCATCGTCGATCCCGGCGAGCAGCCCGCCGACGCCGTGGTGCGCGAGGTCCTGGAGGAGACCGGCGTGCGGGTACGCGTCGAGAGCGTCGGCGGCGTGGCCACCCACCCCGTGGTCTACCCCAACGGCGACACCTGCCGGTACCTCAACGTGTGGTTCCGGTGCCGGCCCGTCGGCGGCGAACCGCGTGCCGACGGCGACGAGTCGACCGAGGTCGGTTGGTTCGACCCGGCCGACCTGCCGCCGCTGGACGACTGGTCGCGGCTGCGCATCGACACCACGGCCACCGAGGACAGCCCCACCTGGTACGCCGGCCCCGGCGAGAAACACCCCGCGCTCGGTCAACCCGACGCGCTGTGACCGCCGGCCTCCCGTCACACCCGGGTCGCGCCGACCCGCACCCGGTTGCCGTCCGGGTCGGTCACCTCGAACTCGGGCGCAACTCGATGCTGCCGCGGCCCAGGCTGACGTAGCGGGGCAGGTCCGGGGCGAACCCGGTGCTCCCACTGCCGGACGAAGCCCAACCGGGCGTACCAGGCCGTAGCGACGTCGGTGTCGGCAACCCGGAGCACCGCGCCAGCCGTTGCGTCAGGATCCGCTGCCCATGGTCAGCTCCACCGGCGTGTCGGCGACCAACGTGGCCGTCGCGGTCCCGTGCGGGGTACGCACCTCGACGGTCTGCGCGACCGCCGACACCAGCCGCACCCGGACCACGCCCGGCGCCCAGGACAGCTCCTCCACGCCGATCCGCCCCGGCAGCCTCACCCCGCGCAGCGTCCCGCGCGGCAGGCTCGGCGGCACGGCCGGCAGTAGCCGCAGCAGCCCCGGGCGGAGGCTGTGCACCAGCGCCTCGACCAGCACTGCCGGCAGCGTGTGCGCCGCGTCTGCGTTGTAGGTGTCCAGGCCCGGGTTGTGCGCGCTCATCAACGACCGGAAGAACATGTCGGTACCGAGGATCTTGCCGAGGTTCACCCCGACCAGGTCACCGTCGTGCAGCCGGGCCGCGACCAGGGCCCGGTGCAGGCTGCCGTGCCCGGACAGGTTCTCGTCACCGCGCAGCGTCAGCGCCCGGTGCGCGGCCTCGGCCAGCTCAGGCGTGTCGTCAGGGTTGATCTCACCGAGCGGCCACACCGGGTACAGGTGACTGACGTGCCGGTGGTCGTCGTCGGGGCGGTAGCCGGGCCAGGCCCACTCGGCGAGCGCGCCGCGCTCGTCGACGCGGTACGCCGGCAGCCGATCCCGCAGCTCGTCCCACCGGTCCGAGCCGGTCACCTCGGCGGCGACACGCATCGCGTGTCGGGCGGCGGCGACATCCATCGTGGCGTTGACCGTCACCGGCGTGGGCTGCCCGTCGGTGTCCGGCGGCCCCGTCTCCACCGAGTACGACGGCACGAGCACCACCGCGCCGTCGACCTCGGTGACGACGTCGGTGAAGAAGTCCGCCACCTCCGCCAGCCAGCCGGTGACCTCGCCCAGCGGCTCCCCGGTGACCAGATGGTGTTCGTACAGCGGGTACAGCAGCCAGTCCGCACCGGCCAGCCAGGCGGCGAACGGCCACTGGGGGTGCACGTGGAACAGGTGCCCGTGCTCGCCGTCGGTACGGCCCGGCGCGAGCAGGCCACGAGCCCCGTAGATCGCCTGCGCGTTGCGCCGCCAGTCGTCGACCTGGCCGGCCACCAGGCGGGCGTGCGCGGCGGTCACCTCCGGCAGGGCGCCGATGTTCGCGCCGGCCAGTTGCAGGTTGAGATTGGCGTCGGTGGTGAAGTCGCCGGCCCAGGCGGCGTCCCACGAGCCCAGCCACAGCCCGGTCAACCGGGGCGGCAGCACCCCGCTGGCGCTGAACAGCAGGTACCGGCCGGCGTGGAAGAGCCGTTCCAGCAGGGCCGGCTGTGGGACGTCGGGGGCGGCGAGCTGCCGGGCGAGCAGCTCACCGACCGGCAGCTCCCGGTCCGCCGCCGGCACGTCCAGGTCCAGGCTGACCCGCCGGTACGGCACCGCGTGCAGGGGCAGGTGCCGAGCCAACAGCCGATCGTAGTCGGTGTCGGCGGCGGCCAGCCGCTCCTCCAGGTCACCGGTACGCCACTGCGGGCTGTCGACCCGGTCGAGCGCGGTGGTCAGCAGCGCGGGGCCGTGTACCGCCACCCGGTCGCCGACGACCTCGACGTCGCCGCGCAGCAGGGTCACCCCCTCGAAGCCGTACGCGCCGCCGACCTGCGGGTAGCGGCCCCGTACGCGCAGGAACACCAGATCGCCCCGCCGGTACGCGACGCACTCGTAGTGCACGTCGCCCGGGCAGCCGGGTAGCTCACCGGTGGCCCCGACCGTGCAGGCGCCCATGTCCAACGCGGTGACGACCAGCGCGTCGGCGCGGGATACGAACGAACGTCGCCGCCCGCCGGCCCACTCGACGACGATCTGACCGGTGTCGAACTCGGCCGACCGCCGGTAGTCGGCCGTCGGCCCGGGCCGCGTCGCGTCGACGCTCAGGGCGAAGCCGGGATGGAACGACTGGGTCCACTCGTGCTTGAGGTCGCCGGTGAGCAGCCGGGCCGCCTCCGCGCCCCGGCCGGCCAGCACCAGCGCCCGGATGTGCGGCATCCGGTCGGCCAGCTGAGGTGGGCGGGCGTCGTGGGTGCCGTTGGGCAGCACGAACCGGTGGTGGTTGACGATGATCCGTTCGGCGTGCGGGTCGCCGCACACCATGATCCCGTACTCGCCGTTGCCGGACAGGAACGCGTCCTCCCAGCTCGCGGCGGGCGTCGGCGACCAGATGCGGTGGGCCGACGGGGGCAGCTCGTCCGTCATCGACAGTCCCTTCGCCGTGGTCACCGGTCGTCGCTTACCCCGACCACCGGGACGGCGGCGGTGCTGTCCCGGACGGTCAGGCGAGGCGCCAACAGTGTCACCTCCGGCCCCGTCTCGCCACGCAGCTTACCCATCAGCAGGGACACCGCCTGCCGCCCGACCTCCTCGGCGGGCACCGGCACGCAGGTCAGCGCCGGGCTGCTGTGCCCGGCGAACTCCTCCGGGCAGATGGCCACCACCGAGACGTCGTCGGGCACCCGCCGGCCCAGCGCCGGCAGAGTCGCCAGCACGGGCCCGACCGCGGCCTCGTTCTGCACCACCAGCCCCGAGACGTCCGGATGGCGGTCCAGCAGCTCGGTCAGGGTCCGCCGCACCTCGACGGCCCCCTCCCCGCAGGGCAGCGTCACCACCTGCACGCCGTGCCGGTCGGCGGCCTCCCGCACGCCGGCCCGGGTGCGGTGCGCGAACCCGGTGCCGCGTTCGTAGACGGCCGTCGGCGCGCCGAGCAGGGCCAGACGCCGGTGGCCCAACCCGGCCAGGTGCGCGACGCACTCCCCGCCGGCGGCGTGGAAGTCCAGGTCCACACAGGTCAACCCGGCAGTGTCGGCGGGGAAACCGATCAGCACACTGGGCAGGGCCAGATCCCGCAGCAGCGGCACCCTCGGGTCGTGCAGCTCCACGTCCATCAGCAGCACCCCGTCGACCAGCGCGCTGGCGGCGATGCGGCGCAGCCCGGCCGGCCCCTCGTCGGAGGTGACCAGCAGCACGTCGTGGTCGTGGGCGCGGGCGGTCGTCACCACGGCGGTGGCGAACTGCATCACCACCGGTACCTGCATCCCCGCGCGCAGCGGCAGCACCAGGGCGATCACGTTGGCCCGTCGGCTGGCCAGCGCGCGGGCCCCCGCGTTCGGGTGGTACCCGAGCAGTCGGACGCTCGCCAGCACCCGGTCGCGGGTCACCGCGGAGATGGCCCGCTTGCCGCTGAGCACGTACGACACGGTGCTCGCCGCCACGCCGGCGTGCCGGGCGACGTCGGCGATGGTGACCTGGCCGGGCGACGGGCGCCCCGCCGCGGTGGTCACGACCGCCGCCCGGCGACCGCTTCCGGCCGTGGGCCGTCGGCGCGGCGCCCGCCCCGCACGCTCAGCGCGCCGACCAGCCGGATGTCGCGGGCGGACCGGCCGACCATCAGGGTGTGCGTGGCGTCCTCCACCACGAACCCGCCACGGCTCTCGTCCCACCACCGCAACTCGTCGGTACGCAGCCGCAGCGTGACCGTACGCCGCTGGCCGGGAGCGAGGCTGACCCGGGCGAAGTCCCGCAGCTGACGCAGGGGTTGCTTGGCCCGGGAGCGGCGCTGGCGGGTGTAGAGCTGCACGACCTCCTCGCCGGCACGGTCGCCGGTGTTGGTGACCTCGACCCGCACCTCGACCTCCTCGCCGACGGTCACCGCCGTCGCGCTCAATCGAAGGTCATCGTAGTCGAACCGGGCGTAGCTGAGCCCGTGGCCGAACGGGTACAGCGGCTCCCCCCGGTGGTACAGGTAGGTGGTGTCGGCGCCGATCACGTCGTAGTCGAGCAGGTCGGGCAGCTCCGCCGCGTCGGCGTACCAGGTCTGGGTGAGCCGGCCGCCCGGCTCGGCCTCGCCGAGCAGCACCGCCGCCAGGGCGTTGCCGTGCTCCTGCCCACCGTGCGCGGACCAGAGCACCGCCGGCAGGTGCTCCTGCGCCCACCCGACCGCGTACGGGTAGCTACTGGTGAGCACCAGCACGGTGCGCGGGTTCGCGGCGTGCACGGCGCGCAGCAGCGCCTCCTGGGCGCGGGGCAGGGCCAGGTCGACCCGGTCCTCGGTCTCCCGCCCGTTGACCATCGGATGGTTGCCCAGCGCCACCACCGCCACGTCCGCGGCCGCGGCCAGCGCGGCGGCCTCGGCGGCGCCGTCGGCGAGCAGCTCGACGGCGAACCCGGTCGCCGCGGCCGCGGTCGGCGCGTCGGCGCGCAGCTGGCCGTTGGCGTCGACGGTGACGTACCGGTCGGTGGCGAGGTGGTGCAGCAGGGTGGTGCTGTCGGGGCCGGGCCGGAACCGGAAGGTCTCCCGTACCACCCATTCGCCCGGTCCGGGCCGGTCGTTGGCGAGGGTGCCGTCCTCGGCGGTGACACCCAGGTGCCGGCCGTTGGACACCGCGCGCAGCGCCAGGATGTCACGACCCCAGTCGAACACGTCGAGAGCGGTGGCCTCCGCGCCGAGGGTGAGCGGACCCCCGTCGGGGGTGTCCGGGCAGTGGACGTACCGGTCGCCGACCCGCAGCGCGATCCGGTCCGCCCCGCAGTGGCTGGTGACTTCCGGCAGCCGCTCGGCCAGCCCCTGCCGCAGGGTGACCGCGTACGGCAGGGTGCCGCTGTACCAGTCCTCGTACACCGCGTCGGCCAGCGGCCCGAGCACCGCCACCCGTGGCGTCGGCGCGGGGGCCAGGGGCAGCAGCCCGTCGTTGCCTAGCAGGACGACGGACTGGCGGGTGGCCTCCCGGGCCAGTTCCCGGTGCGCCGGGCAGTCGATCACGTCCGGGGGAACGTCGGCGAAGGGATCCTCGTGCGGCGGGTCGAGGTCGCCGAGGCGGATCCGGACGCTGAGGATGCGCCGGACCGCCCGGTCCACGTCGGACTCGGTGATCAGGCCCCGGCGCAGCGCCTCGGTGAACCGGTCGACGGTGGGCGTGGGATCGGTGTCGTCCTCGGTGACGTTGTCGATGCCGGCGCGCAGCGCGGCGGCGAATCCCTCGACGTGGTCGGGCAGGTGGGCCTGCAGGCCGGCGATGTTGCCCACCGCGCCCGCGTCGCCGACCACCATGATCTCGTCGGGGGCCCAGCCGCGCAGTTCACCGTCGATCAGTGGGCTCAGGTGCGCGGGTACCCCGTTGACCAGGTTGTACGAGGCCATCACGGCGACGGCGGCCCCGGTCTCCAGGGGTTCCCGGTACGCGGGCAGCTCGTACTCGTGCAGCACCCTTGGTGGCAGGTCGCTGGAGGTGGTGGCCCGGTCGGTCTCGTTGTTGTAGGCGAGGAAGTGCTTGACGGTCGGCGCGGTACGCAGCCGGTCGGGGTGGTCGCCGCGCAGGCCCCAGGCGTACGCGGTGGCCAGCCGGCCGGTCAGCCACGGGTCCTCGGACCACCCTTCCTCGTTGCGTCCCCACCGGGGGTCGCGCAGCAGGTTGACCACGGGGGCCCACACGTTCAACCCGACGTGCTCCGGGTCGGCGTGGTGCTTGGCGCGGACCTCGACGCCGACGGCGGTGCCGACGGCCCGTACCAGTTCGGGGTTCCAGCTGGTGGCCAGGCCGACGGCCTGCGGGAAGACGGTGGCCGGGCCGAGCCAGGCCACCCCGTGCAGCGCCTCGGTGCCGGTGCGGAACCCGGGCAGGCCGAGCCGGGGCACCGGCGCCTGCCACTGGTGCAACAGGCCGATCTTCTCCGGCAGGGTGAGCCGGGCCAGCAGGTCGTCGATACGGGCTCGGGTGGACGGGACGGGGTTGTCGGTCATGGTCGCGTACCTTCCATGGGCTCGCGCGGGGGGCGCGGCGGCCGGTTGTCGAAGCGCTTCGACAACCGTCGTGGGAGCGTGCGGCGGTGTGGTGTGGTGGGGTGGTCGCGGTTGTCGGCCCGGGGGAGCGGTGAAGCGCTTCGACAACCGCGGAAAACCTGCCGCCCCGGATGCCCGAGCGACGGGGCGGCCGTTCGAGGTTGGCACCACCGCCCCGGTCGGGTCAAGAGTCCGTGCGCATCCGACCGATCTTCGTCGGCCGTCCGCGCGGCCCGGCCGTCCGCGCGGCCCGGCCGTCCGCGCGGCCCGGCCGTCCGCGCGGCCCGGCCGTCCGCGCGGCCCGGCCGTCCGCGCGGCCCGGCGGCGAGCGGGTCAGCGCACGGGGAGTCGTCCCGACTCGACGGTCGCCAGGGCGACGGTGGCCCCGCCGAGGGCGGTGGCTGTCGCGCCGAGCCGGCTGGCGTCGAGGTGGCAGCCGCCGGCCTCCG
This sequence comes from Micromonospora sp. KC723, assembly GCF_004348595.1. GTDB lineage: Bacteria > Actinomycetota > Actinomycetes > Mycobacteriales > Micromonosporaceae > Micromonospora. The sequence continues at coordinate 17,191 of NZ_SMKD01000101.1, forward strand.
GGGCGAGGGTGCGGGCGGCCAGTTCCGCCCGGGCGGCCGGGAGCAGCCAGGGCGCGAGGACGGCGAGGTGCCCGCCCACCGTGACCACCTGGGGGTTGAGCACGTTGGCCAGGATGGACACCCCGTGGCCGAGGTGTCGGCCGATCTCCGCCAACCCGGCCAGGACACCCGGGTCCTCCTGACGGGCCAGCGTCTGCACCCGCTCGATCTCCGGCAGCCAGTCGGTGACCGGCCCGTCGGCCTCGGTGTCGGGCAGCAGTTGGCGGACGACCGCGGGCAGGCCGGTCAGCGCGGCCAGGCACCCGCGTCGCCCGCACCCGCAGGCCGGGCCGTCCGGATCGACCTGGACGTGCCCGATCTCGCCGGCGAAGCCACGCGCGCCGCGGAGCAGCCGGCCGCCGGCGAGGACCCCGGCGCCCACGGTGACGCCCCCGGTGAGGTGGACCAGGTCGGCGGTCCCCACGTACGCCCCGTGCCGCTGTTCGGCGAGGACGGCGAGGTTGGCGTCGGTGTCGACCGCGACGGCGAAGTCGGGGTCGCGCAGCGCGGCGCGCAACTCGGCGGCGACCGGGACGTCGCGCCAGCCCAGCGCGGCGGCAGACGGCACCGCGCCGGCGGTGTCGACCAGGCCCGGCACTCCCACCGTCAGGCCGAGCACGGTGCGTCCCTGCCCGGTGATCCGGCTGATCGCCCGGCGGGCGAGGGTGGCCAGCGCGCGGATGGTCTCGGCGGGGGCGGCCGACGGGGCGGCGAACGCGCGCCGCCAGGTGAGCAGCCGGTTGCCGCCCAGGTCGACCGCGACCACCACCAGTTCGTCGGCGCCGATCTCCATGCCGAGCGCGGCGTACGGCTCACCGTCGAGGACGAGCATGGTGGCGGGCCGGCCGACCCGGTTCTCGGTCAGCCCGGTCTCACGGAGCAGTCGGCGGTCGATCAGCTCGGTCACCAGGCTGGAGACGGTGGCCTTGTTGAGCCCGGTGTGCGCGGCGATGTCGGCGCGCGAGCAGGGCGCGTGGCGACGTACGTGCCGCAGCACGACCGCCCGGTTGGTGACCCGCACGTCGCCGAGGTCGCTCGGCTGCGGTTCGGTCTGGATGTCGATCACGATCTGTCCGCTCCCTGCGCCGACGCTGCGCCGTCCCGGTGTCGCGTCCATCATCGCGTGCCGCGGTGCCCCGGCCGGCCGGCCGCGGTGCGGTCACCGCTCGTTGTGGGACGGATCACCGTCGATGAGATTGTTCGGTTGGATTCCCAACTAAATGATTCTAGCCGAGCGGCCGGTCCCGGCAAGACAGCGGTGGTGCTCGCGGCGGGGTTGGCGCCCGCCCGGGTTCACCGGGGCGGGCGCCAACGGGTCACCGGGGGAACCACTCCTCGAATGGCGTCACCGGTGCGACCTGCCCGTTGAGCAGCAGCTGGCGGGGGGCGTCGATGCCCACCACGCTCACCTTCCGCACCCTCAACGGACCACTGGTGCGCACCCGCAGGGTGTCGCCGTCGCGTTCCGCCTCCACGACCGTGTCGCCGTCGGTGTCGCGGATCACCGTCCGGCCGTCGACGCCACCCCAGCTGACCAGGTCGACGTCATGGAACGGCCCGTCCCAGATCCGGTCGGCCGGCGCGACGACCGGGATCAGCGCGCCGTGGCGGACATAGAGCGGCAGCCGGTGGATCGGCACGGTGACCCGCAGGTGCCGGCCACCGGGGTGCCGCTCGCCGGTGGCCGCGTCCACCCAGTCGTCACCGACCGGGAGGTAGACGTCGCGCTGACCGGACGGGTCGAGGACCGGGGCGACGAGCAGGTCGGTGCCGAGCCGGTACTGCAGGTCGCTGGTCCACGCCGTCGGGTCCTCGGGGGTGTCGACCAGCAGCGCCCGCATCATCGGCGCCCCGGTTCGGGCCGAGTCGACCGCCGCCGACCACAGGTACGGCAGCAGCCGGTAACGCAGCCGCAGCGCCGCCACCGCGTCCCGCTCGGCCTCGGCGGGGAACTCCCACGGCAGCCGGCTGGTGGTGCCGTGCAGCCGGACCAGCGGCGACAACGCCCCGAACTGGGTCCACCGCACGTACAGGTCCGGCTCGGGAGTGCCGTGGAAGCCGCCGGTGTCGTGGCTCCAGAACGGCACGCCGGACAGCCCGTGCGACAGTCCGCCGCGCAGGGTGCTCGCCAGGGCCGGCCAGGTGGCGTTGACGTCCCCGCTCCACTGCGCGCTGTGCCGCTGCCCGCCCAGGTACGACGAACGTGCCCACACCGTCCGGTGTCCGGCGACCTCCTCGGTCACGTCGGCGACGACGTCGTTGAACATCAGCGCGTACACGTTGTGCAGTTCCAGCCCGGTCATCCCGTTGTGGGCGACCGCGTCGGCGGGCACCCCCTCGGCGAAGTCGGTCTTGAACACCGCCGCGCCCTGCTCCAGCAGCGGCCGCAGCAGGCCCTGGAACCAGCGCACCGCCGCCGGGTTGGTCAGGTCCACGATGGCGCTCGTCGGGTAGCTGCCGTGCCACACGTCGGCCACGTACGTCGAGCCGTCCGGGCGGCGCAGGAAGTACCCGGCCTCGGCCGCCTCGGCGTACAGCGGGCTGCCGGTCATCAGGTACGGGTTCATCCACAGGCACACCCGGAAGCCCTGGTCGGCGAGGGTCTTGAGCATGCCGGTCGGGTCGGGGAAGGCCTCGTCGTCCCAGCGCAGTTCGGACCAGCGGCCGGCGACCTGCCAGTAGCAGTCCAGGTGCAACACGTCGCAGGGGATGCCCCGCTCGCGGATCAGCCGGGCCCGTTCCAGCACCCGCTGCTGGCTGTCGGGGAAGAAGCCCGAGGAGATCCAGGCGCCGAAGGCCCACTTCGGCGGCAGGTACGGCCGGCTGGTCAGCGCGTCGAAGCGATCCAGCACCTGCGCCGGGGTCGGCCCGGCCAGCACGTAGTAGTCGAGCAGGTCGTCCGGGACGAGGATCTGCACGCTGCTGTGGGTGGACTGGCAGACGTCGAACTGCACCGGCAGCCCGCTGTCGACCAGCACACCGTAGCCCCGGTCGGACAGGTACAGCGGCACGTTCTTGTGCGAGCGGTCGGACTCGCCGCCGAAGGCGTCGAAGTTCCACATCAGTGCCCGCTGGCCGCGCTTGTCCAGCGGGGTGAACTTCTCGCCGAAGCCGACGAAGCGTTCGTCGCCGAGAGCGACGAAACTCTCGTGCCAGGCGACCGGGGCGCCGTCGGCGGTGGAGCGCCCGAACGGCAGGGTGCGCCGCCGCCCGCTGATGTCCTTGGTGCCGGGGTCCTGCTCCACCAGGAGCCGACCGTCGGCGGCGCGGAACCGTATCCGCCACGGGTCGAGGGTGATCTCGGCGACGACGGCTCCCGCGCCGACGGTGACAGTGCCCCCGTCGACGGCCACCACGGCGGGGTGGGCGGCGGGGTGGACCAGCGGCAGCGCCCGGGCGGAGCGGCTGCGGGCGGCGAGGTTCTCGGCGAGGCGTACCCGGAGCACGCCGTCGCCGGCGGCCTCGACGCGGGCGGTGAGGGTGCCTCCGTCGGAGGTGGCGGCGGTGAGGGTGACGCCGTGCGGATCGGTCGCGGCGACGGTGGCGCGCTCCACGATGACGGCCCCGTCCTCGCCGGGGGCCCGCACGGGCAGGTCGGGCGGGTCGGCCACGAAGGTCTCGTACGGGACCAGGGGTGGGCGGTAGGGCATGGCGTCTCCTTGGGGTGCGGGCCCGGCGCTCCCGCAAGTTTCTTTGGCTTCCCAACAAACTGTCAATGACGCTCGACACCGTCCGCTCCCTCGTTCCTCGTTGACATGGACAAATCCGGTCCATAATTTGGACGCCTACCCAACAAATGGACGGGATGTGGGCTATGTGGGGCGACGGCCGGCTCTGCTACGGCGGGGACTACAACCCGGAGCAGTGGTCGCCGCAGGTCTGGCGCGAAGACGTCGCGCTGATGCGGCAGGCCCGGGTGAACCTCGTCACCGTCGGCGTGTTCGCCTGGTCACGCCTCGAACCGGCCCCCGGCCGGTACACCTTCGACTGGCTCGACGAGGTTCTCGACCTGCTGCACGACGCCGGCATCCGGGTCGCGCCAGTTTCTCCTGCGCCCCCGGCACCTCCACCGTGACGATGGCGCTGTCCCCGGGCGGCTGGCCCAGCCCGGCGAGGAAGCGGTTGGCCAGCGCCACGTCGTACGCCCGGATCGCCGACGGGC
>NZ_SMKD01000102.1 GCF_004348595.1 Micromonospora sp. KC723
GGCGGGGGAACGTACGACCTGCTCGCCACCCGAGGGTGCCTTCAAGACCCGGGTGACGGACAGGTGAAGGCGGTGTTACCGCAAGATGTTAGCGATAACACTTATGCTGTCAATCCCTCGCCGAGCCGCTGTTGGTGGTGGGTGCGAAGTGCCCAGGAGGTTGCGTGTCGCCAGCTGGCGCCGCATCGGGCGGGTCTGCTTGGCGGCCACCATGAGGATGCCGGCGGCCGCCACGAGCCGGGTTGGTTGCCGTCGACCAGGAAGCCGGCGGTCCGCAAGGCAGAGTCGGTGCCGCGGCCAGCGCGTGCGGCAGCCCCGCCCTGTTCACCTTCGGTGACCGGCTTGCCGGGGTTGTCGGCGCGGTGGCCGTCAGGCCAGTGTGCGCATGGGGGATGACGCCCTCGGCGGGTGACATCTTCCGGTGAGGTGGGGCGTCGCAACTCCATGATTGCCAACGCGGCCCCCACCCGTGCTTCGCGCGGCCTGCTGCGCCGGCGCGAGGTGGCTGCCGGTGGAGTTGGCACGGGCCATCAAAGCGGGGAACTCAGACCGACCTGCCACAGAGTGTCCACGGAGGACATACCTAGAGTTGTGGGATGGCGCGTGCGATGATAATCCCGGCCCTGCTCCGCAGAACTCCTGGCCAGACGTCTCGGGGGACAACAGCTCGTGGAGGTGTTCATGCCTGAGGCGCACGTCGCTGCTGGCCCCGCCAGAATCATCCCCCTGCGCGACGCTCTACCACGCCTGGTCCGTGACCCGCTGGCGGCGCTCGTCCACTTCGGGAACCAGTCCGGCGGCGAGGTCGTGCGTCTCAATCTCGGAACCTTCCGCCCGTACCTGGTCACCCACCCCGAGCACCTACAGCAGATCCTGCGGGACAGGACCAGCTACATCCGCGACGGGGAGAGCATGCTGTGGCGGTCCGTCCGCCGAGCGGTCGGCGACGCGATCCTCGTCACCGAGGGCGAGTTGTGGGAGTCCAGCCGGGACACCCTGCAACCGCTGTTCACCAAACAGCGCGTCGAGGTGCTGGTCGACCGGATGGCGGTCGCCATCGTCGAGGCGGTCGCGGCGCTGGATGAACCGGCTCGAACGGGCCAGGCCGTCGACGCCATGACCGTGATGTCGCGGATCGTGTGCCAGGCCACCACCCGGGTGCTCTTCGGCCAGAAGATACCTGTGTCCGACGCGCTGCAGATCTTCGGTCACCTGGGCACGATCACACGCACGATGGTGACTCGCCTGCTCGCCCCGGGCGTGCCCGACTGGATTCCCCTGCCAGGCGACCGCGCGTTCCGCAAGGCCGTGGAGAACATCGACGCCCTGGTCCTACCGATCATCCGGAAGGAACGCGCGAACCCGGGCGACGGCGACGACATCATCGCGACACTCTGCCGCCCGAGGGCCAACGGATCGCAGGCCAGCGAGGCCCAGGTCCGCAGCGACGTCGTCGCCATGTTCGCCACGGCAACCGAGACCACGATCAGCGTCTTGTCCTGGCTGTGGCCGGTCCTGGAGACGCACCCCCATGTTGCCGACCGGCTGTACGCGGAGATCGACGAGGTCGTCGGACGCGGACCGGTGCAGCGGGCACACATCCCGCAGATGCGCTACACACGAATGGTCCTGGACGAGATGTTGCGCCTCTGGCCCGCAGGCTGGAACATCCCGCGCACAGCCGTCGGGGAACAGGTTCTGGGTGGTGTCCGGATCGACTCCGGAGCGACCATTCTGGTCAGCCCGTACGCGACCCAGCGAATGAAGGCGTTCTGGGACCGCCCTGACGCCTTCGACCCGGAGCGGTTCTCCCCCGATCGGCCGCGTCGGCAGCACCGCTACAGCTACTTCCCGTTCGGGGGCGGCCCACACCAGTGCATCGGTCAGCACCTCTTCCTCCTGGAAGCGCCGATCATCATCGCCACTCTGCTGAGCCGGTATCGGTTCCGGCTCGGGCAGTCCGCCGACCTCAAGCCGCGGCTTGGCGCCTCACTACGGCCCCGGCCAAACATGCTCACTCTGCTGGCACGCGACGGCGCCTCAATCTCGTGATGCCACGCCCGCAGATACCGGTGGCCGCCGGTGACGTGCTCACCGCAGCGGAGCAGGGACGGGTCTGCGCGCTGGCTGTCAGCCTCGGGCGGGACCTGCACAAGGTCGTGGCCCGCCACCAGGACCTGTTTGCCGGCCGGCCGTTCGATCCGGCATTCGTCACCAGCGTCGCGATGTCGGTGGCCTTCACCGCACCCGAGTACACAGTCGAGCAGTTGCGGGTGACGGCCCGGACGGTGCTGTGGGTGTTCGCGGCGGACTGGCAGATCGACTACCTGGCGAAGTCGGAAGATGAGTTGTCGGCGATCGCCGACGACTGCCTCGCGGTCGCCGACGGCAGTCCGCCCGACGACAGGCATCCCCTGGCGCGGTTGCTGGCCGACATTCGCGACGAGTTGGCTGGGGCGCCAGCGTTCGCAGCCGTGCAGCCGGTGTGGCGGGACGAACTCGGGCGCATGTTCGCGGCGATGGCCCGAGAGTGGAGCTGGAAGACCGCGCACGAGGCGTCGGACGCGCGGAGTGTTGCTCCGACCCTCGACGAGTATCTCGCCAACGCCGACAACCTCGCCGGCGTGCTGGTGAGCGTGACGCACTGGGCCCACCTCGGTGACCGGGACAGCCTCGACCACCTCGACGAGTTGAGAGTCGTCGCCCGGGAGGTGCAGCGCGCCATCCGGCTGGTCAACGACCTGGCCACCTATCGGCGTGACCTCCAGTGGGGAGACCTGAACGCGCTCATGCTCGTGGGCGACCCCACCGAGGTGACCGCCAGGCTCACAATGGTCATCGAGGGTTGCCACGACCTGATCCGGCCGCTGGAAGACACCTGCCCCAGGCAGGCTGCTTTCCTCAGACGCCAGATCGCGTTCACCCGTGGCTTCTACCAGCTGTCAGATTTCTGGGGCAGCCTGTGAACAGGGTGGACGCCGTGCCCGCCGACATCGTGGGGGGCGACATCGACGCCGCCGCGGATGACCTGATCGCCGGCCTGGAGGCGGAGCCGTGGGGCCACGTCGCCCCATCGGTGTACGAGACCGCCCGGCTCGTGGCGCTGGCACCGTGGCTCGACGGGCATGTCGAGCGCATCTCCTACCTGCTGGAGACCCAGCGGGCGGACGGTGGGTGGGGCCCACCGCAGGGGTATGCGCTGGTTCCCACCCTGAGCGCCACCGAGGCGCTGGTCGCGACCCTTCGGTCGGGAACAGCGGCCCAGCGGGGTCACGAGGTGGCGCACCTGGCCACCGCGGCCACCCGCGGCCTGCAGGCGCTCACCACCTGGCTACGCGCGGATCTGCTGGTGCCGGACACCCCGGGAGCGGACCTCATCGTGCCGTCACTGGTGGCGGCGCTCAACGAGCACCTCGACCATGCGACGGAACCCCGCCTCGAACCCTGGCAGGGCGTGCGGCTCGGTCTGCCAGCGGGGATGGATGGCACCCGCCTCGTCCAGGTCCGGCACGCGATGGCGGCCGGAGCCGAGCTACCGGACAAGCTGCTGCACTTCCTGGAGGTCCTGGGCCCTGCGCCCCGACGTGCCGCCGGCATCCGCCCGGTGGGGCCCGGTCCGGTCGGCGCCTCGCCTGCGGCAACCGCTGCCTGGGTCGCCAGCGCTGATGCGCCAAGCCCCACCGAGCCTGCCCTGACCTACCTGGCGAGCGTCGCTCGCGGTGGACCCGTGCCGTGTCCGCTTCCCATCACCGTCTTCGAATCGGCATGGGTGGTGAGCGGGCTGGCACGGGCCGGCCTGCGGACAACGGCGCCCCCGAGCATCGTGGCGAGGCTGAGTGCTGCGATGGACCCGGCGGGCACTCCCACCGGGGCAGGACTTCCCGCCGACGCAGACACCACCTCGGTGGCGCTGTACGCGCTCGGGCAGCTCGGCCAGCCCGTGGACCACAGAGGTCTGTGGACGTACGAGACCGCGGACGGGTTCTGCACCTGGCCCGGGGAGGACGGCTTCTCGGTCACCACCAACGCGCATGTCCTGGACGCCTTCGGTCATCACGTGCGCAGCAGCCCCGAACCCGCGCGGCGGTACGTGACGGCCATAGATCGGCTGACGGTGACGCTACGAGAGCACCAGATGCCCGACGGACAGTGGCAGGACCGGTGGCACGCCTCGCCGTACTACGCCACCATGTGCTGCACCCTGGCACTTGGCGACTTCGGCCGCAGCCCCCTGGCGGTCGAGGCGGTGGCGAGGGCCGTCGACTGGGTCCTGTCCAGCCAAAGGCCCGACGGGTCGTGGGGCCGATGGGGCGGCACCGCCGAGGAGACCGCGTACGCGCTGCACGTGCTCCTGACCGCGCGCCCAGGGGCCGCCGGAGTCGGCGCGGCGCTGAGACGCGGCTACACGTTCCTGTTGGGCGCTGCGGGCCAGAAACCTGACCCTCCCCTGTGGTACGGCAAAGAGCTCTACCACCCCGCGGCGATCGTCCGCGCCGCGGTGCTCGCCGCACTCCACCTCGCGCGGCAGCGACCGGAGAAGACCGCGGCGACGGTCGCCACGGCTGTGCCCAAACCACGACAGGCCGGCGGCAAGGCAGTGATCAGCGACGCTTGAGGGACGGTTCGGACACTGCTAGCGTGCCCCGTTGTCGCGTGCCGAAAACCTTGGACGCGCCCAGGTACCACAATTCACCAAGGCTTTGTGCCGGGTGCTTCCACGGCCGACTGGGACGGTGTAATGCGTTCTCGCAGTACCAATCTACGCACCAAGGTGATCGCGGTGTTGGCGTCGCTCACTGCCCTGTGGGCGTTCGCGGCATGGGTGACCCTCCGGGAGGGCGTGAATCTGCTCTGGGTCAATACACTGAACAGCAAGGTGTATGAGCCGAGCGCACCTCTGCTCACAGCGTTGCAGGTCGAGCGGCGACTCACCCTGGCCTACCTGGGTGGCCCAGGCGAGAGCCGGGCGCGCACGGCTCTGGACACGCAGCGGCAGGAGACCGAGCATCTCGCGGCTGACTTCAAGGAGTCAGCACAGAGCTGGCAAGCGGATGTCGCCGGCAGCGCCAGGCTGGCCAGCCAGCTCGACGCCACCTACGCCAGCCTGGACGCCCTCGCCGCCCTCAGAAAGTCCGTCGACGAGCGGACCATCGACCGCGCCAGCGCGGCGGCCGCGTTCGCTGACTCGATCGACGCGATTTTCGGTGTCTACCACGCCACCGCGAGCCTCGACGACAAGGAGATCGCGGGATACGCCGAGGCGCTCATCGGCCTGAACAGGATGTCGGAGGTGATCTCGCAGGAGGACGCGCTGATGAGCGGCGTTCTCGCGAGCGGCCGGATCACCGCCGTCGAGCAGGTCCAGTTCGCGCAGCTCGTGGGTTACCAGCGATTCTCGGGCGCCGAGACCTCGATCAAGCTGTCTCCGGACGACCGCGCCCGATACGAGCGGATGCTCGCCGGCGAGACCTTCAACCGTCTCCGGTCGCTCGAAGACAAGATCGCCCAGGCCGGTGGCACCCGATCGGTTCTGCCAGTCGAGGCCGCCCAGTGGCGCGCGGCGGTGGACGAGGCTCAGGCCGAGCTGCAGGGTGTCGTGACGGCCGGTGGCAACGGAATCGTGAGCGACGCCACGGGTGTGGCCATCTGGGTCATTGTCCGCCTGACCCTCGCGGCAGGCCTCGGCGCGATCGCCGTTATCGCCTCGATCCTGCTGTCGATCACGACCGCCCGCGCCCTGGTGGCCCAGCTGCAACGGCTTCGCGATGCCGCCCACCAGCTCGCCGACGAGCGACTGCCCGGCGTGGTCGCCCGACTTCGCGCGGGCGAGCAGGTGGACGTTTCCGCAGAAGCCCCACCACTGGACTTCGGCGACGATGAGATCGGCCAGGTGGGCCAAGCGTTCAACCGCGTCCAGGAGACCGCCATCCGCACGGCGGTGGAACAGGCCGAGCTACGGCGCAACGTGCGTGAGGTGTTCCTCAACCTCGCCCGACGTACCCAGGCACTGGTGCACCGGCAGGTGACGCTGCTCGACGACATGCAGCGGCAGGAGGAAAACCCGGACACGCTCGAGGGCCTGTACGGGGTCGACCACCTCGCGACCCGGATGCGGCGCAACGCGGAGAACCTGATCGTGTTGTCAGGAGCGACGCCCGGCCGCGCGTGGCGGAAGAACGTGCCCATGATCGACGCCGTGCGTGGCGCCGTTCAGGAGGTTGAGGACTACCGGCGGGTCGACGTGCTGCACATCGGCTCCGTCAGGCTGGCCGGCCGGTCCGTCAGCGATGTGATCCACCTGCTGGCGGAACTGATCGAGAATGCGCTGTCCTTCTCGCCGCCGCATACGCGGGTCACTGTGAAGGGGCAGCTGGTCGGGAGCGGCTATGTGATCGAGGTCGAGGATCGCGGTCTCGGCATGAGCCAGGAGGATCTCGCCACCGCCAACGCGCAGATCAACAGCCGCAAGGAGTTCAACCTGGCCAACGTCTCCCAACTGGGCCTGTTCGTGGTGAGTAGCCTCTCGCAGCGGCACGGGATCCGTGTGCGGCTCAAGGAATCGCCGTACGGCGGCACGACTGCCGTCGTGCTCATCCCGGCTGAACTCGTGAGCGAAGTCCCCGACAACGAGCTTGCAGCCGCTTCTCGGGCAGGCGGGCGAGCACCGGCCGCGGCCGGTCGTGGCGACGGTGACGCACAAGCCGCCGCCAACGCGCAGCCTGCCAGCGCGATCGGTCTTGCTGATCCACCCGCGCCCGCCCGGCGGAGGAGCGGCCGGGCGTGGAAGGACCTGTCGCCGTCGGTCGAGCCCGAGGCAACCTCGACCGCGACCGGCGGCCGGCCCCCTGCCGCCGAGGCCCCGTCTCCGGATGCCTCGTACACCCCGGGCGGGCTGCCGATGCGGGTACGCCAGGCGAGCCTTGCGAAGCAGTTGCGGGATCCCGCAGCCGCCCGTGCCGGTGAAGGTGCCGACGACGGAGACGCGCCCCGCCCGCCGGAGGAGGTGCGCAAGATGATGAGCTCCTACCAGAGCGGTACCCAACGCGGCCGCACCGACGCCGCGCGCCTGCTCGATGACGAGCCTGGCCAGGCGGGCGATCCCGACGGACGCTCGAACGACGCGCCGGCGGCGGATGAACAGCCCCATACCTGACCCGAGCTGCGAGATCACACTCCCGGCCGCTGGCCGGACAGAAAGAGGACAACGTGGTGCACCGAGAAGCCGCGAGCGCTGACCTGGCCTGGTTGCTGGACGATCTGGTCGGGCGCGTCAGGCAGGCGGAGAATGCGGTCGTTCTCTCCGTGGACGGCCTGGTGCTAGCCGCCTCGCAAGGGCTGAGCCGCGACGACGGAGACCATCTGGCGGCCATGGCGGCGGGTATTCAGAGTCTTGCCAGAGGAGGGGCGGAGCGATTCCAGGGTGGTCCCGTGCGGCAGACCATCATCGAGATGGCGGACCGGTTCCTGTTCGTCACCGCAGCTGGCCGTGGCGCGTGTCTCGCGGTGCTGGCCTCCGGCGGCGCTGACGTCGGTCTCATCGCCTACGAGATGGCCATGCTCGTCACCCGGGTCGGCAAGTACCTGGCGTCGCCGGCGCGGAACAGCGATGAGGCGGTCGAGGAGAGTTTGGCGCGACAATGACCCTTCCCCCCGACGACGCCGCTGAGGAGCTATGGGTCGATGATGAAGCTGGCCCGATTGTTCGGCCGTACGCGCTGACGCGCGGGCGAACCCGGCCCACCAAGGGCAGTCTGCTCGACCTGATCTCGCTCGTGATCACCGTCCGGTCGCCGGCCGAGTACGACGCCGGTATAGGACCTGAGCAGCTCAGAGTAGTCAGCCTGTGTCGACGTCCGCTGTCCGTGGCAGAGGTCGCCGCGTACCTCAACCTTCCTATCGGCACCGTGCGGGTGCTCCTCGGTGACCTGCTCGACCGGCAACTCGTCCAGGTTCGCGAGCCCCGGTCGACGACCGATCTTCCCGACGACAGCATCTTTAAGGCAGTTATCAATGGACTTCGAGCGCTCTGACGGGCCGGTGGTCGGCCTCCGCGTACCGGCCGCCACCAAGATCCTGATCGCCGGCGGGTTCGGGGTGGGAAAGACCACCATGGTCGGCGCGGTGAGCGAAACCAAACCGCTGCGTACGGAGGAAGTGCTCTCCGAGAAGGGTGTCAGGGTCGACGACATCTCCGGCGTGGAGCAGAAGGCCACCACGACCGTGGCAATGGACTTCGGTCGGATCACCATCAGCGAAGATCTGGTGCTCTATCTGTTCGGTACCCCCGGGCAGGACCGGTTCTGGTTCGTCTGGGACGAGTTGGCGCTCGGCGCGCTGGGCGCGGTCGTGCTCGCCGACACCCGCCGGCTGGCCGACTGCTTCCCGTCCGTCGACTACTTCGAGCGGCACGGCACGCCGTTCATCGTGGCGGTGAACTGCTTCGAGGGCGCCCGCCGCTACGACATCGCGGAGGTGCGGGCCGCCCTCGACCTGGATCCGAACGTCCCGGTGATGCTCTGCGACGCCCGGCAACGGCAGTCGAGCAAAGAGGCGCTGATCGCACTGCTCGAGCACGCGATGAGGCAGCCCACCCGGAATCGCCGGCCTGAGCCGGTCCAGTAGCGGCCTCCGCCGCACCCTTCGGCGACGAACGAACATGAACCGGGCCATCCGTCAGGCCAGCGTCCCCATCGCGGTGGTACCGCCACGGCTGTGACCCTTTGACGACGGGTCCTAGCGCGAACGGACCACGGCCGTGACCTCGACCTCGAGCACGGCGCCCGCCAGGAAGAGCTTGCTGACCTCGACCGTCGTGCTCGCTGGTGGTGGTGTGCCCTGGAAGAGACGGCGCCGGACGGCCCCGTACGCCGGGAGATCCGCCAGGTTGGTCATGAACGTCCGGATGTGCAGCACGTCGTCGAAGCTCGCGCCGTGCGCCGCGAGCACGCCGCTGACGATCTCGAAGATCCGTTCGGCCTGAGCGCCAGGGTCTCCGGGGGCGACCACCTTGCCGTCGTCGTCGACGGCGACCTGTCCGGCGAGCATCAGCAGCGCGCCGCCGCCGACGTCGATCCGGGCGACGTGGGCGAAGCGGTCGCCGAACGGGGCCGCGACGGATGCGGGGTTGTCCAGAGTGAGGTTCATCAGGCTTCCTTCACGGAGTGGGTAGAGACGAGGGAGGAGAGGTCCGCGTTCTGGTCGGGCGCGGCTTGCATCAGGGCCAGGGCGGCTTCGAGCGCGGGAGACGACGCCAAGTGGCGCAGCGCCAGCCGCGCGTCCTTCGCCGCCAACGCGACTGCGAACGAGGCGCCCGGCGTTGCGACCCGTTCAACGGCGCGGGCGAGGGGGCCACGGCCGAGCACATCGAGGGCGGTCTGCCGGTCGACACCGAGCGCCGCGGCGACGGCCAGCGCGTCGCGCAGCCCAGCGACCGCTGTCACCAGGCCCGTGTTCGCGATGAGCTTGACGGCCGCGCCGGCGCCGACCGGACCGCAGTGGCGGACCGAACCGAGCTGTTGCAGCACCGGAGCCGCGCTTTCCAGGGCGTTGGCAGAGCCGCCCGCGAAGATCGCCAGCGTGCCGGCCCTGGCGGCGTCGACGCTGCCGCCGACGGGGGCGTCGAGGAATGAGACGCCCTCCGGGAGGCGACCGGCGACCGACCGGACCTCGTCCGGCCCGATGGTCGACATCTGCACCACGACCGTCCCGGGTCGGAGCGCGGCGGCGGCGCCGTCCGGCCCGAACAGCGCTGCCTCGACCGCGTCGGCGTCGGCGAGCATGACGATGACGACGTCGGCGTCGTCCACCGCGGCGGCCGGGCTCGCGGCCACTGTCGCGCCGAGCGCGGCCAGCGGCTCGGAACGCGCCGGGCTGCGATTCCACGCCGTGACCCGGTGACCACCGGCGAGGAGGCGGTGCACGATCGGCGTACCCATGTGTCCTGTCCCGAGGACTGCGGTGATCTTCACGCTGATAACGCTAGGCCGGTACAAGTCATGCGGCCAACGAGTGTCTCGCATGGCTGCTATGCGTGGTTAACATACCTGCCGTGGAGACTCAGCTGCTGGAGGTGTTCCGTATCGTCGCGGAACACGGCTCGATCACGACCGCCGCCCGCGCCCTCAGCTTCACCCAGTCGGCTGTCTCCCGCCAGATCGCCGCGCTCGAGGCCGACCTCGGCGCAAAGCTCTTCGACCGGCTGCCCCGCGGCGTCGCCCTCACCGAGGAGGGCCGTGAGCTGCTCCCGCACGCCGAAGCGGTCCTCGACCGGCTTGCCGCCGCCCGGCGCGACCTCGAGGACCTGCGCGGACTCGGCCGGGGGCGGCTGCGCGTGGGAGCTTTCCCGACCGCGGTCGCGGCCCTCGTGCCCCGGGCGATGGCGTCGTTCCGATCGGCTCACCCACAGGTCTCGCTGTCGCTGGTCGAGGGCGTGACGCCGCGGCTGCTGGAGCGCCTGCTCGCGGAGGAGGCGGAGGTGGCCGTGGTCAGCACCTCTCCCACGAGCGAACTGGATCGTGAACGGTTCGACCTGCGGCACCTGCTCGACGAGCGGCTTATGGTCGCGGTAGCGCGCGGCCACCGGCTCGCGCGCCGCCGCTCGGTGCGCCTGGCGGACCTCGCGGAGGACGCGTTCGTCGTGGGCTCGGCCACCGCGGAGCACAGCCTGCTCCGCGCAAGCCTGCCCAGCGGCTTCACGCCGCGCACTGACATCGTCGCGGCCGATTGGACCGGCAAGCTGGGATGCGTCGCCGCCGGGTTGGGGGTGGCTCTGGTTCCGGCTCTGGCGGTACGCGGGACCCCGCCGGACATCGCCCTGCTACGCCTGCATCCGGACGACGAGTCGGTGCGGCAGATCTTCGCGGCGACCGTGCGGGGCAGGACGCCGTCACCGGCGCTCACGCGTTTTCTAGACCACCTGCGGGCGGAGGCGACCCGCCTCGGCTGACCGCCCCACGTTTCTCTGCGGCCAGCCCAGTAGCACAACAAGCACAAGGCTGGTGAAGGTGAAGCGTTACCCGTTGCAGTGGCCCTGGTTCGATGCCCGTCCCTCGACGTCGAGCTGGAGGATCCCGCGGAACCCGCGCCAGGCCGTGGCGACGTCGGTCACTACCGCCGCTTCCGGCCGGGCTGGCGCGGGATCCGCGCGAACTCGTCGGAGCTGCGCCGCCACGGCACACCCATGCCCGTCACCAGGTCCTCGGCCGCTTGGACACAGGTGCGCGGCGACAGTGGTGTGCCACGCGGACGCCGCGCCGCTGTCTACTACGCCGTCAGGACTCCGCGCAGGCCGTTGACGGCGTCGAAGGCCGGGTTGGCGCCCCCGGCGGCGTCCTGCCACAGGTCGCGCCACTCGGAGTCCGCGGCCATGATCCGGTTTAGGGCACTCACCGCGAGTACCGCCAGGTCGTCGGGCAGATCGAGCCGGCCGCCGTCGCGTAGGAAGTCCGGCGCGTACGGGGAGGTGATCGGCTGCCCGCCGGGCCGCTGCGCGGCCACGATCGCGGCTGCGGCGATCGCCTCGCAGGCGACGTCGGCGTCGAGGTAGCCGTCGTCGCCGGCGGCTCGGTTCAGCGCGTCGCGGACCAACGCCGGGCGCTTGGTCATGTCGGTGTCCTCGAGGTCGCCACACCAGTCAGCGGCGGTGTCGTTGTCGAACGGTCCGCTGTCCCAAGTCCCCACTGAGCCCTCCTCGTGTTCGGTCGCGCGGATTCTCGCACCGGCCACCGACAGGTCCGCGATCGTCACGTGCGCAGGGATGGCGCGATCACCGACGAGACGCCGGTGGGTGAGGCCACCGCCTGCCGTGTCGATCAGGTCGGGATGCCGGACAGTGTCAGTAGGAGGTCCCGCACCTCGGTGGCGGCGACGGCCGGCCGAGCGTGCGCCCGGTCGGAGCAAATGATCATCGGACCGTCGCGGGGGTCGTCGGGGAGCCGGCCGTGGGAGCCCCGGACCGCGCTGGCGCCGGCGTCGAGACCCACCACACTCATCAGGTAGCGCATGCCGATCTTCTTCCGCAGCAGGGCCACGGCCGCCCGGGCCCTGGCCGCGCGCGGGTTCGTCGGGTCGAGGAACAGCTCGGCCGGGTCGTAGCCGGGCTTGCGGTGGATCTCCACCAGTCGCGCGAAGTCGGGGCAACGGGCCTCGTCGAGCCAGTAGTAGTAGGTGAACCAGGCGTCCGGTTCGGCGACCAGCACCAGCTCCCCGGCCCGTGGATGGTGCAGCCCGTGCGCGGATTTGCCTTCCGTGCCGAGCACCTCGGCCACGCCGGCCACACCCGCGCAGAGCTTGGCCACCGCCGGAACGTCGGTCGGGTCACGGACGTACACGTGGGCCACCTGGTGGTCGGAGACCGCGAACGCACGTGATGTCCACGGGTCCAGGTACTCCATGCCGGCCTGGGTGTAGACCCGCAGCAGCCCTTCGGCCCGCAGCGCGCGGTTGATGTGCACCGGACGCGACACCGGTGTGATGCCGTACTCGGAGAGCACAACGACCGTCGCGTCGCCCGCCGAGTCCAGCAGCGGCGTCATCACCCGGTCCAGCTCCGCGGCGGCGACGGCGGCCTGCGGCGCGTCGGGGCCGTACCGCTGCAGGTCGTAATCGAGGTGGGGGACATAGGCGAGGGTGAGATCGGGCCGGTGCGCCGTGCGGATCCGCTGTGCCGCCGCACAAATCCATGCCGACGACGCGATGCCGGCGCCCGGCCCCCAGTAGTTGAACAACGGGAAGGTGCCCAGCGCCGCGGTGAGGTCGTCGCGCAGCCCTGGTGGGTCGGTGTAGCAGTCGGGGTCCTTGCGCCCATCGGCGTGGTAGACCGGCCGAGGGGTCACCGTCCAGTTCACGTCCGCGCCCATCGCGTACCACCAGCACACGTTGGCCACCGTGAACTCCGGCCGGTGTCGCCGCGCGGCATGCCACACCTTCTCCCCGCCGACGAGCCCGTTGTGCTGCCGCCACAGGAACACCTCGCCGAGGTCGCGGAAGTACCAGCCGTTGCCGACCACCCCGTGCCCGGCCGGTGTCTCGCCGGTGAGGAAGGTCGACTGCACGGAGCACGTCACGGCGGGCAACACCGTGTCCAGCGGGGCTTGCCAACCCGAGGCGGCCAGCGCGCGCAGCCGGGGCATGAATTCGAGCAGCCGCGGCGTGAGACCGACGACGTCCAGCACCATCACGGGCGTCACGACGGCAGCTCCTTCAGATCGAGGTCGGTCAGCCGGTCCCGGGCCCACGCCAGCTCGGCCGCGATCCCGGCGGTGAGCTGCGCCGGGCCGTCCGGCCGGGACCGCGGCGGCAGCACGTTCCAGGTGTACGTCTCGACGTCGAGGTGGTCGCAGACGGCCTCCGCCCCGCCGAGCAGCTCGCGCAGCGCGTCGGTGAGCACTCCCGTCGTCGCACGCAGCGGCGGCATCGGCGCGGCGTGCAACGGGACGTGATAGTGCACCCGCCACGGGGACTCCCGCGCCTCCCACGAGAGCGCCTCGGGCAGGTCGTCCGCCGACCGGCCGTCCCGGCTCCGCGTCTGGTGCAGGAACCTCGGCTCGACGTAGCCGCGCAGGGCGTCGCCGTCCCGGGCCGGATCGGCTGCCTCCAGCGCCGCCGACAGCTGTGTCTTGACCACGGGCACACCGGCCGACCGCAGCCGGGCCAGTGCCGCCGCCGGCTCCTCCCACGCACATGCCAGATGGGCCAGGTCCAGGCACACTCCCAGGTACCGGGTGTCCACCCCGGACAGCACGGCGGCGGCCTGCGCGGTGGTCTCGACCACGCATCCCGGCTCCGGCTCGACGGCGACCCGGATCAGGCGGCCGGTGCGCCGCTCCAGCGCCGCCAACTCGTCGACCAGCATGGACAGGGATCGCCGGCACGTGTCGGAGCGCTCGGGTGTCCAGGGCTCGCGCCAGGCCAACGGCAGCGTGGAGATCGATCCACGGGCCGCGTCGGTGGGCAGCACGTCGGCCAGGACGGTCGCCAGGTCCAGCGTGTACCGCAGGCGCTGCGGTTCGGTCCAATCCGGCCGGTACACCGCGTACTTGACCACCGGCGCCTGGAACGCCGCGTACGGAAACCCGTTGAGCGTCACCACCTCCAGATCGCGCGCGGCCAGCTCCTGCCGCAGCCGCCGCCGCGCGGCCCGGTCAGCGGCCAGCCCCGCCGCGGCGGGCGCCGCCAGCCACAGCCCGAGCCCCAGCACCGCGCTGCCGAGCCGGCGCCGGACCGGCACGGCGTACGTGTCGAGTTGGGCGAGGATCCCGGTCAGGTCCTCGGCCGCGTGCACATTCGTGCAGTACGACAGGTGCACCACGCTGCCGTCACGATGCCGTAGACGCATCAGCCACACCCCCGAGACGCCCGTCAACCGTCATGTGTCACCTCTCGGTGTCCGCACGCGTGGACCTCCGCAGCCCGCAGGAACTCCAGCGAGCGCCGCGCGACCTCCGGTGCCGCGTGGGAGTGCCGGGGCAGCTCCACCGCGACCAGCCCGCGGTATCCGCCGTCGACCAGGGCGCGCAGCACCGGCGGGAAGTCGATCTCGCCGGCGCCGAACTCCAGGTGTTCGTGCACTCCTCGGCGCATGTCGTCGATCTGGACGTTCACCAGGTGCGTCGCCACGTCGGTCACGCACTCGGGCACGCCCACCGGCTCCAGGCACCGGCAGTGCCCGATGTCCAGGGTGAGTCCGAACGCGGCCGGTGCGCCGAGCTCGGCCCGCAGTCTCCTCCACCCGGCGATGTCCTCGACGAGCATGCCCGGCTCTGGCTCGAACCCGATCGGCACGCTCCGGTCGGCTGCCAGCGCGACGACCTGCGCGACGCCGTCGACCAGCCGCGCCCACGCGGTCGACTCGTCCACCTCGGCCGGCCGTACCCCCGCCCAGCAGGAGACCGCCTCGGCACCCAGGTCGGCGCCGATCGTCACCGCCCGGCGGAGGAAGTCGATCCGGCGAGTGCGGTCGTGGTGCAGGAAGGTCGGCGCGTGCTTGCGCCACGGGTCGAGCAGGTACCGTGCGCCGGTCTCGATGACCAACCCGAGGTCGAGGTCGCGCAGGAGGTCGGCCGTGTGGGTTACCTTCCGGGCCAGGGAGGCGCCGAACGGGTCGAGATGGGCGTGGTCCAGGGTCAGCGCGACCCCGGCGTATCCGAGGTCGGCGATCACGGCAAGCGCGTCCGCCAGCCGGTGGTTGGCGAAGCCGTTGGTGCCGTAGCCGAACCGCAGCCCGTTCATGTCGGTGAGATCCAGCGGGCCAGGGCCCGGCCCAGTGGAGCGGCGGCCGCGACCGCCAGACCGGCCCGGATCGCGCCGGTCCGGGCGATCAGGGCACCCTGTAGGGCCGGCAGCGCGGTGATGCCGGCGCCGACCACGGCCCGCACCCGGGGCGGCGCCGGGTCGCCGAGCACTCCGGCCTGGGCCTGCCCGTACCGGCGGGCGTAGTCGACCGTCAGCAGCCTGGCCACCGACGTGGCAGCGCCGGCCGGAGCAGCCGCGTCCGGGCGGGCCACCGCCGCGGCAACCGCGACGGTGGTGGCGAGCGTGGCGGCGGCGACGCGGGGTTGGGTGCCGCTGACCTCTCCCCGCGACAGCGCGGTGACGGTGTACGTGTGCGCGCCGACTGCGAGAGCGGCCGGAACCGCCCGAACCAGGCGGCCCGTGCTGGCCCCGTGCAGCACGTCGAGTGCCCGGCAGGCGGCCATCGCCAGCGGGCCAGCCACGGTGTTCTTCGCCCACAGGTCGTACGCCCACACGGCGGCCGCGAGCGGGCTGGCCACGGCGAGAGCGCGCCGGCCGCCGACGGCCCCGGAGATCGCGAGCCCGGCGGCGGTGAGGCCGGCCGCGACCCCCAGCGCGACGGGGGCGGGCACACGCCCGGACGGGATCGGCCGCTCCGGCCGCTCGACCGCGTCGAGTTCGCGGTCGGCCCAGTCGTTGGCTGCCATGCCCGCCCAGTACAGGCAGACCGACGCGCCGGCCAGGCCGCCGGTTCGCCGGTCGAGCACGCCCGTCGCGGCGGCACCGGCCACGACGTCGCCAGGCACCGAGAGCGCGGCCGGCGCACGGACCAGTTCGGCCAGCGCGCGAAGTCTCATCACCGCTCCACCATGGACAGCTCGAAGTCGCCGATTCCCTCGGCGTGGTCGACGCGGCTGGTGCCCTGGTGGCCGAGCACGTCGCGGAGTATCCGCTGTTTGCTGGCCACCTCGGCGGCGTTGGGGCCCGGGTTGGAGAGGATCGCACCGTCGCCGCCGCCGTACAGCTTGATGCCAGACCACGCGGGCTCGCGGAGGTTGGACCAGCGCGGCAGCCCGGTGCCCCGCAACGCGGGCAGTTCGGTGACGTATCCGGTCGGCTCGACCAGCCGCGCCCGAAGCGCCGACGCGCTGACCGTGGCGCTGCCCGCGACCGACCCGCGCGCGCCGATCAGCCAGATGCCCGTTCGCATGCTCACCCTTCCCGCTGCTCGGTGGACGATCTGGACGCGCCCGAGCCGCGTCGGCCCGCGGGTGGTGCCTGGGCGCCGAAGGTGTACGCGGGTGTCGATCAGCCCTCATGCCGTCAGCCGCGACGGGCAGCCAGGTTCGCCGGATGGTGACACAGCGTCACATGCGCGGCGTCCTGATCTCGTCGCTCGCTCTGGCCAGGATGCGCCAAGAAATCATCAGAAGTCAATATGACGCTGCGGGAATAGATTCCATAACGGTTTGCGGCCAGTTCTTTTAGGAATGCCCGCTCGGTTGGTGTGGGAGGTGCGAATGGAGGGCTTCGACCAGCGCTCCAGAGGTCCGGTCTCCGCCCGTGGCCATCGCATGCTTACCCGCTCCTGGAGTTCGATGTCTGCCGGGTTCGAGACAGGCCCGCGGCTGCCCTGCGAACGCGGGCCCAGGTGAGAGGCGCGGTGTGGCCCCAGGTGCCACGATTGGACGACGAAGAAGCGATCCTTGAGGCGACTACCGTGCGTAGGGGTTCTTGTTCAGAAGCCGCCGTTCACCTCGGCTCGGGTACCGTCGAGGGCGGTCGCGATGGCCTCGTAGCTGTCGCGGCTCGGGTTCCTGCCGCCCGTCGCGTGGCCGTACTGCACCGCGAACATGTGCGCGCCGGGAGCCAGGTGTACTCCCGGCTTCAGTGTGAACGTATAGACCAGCGCGTCCGGCTGCTGCTCTAGGCTGGTCACCAGCTCGTCGGCCACTACGGTGCTCCAGGCGCCGGTGCTGGTCACATCAGCGGTGCGCGCGACCCGTACGCGTAGCTGGAGCGCCGTGACGGTCTCGCTGTTCTTCAGGGTCACGTTGCTCTGCGCCCAGTTGTCGATGCTGTGCGGGTCGACGGCGCCGTTGGACCACAGGAAGCCCTGCTGGACGGAGGCCGCCCTGCCCGGGGGCGCCGCCGGTGAGCGAGGCACCTGAGCAGTGGGCGTCGAACGGCCCGTAGCGCCATGGCTCGGCACCGAACCGGCAGTGGTGCTTGCGGCGGGCGTGGAGGAGGGGGTCGAGGCCGCGGTCGGGGTGGGGGACACCGGGGCCGAGGCTGCGGGTACGGGTTCCCGCGTCACCTCGTCGCGAACAGCGGCCCAGGTCACGGCGACGCTGACCCCGAGTACCGTGGCCACGGTCGCCGCCATTCCGGCGACCACGGCCGTCCGCCTGCGGGTGGAGCGGGGCGCGCTGGACGGGCGAGTCGCCTGGCCGCGCTGGATCCGGGCCAGCATGGCCGCACGGTCCGGCTGGTGAGCGGCCGCGGCCGCGCGAAGCGCGGAGCGGATGGGACCCGACGACATCAGCTCCCCCTTCCCGACGGGCCGGGCGGAACGATGGTCCGCGAGGCGGAAGCTAGCCACCGGGTGCCGTCGTCCGCCGACGGTGGCAGGCCGCCAAGCAACCGGGTCAACTGGGCCGCCCCGCGTGACGTCTGGCTCTTCACGGTGCCCACGGAGATGCCGAGCGTGCGCGCCGTCTCCTGCTCGGACAGGTCGAACGCGTACCGCAACACCACGCACGCCCGACGCCGGTACGGCAGTCGGCGAAGCGCCTCGCGTACATCGACGACGGCGGGCACGTCCACGTCCTGTGTCCGCTCCCGCCACAGCAGGCCCACGCCGAGCAGGCCGCGCCGCTCCCGGCCCAGTCTGCGGATCCGGTTGCGGGCCAGGTTGGCGAGCACGCCACGGGTGTACGCGATCGGGCTGTCGGCCGCAACGACACGGTCCCAGTGCCGCCATGCCTCCAGCAGGGCGTCGGCGGCCAGGTCGTCGGCCACCTCCGCCTCGCCGGTGATGAGGTACGCCAGGCGTGCCAGGTCGGCGTAGTGCGACTCGAAGAAGGAATGGAAGGCGTCCTCGCGCGCGCCGGCCCTCACCAACGTAGCGGATGCCGGCGGTTCACGTGAGACCGTGTGTCGGAGGGCTGGCCGCCAGCGCGAGTTGTCGCGACCGACGGGCTGTCTGCTCGTCGCGGACGCGCATGCGCTGTGACACCGCGTTGCCTGTCATGGGGCTGATTTATAGCCCCAGCCCGTTGCTTCTGTCCAGCCAGCGTTCTCACCCTGGCGGGGGCCGCCTCAGCTGTTGTCATGGTGCGTGGCGCGGTGGGAACGGCTTCGAGAATCTGCCAACACAGGGGACCTCGTAGGTGCGGCCGCCTGCAAGTGGGTCGTCGGCGCGTGCACGACCTGACCGCCGCACGGTTACGGCAGGTCGAGCCGATAGGCACGCACGGCGGTGCCGCCAAAGACCTGATCCTGCTCCGGCCGGCTCAGCCCAGCGGTCAGCTCCTCGGCCGCGGCGACCACCTCGGCGTAGGACCCGGCGAGCAGACACACCGGCCAGTCCGAGCCGAACATGACACGCCTGGTGCCGAACGCCTCCAGCGCCGTCTCCGCGTAGGGGCGCAGCGCCGGTACGGTCCACGCACGCCAGTCCGCCTCGGTGACCATGCCGGACAACTTGCAGTAGACATTCGGCTCCGCCGCCAGTTCGCGCAGCCAGGCCGCCCACGGCTGGAGTTCGCCCGTGGCGATCGATGGTTTGGACAGGTGGTCCAGAACAAAGGTGACCTCGGGCAGTGCCCGCACTGTGTCGATGGCGGAGGGTAGCTGGTGGGCAAGCGTGAGCAGGTCGTAACAGAGCCCCGCGTCACCCACCGCGCGCAGCCCGCGACGGACTTCTGCCCGGTTCAGCCAAGCGGGATCCGCCTCCGCCTGGACGAGGTGCCGGAAACCGACGAGGCGCTCGCCGCCGGGTGCGGCCCGCAACGCCGCGAGCGTGTCGCGGATACTGTCGGCCGTCAGGTCGACCCAGCCGACCACGCCCGCCACCAGGCTGCTGCCGGCCGCCAGGGCAAGGAACTCCGCGGTCTCGTCCGCGTCGGCGAGCACCTGGACCAGGACGGTGCGGTCGATTCCGGCCTCGGCGACCGGTTCGGCCAGATCGTCCAGACTGAACGAGCGGCGGATGGGTGCCATCCGTGGTTCTGCGAGCCACGGCTGCGGCCGGCGGTCGAGGTGCCACACGTGGTGGTGCGCGTCGATCCTGACCATGGCACTCCCACCCGGAGACGTTCGGTTCGAACCCGCGAACGGGCGACAGGGCGCCGGCCGATGACCGGGCTGGTGAAGCCCCGGCATGCCGACGAGCGTCGATCGCTGCGTCGCGCTATCGGATCCTAGCCACGAAATCCCATGTCCGAAAAGGTCCTACGGCGGTACGCCCAGCAATGATCACCATGACATCGAAGAATCTGCCTGCGTGATCCCATGACCTCCCTGGACAGGAGGTAGGGGCAGAGCTATAAATCAATCCCACGACGCGCAACGCCTCGTCCACATTTCGGTCACTGTCCGTGAACTAGCCATCGCCCTCGAAGGCCGAGCGACCGGGAAGGCACACATGAAGACGAAGATGAGGTTGCTGGCCACCCTGACCACCCTCACCGCCACGCTCGCGTTGGGCGCGGTGACCGGATCCGACGTCGCCAGCGCCGAATCCAACGGCGGTACCCGGGTGATGCCGCTCGGTGACTCCATCACCGAGGGCACCCAGGTGCCCGGCGGCTACCGGATCGGCCTGTGGCAACGTGTCACCAATGGCGGGTACCGGGTGGACTTCGTCGGGTCACAGTTCAACGGGCCGGCGAACCTGGGCGACCACGACCACGAGGGTCACCCTGGGTGGCGCATCGACCAGATCGACGCGCGGATCAACGGCTGGCTCACCACCTACCAGCCGCTCACCGTACTGCTGCACATCGGCACGAATGACGTGCTGCAGAACTACGACCTGCCCGGGGCGCCCCGGCGTCTCTCCACCCTGATCGACCGCATCACCAGCACGGTTCCCCACGCCGACGTGTTCGTCGCCCAGATCACTCCGCTGGCCAATGCGGGCCAGAACAACGCGGCCCGCACGTTCAACGCGGCGATACCCGGCATCGTCCGGGACAAGGTCGCGGCCGGCAAGCGGGTCCACCTTGTCGACATGCACAGCGCGCTCACCACGGCGGACCTCATCGACGGCGTTCACCCCACCGCCGGGGGGTACGACAAGATGGCGGCCACCTGGTACGCCGCCCTGCGGTCGGTGCCGGGCAGCATCGGCAGCCCCGGTGGCCAGCCGAGTGTGAGCATCGTGGGTGGTGGCTCGGGTCGGTGCCTGGATGTTCCGGGACTGAGCACCACCAACGGCACCCAGTTGCAGCTGTGGGACTGCTGGGGCGGGTCGAACCAGCGGTGGACCTACACCGCGAGCAAGCAACTGGTGGTGTACGGGAACAAGTGCCTGGACGCGTCCGGGCGTGGCACCAGCAACGGCACCCCGGTGATCATCTGGGACTGTAGCGGTCAGGCGAACCAGCAGTGGAACGTGAACGCCAACGGGACCATCACCGGGGTGCAGTCGGGACTGTGTCTGGACGCGTCCGCGGGCGGGACGGCGAACGGCACGAAGATCGTCCTCTGGTCGTGCAGCGGCAGCGCGAACCAGCAGTGGAGTCTGCGCGCCTGACGGGAGCGACCTGCGGGCTGGCAGCGGGCGGTCGC
>NZ_SMKD01000103.1 GCF_004348595.1 Micromonospora sp. KC723
GGGTGCGTTAGCGTGTGGCACGAGGACCTCCGAGACGGTGTGGAACCTTCGACAAGCTCCACCTCACCCGGAGGTCCTCACCTATTTCAAGATCCCAGCCCTGTCACCAACGTCCATGGGCAGAACACCTAGGCCGTCGACGTAGAAGCGCTCCGCAGCGGCGAGGTCGGACAACGGCCCGGGCAATGCCGGTGCCGCAGACGGCACCGGCCGGACGGGGTCCGTGGCTCTACGGCCGCAACGACCCGAGCTTCCTTCGAGTGAGACAGCTTGACCGGCAGCGCATCCTTGGGCCTACGCGTCATTCCGGATGCTTCGCTCTTCGGGCGGTTGCTGCTGCTTTATCTCAAGCGCGCCAAGCGCCGCACCGTCGTACGGCTCGAAACTGCATGGCGCTACGTGTCGGCAGGGCGATGCACCCACCGCGCATCCGTCACATGTTCGATGTGGTGGACGAACTCATCGACGGCAGGTAGCGGCTCGTGAGTCGTAAACCCGGGCCCGACCTGCGTTGGCGGTCTGTGTCGACCTGCGGTGGTCCGGACGTAGAGGGCTGCCGGAGAGGGCTCGAGGAGGCCGCCCACTGGTTGAGATCAGCGGTACCGGGAGAACGATCTGCATTAGCGTGGTGCTCGTTGGGAGCGTTTCCACAACGTGATCGGAATGGATGGCGGCGTCAGAATGGCGCACGGGTCGACAGTGCCTGGGGAGTCGGGCTACGGACGCGATCGACTCCGGACGCGTCTGGTCGTCATCGGCGGGGGGCCGTCCGGGGTTTCTGTCCTGGCACACCTCGCCGAGCAGCTGGCCGCCGCGCGGCATGGGCGCACCACGGCCGTCGAGGTGACCTTGGTCGACCGGACGGGCGAGACCGGGGGCGGCGACGGGTTCGGGATCGGGATTCCGCAGGCGTTGCTGCTCAACGACAGCGTCGCCACGATCGACGCCACGGGGATCGGGTTCACCGCCTGGTTGCACGAGCACCAGACGCGGTGGGTCGGCCGGTTGGCCGACGACACCGATCCGCGGGTGCGGACCTGGTTGGCTGAGCACCGTACGGACCTGGATCTCGGTCGGTTCGGGCACCTCTTCCTGCCGCGTCGGGTGTTCGGCGACTTCATGCGGGACCGGTTCGAGCGCACCGCGCGCCGACTAACCGCCTGCGGGGTCGTGGTGCGCGTCGTGAGGGGCGAGGCACGGTCCGTGCTACCTGACGCCGGGCACAGTTTCCGGGTGGCCGTGTCGGGCATCGCCGAGCCCCTGACAGCTGATCTCATCGTGTTGGCGCCGGGTTGCCTGGATACCGGGGCACCGCCGGGGGTGGGCGCCCATCCGGGCTACTACACGCACGGGCGCGCCTGCGGCCGGCCCGACAGCGATGCGGCCATGGCGCGGTTGCTGGCCGGGCGCCCGGTCGGCTGCCGCCGGATGGTGGTGCTCGGTTCGGCGGCGGCGGCGTCCGAGGTGATAGCTGTTGTCGCGGCCAGTCCGGCGGTGGCGCAGGTGCTGGATGAGGTGATGGTGGTGTCGACGAGCGGCCGCCTGCCCGACGGGCAGCCCACCGGCCCGGACGCCCCGTTCACCTGCCGGTCGCTCATGGGGCTTCGGCGTGACGGTGCTGGTGAGCTCACGTCGGCGCGGCTGGTCGACGCACTACGGGCCGACGTGGAACGTAGCCGGGCCCAGGCATACACGATCGTCGACGTTGAACGCGCCGTGGCTGCCGAGTTCACCGCCTCGTTCCGGCTCCTGACCCCGGCGCAGAAACGCCGCTTCGTCGACGTCCACTACGCGGACTACCAGCGCTTGATGCGCCACACATCCCCACCGTACGCGTCCGCGGCCGCCCGGCTGGCCGCGTCCGGGCGGCTGAGGCTCGTCCGCGCCCGGGTGGCCGGCATCGACCCGGCGTCCTCCGGCGAACTGGCCGTGCGCCTGTCCGACGGGGCCAGGCTGACGGCGACGGCGGTGTTCGACTGCCGCGGGTTCGCCGACGTGGGGCAGACCATCAACCCGCTGGTGCGTGACATGGTGGCGAGCGGCCTGGCCCGGCCCAACCGCAGCCGGCGAGGGCTCGTCGTCGACGAGCACCTACAGGCCGCGCCGGGCCTGTTCGTAATGGGGCCGCTGCTGGCCGGCACCAGCCAGGGCGACGACCACATCTGGTCGTTGAAGAACGTCGCACGCATCCACGTGCTCGCCGCGCGCGTGGCGGCAGGCCTGTTCGACCTGCTCACGCAGGATACGGTCGGCATCGGCGAGCGCCGGTGAGCGGCTCGATGAAGGTGGTGCTCTTCTGCGGCGGCCAAGGCCTGCGCATGCGCGGCGACGGCATGGTCGTGCCCAAGCCCATGGTGACGATCGGCGGCAGGCCGCTGCTGTGGCATGTGATGCGCTACTACGCGCACTACGGGCACACCGAATTCATTCTGTGCCTGGGCCACGGAGCTGACGAGCTCACCGACTACTTCGGTCGCGCAGGCGGCCGAGGCTGGAACATCACCATGGTCGACACCGGCCTGCAGGCCAGCATCGGCGAACGCCTGATGCAGGTAGCCGAGCACGTCCGCGGCGAGGACGTGTTCCTGGCCAACTACGCCGACACGCTCACCGACGCACCGCTCTCGGCCATGGTGGAGGCCTTTCGCCGCGGCGACGCGGCGGTGGGCCTGCTGGCGGTCCGGCCCTCGTCGTCGCATCACGTCATCCAGATGGGTCCAGACGGCATGGTCTCGCGCGTCGATGACGCGGGAGTACTGCATCACTGGGAGAACGGAGGGTACTTCGTCATGCGACAGCAAATCTTCGACGAGTTGCGGCCTGGGCAGGATCTGGTGCCGCACGCGCTCAACCGGCTCGCGGCCCACGGCAGGGTGCTCGCCCACCGGCACCGCGGGTTCTTCCGCGGCGTCGACACGGCCAAGGACCGCATCGAACTCGACTACGCCTACCGGCAGGGCCGACGTCCGTGGATGGTGTGGGAGTCGCAGGCCGAGCCCGCGGCGGTGGCTCAATGACACCGTTCGAGCTCGCGCAGGCCGGGCAGGTCGTGGCGATCGGCGCGCATCCCGACGACATCGAGATCGGCGCCGGTGGCCTGCTGCTGAACCTGCCCGCGGGCGTGCCCGTGCGGTATGTGGTGTGTACGGGAACGCCGCAGCGGCACGCCGAGGCGCATGCCGCCACGGAAGGCTTCCTCGCACACGCCGCCGTGAGCCACTGGCTGCACGACCTGCCGGACGGGCGGCTGCCCGCGCACACCTCGCAGGTCAAGCAGATCCTCGAGGACGCGGCACGTGGCCTGGACGGGGCGGTGCTGGTGCTGGCCCCGGCACGCGACGACGCGCACCAGGACCACCGGCTGATCGCCGAACTGGTCCCGACCTGTTTCCGCGACGCGCTCATCCTCCACTACGAGATCCCGAAGTACGACGGCGACCTCAGCCGCCGCAACCTCTACCTGCCGATGGACGAGTCCACCGCCCGGCGCAAGGTCGAACTGCTCAACCAGGCCTTCCCGTCGCAGAAGCAAAGGTTCGACGACGAGGTGTTCCTGGGTCTGGCCCGGCTGCGCGGCATGGAGTGCCGCACCCGCTACGCCGAGGCCTACACCTGCGACAAGGCCGTCCTGCGCCTGTCGTCGCGACGCACGGAGGCGCAGCGGTGACCGCCACGGCTAGCGCCGCGAGCGAGGCGCCGTACCGGGTCGAGTATGAGCGGCTTCCCGAGCCGTGGTGGATGCCCTGGCTGTTCTGGGCCTGGGTCGCCATCGCCGTCCCCTACGTGCCGTGGCGCATCTACGCCACCAACTGGGCCAACTGGTCCGGTCCGCTGCTGCTGGCATCCGAACTGTTCGCGATCATGCTCGCTGCGTTGTTCCTGGGCACCGCCCAGCAGATCCACATGCCGATCCACCGGCCGACCGACCTGACGAGATGGGTCGTCGACTGCCTCATCCCGACCCACCTCGAACCGGCTGACGTCATCGAATGCACCGTGATCGCCGCGCTCAAGGTACACGGCATCCGCGAGGTGATCGTGCTGGCGAACTTCGAACGACCGGAGGTACGCGCCGTCTGCGAACGCCTGCGCGTACGCTACCTGCCCCGCGGCTCCAACGAGCACGCCAAGGCAGGCAACCTCAACACCGGACTAGCCCACAGCGACGCAGCGTTCCTGCTGCACCTGGACGCCGACTACATAGTCCGGCCGGAGATCCTGCAACGGGTCATGGGCTGGTTCGACGACCCGACCGTGGCGTTCGTGCAGGGCCCGCAGACCTACTACAACCACGACTCGTTCGTGTTCCGCACCTTCCGGCGCATCCGCGCCGGCTGGAGCGAGCAGACCATGTTCTACCAGGTGATCCAGCCGAGCAAGAACCGCTGGAACGCGGCGTGCTTCGTCGGTAGCTGCGCGGTCATGCGCCGCGCGGCGCTCGACAGCATCGGCGGGTTCGCCACCGGCACCGTCACCGAGGACATCCACACCTCACTGCGCATCCACGCCAAGGGCTGGAGCAGCGTCTACACCAACGAGCCCGTCGCCTACGGGATGGAAGCACCCAGCTTCAAGGAGTTCTACAACCAGCGCCGCCGCTGGGCCGCAGGAGCCGCGACCATCGGCTTCCGCTCTGCCGACTCGCCGCTGCGGATCCCCGGCCTGACGCTCATGCAGCGAATCAACTACTTCAACTCGATCATCACCCACGCCCAGGGCCCGCTGCGCGCCGCGTTCACCTTCGCCCCCATGCTGTGCCTGCTCACCTTCGCCGTACCGATCCACATCAACGTCGCCTGGTTCATCGTGGTCTCACTGGGCTTCTCCACCTACTCCGCCGCATTGGGCTGGATCTACAGCCGCGGCGCCATGCACTTCATCCACAACGAGGCATACCTGTACGCCAACCACCCCGGCATGAGCATGGGCATGGCCGGCTTGTTCAAGGTACGACGCGAGTTCGTGTCCTCCCGCAAGACCGGCAAACGCACCGAACGCACCTGGGTCCGCTGGTACCTGTGGCTGCTCGCGACAGCGATGCTCGCCACCGGCGGCTACGGCCTCGCACTCATCCTCGCCGGCAACCGGTCCACCGCCGTGCTGCTGGCCACCGTCTTCATCGCCATGAACGAGTTCTTCCTGCTGTGGTTCCTGATCCCGCTCATCCGTTACGAGCACCGCGGACGGCACGCGCCACCACCCGCGTACCACACACTCACCGGTGAGGACAGGTACCGCTACGTCATGGGCTTCTACGACGGCCGGTACGTCATGCCCTCAGGCATCATGGTCGACCGGCCCGTGAAAACCTCCCGTATCCGACCCGGCCGCCGACCCGGCTGGGTACAGACCCGCGTATTCACCTACGAACCAGGCAAGCCAGAAAGCCTCGAACCCGAGACCGCAACCGCCACCTGACAACGCCGCGGGGACCCGCGTCCGGCGCACACGGCGCAAGCCATCGTGCGGACCGCTCGCACAGTCCATGACGATGCTGACGCTGGACTGTCGGTCCGGTCAGGTCGCGGGCGTCCGCAGCCGAAGCCCGGCGACGGCTCCCCCGGGCTTGGTCCCGATGGCACGTGCAAGCGGGGCTGGTGCGAACCACCCACAGACGCGGCCTGCCCAGCGGTTTCACCGCCTTCGCAGACCGCGTCCGGGTACGCGTTCCTGGTGGGCGATACTGGGTTTGAACCAGTGACCTCTTCCGTGTCAAGGAAGCGCGCTCCCACTGCGCCAATCGCCCGTGGGTCGAGAGCGGACGACGGGATTCGAACCCGCGACCCTCACCTTGGCAAGGTGATGCGCTACCAGCTGCGCTACGTCCGCGTGTCTCCGGCGTTCCCCGGTGACGGGGAGAACTCTACCCGACGCCAAGATCGCCTCTGCGCCGCCCCCACCCGGACGGTGATTGCGCTGGTGGACGACGGGGTACTGACTCCGCTCGACAGCACACCACATCCCCTGAAGGAGGCTGTCGTGGGTATCGGAACGAGCATCTTCCTCCTAGCGGTCGGCGCGATCCTGACCTTCGCCCTGAACGCGAGCATCGGCGGAGTGAACCTCGACGTCGTGGGCTGGATCCTGATGGCGGCCGGCGCACTCGGCCTGATCATGACCACGCTGGTCTGGGGCCGTCGTCGTACGGTGGTGACCACCGACCAGCCGGTGGAGTACCGGCGGGTCGAGGAGCGCCGGGACGTCGCGCCGCCGCTGTAGCCCGCACGCCGGGAGTCATGCGACCTACCGACGGGTGCGGCGCGTCCGCCCGCCCCGATGATCCCGGCCTGCGGAACGACGAAGGGCCGGTCCTCTGCGGACCGACCCTTCGTCACCGGTGGGCGATACTGGGTTTGAACCAGTGACCTCTTCCGTGTCAAGGAAGCGCGCTCCCACTGCGCCAATCGCCCGTGCTCTTTACCGAGGTGGGGACGGGATTTGAACCCGCGTACACGGCTTTGCAGGCCGTTGCCTCGCCTCTCGGCCACCCCACCGAGGTTGCCCCCGTCATGCGTGGCGGCATCTCCGAGCGGACGACGGGATTCGAACCCGCGACCCTCACCTTGGCAAGGTGATGCGCTACCAGCTGCGCTACGTCCGCGTGTCTCCGGCGTTCCCCGGTGACGGATGGAAACTTTAGCCGAGGCGTCGAACAGTTGCCAAATCGGGGCGGTGTTCCGGCGCGCCCGGAGCCCTCCACCTTCCCTAAAGCTTCCTAGGAGCCTGGGTGGCAGGCGTTCGGAGGCCAAACGGGACGCCGGGAACAGGTCGGACCCGGGCCGAGACGGGGCGACGCGGCCGGCGACGGCTGTCCGGCTTCCGACTGACGGCAACGCGACCGACCGGCGGCGGTGACACGCCGTGGTCATCCCGATGGGTTACCGTGACCGGCGTGACGAGACGTGCTGCCGATGTCCGCCTGGATTCCCTGCTGCGCACGGCGTGTGACGTGATCGTCGAACGCGGGCTCGCCAACACCCGGACGGCCGACGTGGCGCAGGCCGCCGGGGTCAGCCAGGCCCTGGTCTTCTACCACTTCGCCACCAAGGAACGCCTGCTCGCGCAGGCCTTCGCGTACGCGGTGGAACAGGATCTGGCCCGACTGGACGCGGTGGTGCGCTCCTCCGCCACGCCGCTGGCCAAGCTGCGCCGGATCCTGCGCCTCTACACCCCCGCCGGCCGCTCGACCTCGTGGTCCATGTGGATCGACGGCTGGGCGGAGTCGCTGCGCACCCCGGAACTGGAGAAGGTCTGCCGCCGGCTCGACCTGCGCTGGCGGCAGGACCTCGCCGCGATCATCGCCGCCGGGGTGGCCGACGGCACCTTCGAGTGCGCCGACCCGGCCGGCGCGGCCTGGCGGATCAACGCGGTGATGGACGGCCTGGCGGTGCAGCTGGCCGTGCACGACCGGGTGATCACCCGCCGCCAGGCCAGCGAGTGGATCCGGCTGGTCGCCGCCCGCGAGCTGGGCCTCGACCCGGCCCAACTCGACTGACCCGGCACGGCCCACCACACGGCGAGAGCCTTCACGGCCCGGGTGCCGCGAAACCACCCGGGGCGGGACATACCCCCACGAGAATCGGGGCGTGGACCTGCTCGAGACCTTTCGGCGGAGCCTGGCCGAGTTCATCGACCGGGTGGAGCAGGTGGCCCCCGCACAGTGGGCGGACCCGACGCCCTGCCCGGACTGGGACGTCCGTGCGCTCGTCAACCACGTGGTCGCCGAGGACCGGTGGACCGTGCCGCCGCTGGCCGGCCGTACCGCCGCCGAGGTCGGCGACCGCTTCGACGGCGACCAGCTCGGCGACGACCCGGTCGGGGCGGCCCGGCAGGCGGCGTCCCAGGCCGAGGTGGCCGCGACCCGCCCCGGGGCGCTGGACGGCATCGTGCGCCACCGCGCCGGCGACACGGTGGCCGGCGAGTACCTCCACCAGCTCGTCGCCGAGCACCTCGTACACGGATGGGACCTGGCGGTGGCGATCGGCGCGAACCCGCGCCTGGACGCCGACGCGGTCGCTGTCTGCGCCCGCTGGCTCGCCCGCCAGGCCGGCGAACACCGCACGGGTGACCCGACCTTGCCGGGCCGGCCGGTGCCGGCGGACGTCAACGCGCAGGACCGGCTGATCGCCGCCTTCGGCCGCGACCCGGACTGGGTGCCGCCCCGGTAGAGCGAGCCGGGTGAGGCCGGCGGCACCGAACGTCACGTTGACCTTGCCCCCACCCCACCCGCCTGGTATCCACAGATGCGCATGCGTAACCGCGCACGCCCCCGGGCCGGCGCCGCGCCGGCACCGCTCCCACGAGGAGGTCACGTGCCCATACCGGAGTGGACACCCCCGACGAGCCGGCCCCGACGCCGGCTCGTCCCCGTACTGGCGACCGTCGGTCTGGTCGCCGCCCTGCTCTCCAGTGGCGGCACCGCCACGGCGGCGCCGGGCGACGCGCCGGCGGCGGCACCGGGCCCCTCCGGCTCGTTCGCCGACGACAGCCACCCCGCCGCCGACGTCGACAACCGCACCGGCACCGCCGCGCCCGACGCCCGGCAGCGCGGAATCGCCCGGCGGCTCGACCCGGACGTGCGGTGGAACCGCCTCGGCACCCCGCACGCCCTCGGACCGGCCCGGAACCCCCTCGCCACCGGCCTGCCCGCCGACCCGGAGGCCGCCGCCCGGCGCTACCTCACCGACCACCAGGACCTGTTCGGCCTGGACGCCGACGCCGTCGCCGCGATGGACCGGGTGCTGGTCCACCCGGTCGGCAAGGGAGCGGTGGTCACCCTCCGCCAGCGCTTCGGCGACCTGCCCGCCGGCCACGACGGCCTGGTCACCGTGGCGGTCGTCGACGGCTCGGTGATCTCGGTCAGCTCCTCGCTGGCCCGGGACGCCTCGGCGCCGGCCCCCGCCACCCTCACCGGCGAGCAGGCGTACGCCGCCGCGCTCACCGACGCCGGCCTGCACGCCGACGCGGTGGCCCGGCACAGCGTCCGCCCGGTCGCCGTGCCCACCCCACACGACGGCAACCGCGCCGCGTACGAGGTGACCCTGATCGGCGCGAGCACGAACCTTCCCGCGGCGTACACCACCTACGTCGACGGGATCACCGGCCAGGTGCTGGTCCGCGAGGACCTGGTCGACTACGACTCGGAGAACCCGAGCTGGGCGGTCTACCCGGCCGCCCCGCCCGGCGACCCCGCCGGGCAGGACCAACGGGTGCGCTGGTGCGGTGAGCCCGCCCCGGACTGCGCCGCCGCCTTCACCGACCCGGCCAGCGGAAAGCACTGGGACGTCGACCTGGCCACCGCGACGCCGACCGGGACCTCCCGCGGCAACTCGGCCAACACGGTGGTGTCCTGGGGCGCCGGCAACCCGATGCTGCCCGCCACGGCCAGTCCGCAGCGGCGCTACGAGTACCCGTTCACCGACCAGTGGCGCCAGGCCCGCTGCAACCCGGAGGTCTTCGCCTCCGCCCGGCGCAACGACGCCGACGCCGCCATCGCCAACCTCTTCGCCATGCACAACCGGATGCACGACTGGGCCTGGCACCTCGGCTTCACGGAGGCCACCTGGAACCTGCAGGCGGTCAACCTGGGCGGGGCCGGCCTCGGCGGCGACGCCGAACAGGGCCGCGCCCAGCAGGGGGCTCTCACCGGCAACCGGAACAACGCCAACCAGGGCACCCCGCGCGACGGCCTGCCGCCGACCACCAACATGTACCTGTGGCAGCCGCAGGCCGGCGGCCCGTACCCGCCGTGCGTGGACGGCGACTACGACATGACGGTGATCGGGCACGAGTACACCCACGCCATCACCAACCGGATGATCGCCGGACCGGACAGCGGCATTGGCGGGCACCAGGGCGGGGCGATGGGCGAGTCGTGGAGCGACCTGCTCGCCGCCGAGTACCTCTACGAGCACGGCCTGCGCGCCCCGGGCGAGACGCCGTGGATCACCGGCGGCTACGTCACCGGCAACCTGGTCAGCGGCATCCGCAACCACGACTTCAGCCGCAGCCCGCTCAACTACTCCGACGTCGGCTACAACACCTCCGGCCCGGGTGTGCACGCCGACGGGGAGATCTGGAGCGCCACCAACTTCCGCATCCGCGCGGCGATGGTGAAGCGGTACGGCCTGGGCACCCCGCAGCGCCAGCTCGACTGCGCGCGAGGCACGGTGACCGCCGACCGGTGCCCCGGCAACCGGCGCTGGGTGCAGCTGGTCTTCGACTCGTTCCTGCTCCAGGCCGCCAGCCAGGTCAGCATGCTCGACATGCGGGACAACCTGCTCACCGCGGACCGGCTGCGGTTCGGCGGGGCCAACCAGGAGCTGATCTGGACCGAGTTCGCGCGCTCCGGGATGGGCCGGGACGCCGCCACCAACGGCGCGGGCGACACCGACCCGACGCCGAGCTTCGCCAGCCCGACCGGCGGCAACGCCACCCTGACCCTGCGGGCCAGGGGTGACAGCGCCGGCGCGCCGATCCGGCTCTACGTCGGCGACTACGAGGCCCGCGCCACGCCGATCGCCGACACCGACCCGGCCACCCCGCTGCCGGACACCTTCGAGGCGGTGCCCGGCGCGTACCAGTTGCTCGCGGTGGCGCCCGGCTTCGGCCACCAACGGCTCAGCGTGGTCGCCCGGGAGGGCCACCAGGGCTACGTCGACCTGCGGCTGAGCCGCAACCTGGCGTCCACCGCCTCGGGAGCGGTGATCACCGGCGACGGGGTGAACCTGGACCGGATCGGCGACGACACCGAGGCCACCAACTGGGCCTCCCTGAACGGGGTCGCCGGCAAGCAGGTCACCGTGACGCTGCCCGGGGGCGCTCCGCGGGTGGTCGGCCGGGTCAACGTCAGCGGCATGCTCCGCCCGGCGATCAGCGGCGACGCCGACGCGGGCGGACAGAACGCGCTGAGCGCGGTGCGGTCCTTCGCGGTCTGGACCTGCAACGCCAGGACCACCGACTGCGCCGACCCCGGCCGCTGGACGCGGATCTACACCAGCGCCGCCGACGCCTTCCCGGGGGGTAGCTACCGGGCGTACACCCGGGACGTCAACCTGCGCTCGTTCCGGGTGCCCGCCACCGTCGCCACGCACGTGCGGCTGGAGATCCTGGCCAGCCAGTGCACCGGCGGCCCGGCGTACGCGGGCGAGCAGGACGACGACCCAGCGACGAGCACCGACTGCGCGACCGCCAGCCCGGCGCGCGAGCAGGTGCGGGTCGCCGAGTTCCAGGTGTTCTCCGGATGACAGTCCGCCGGGGCCGGGTGAACCACCCGGCCCCGGCGGCCCCCGATCAGCGCCGCGCCGGCGTCCAGCGGCGCGGCCGTTCGAACGGCCTGCTGTCAGCGTCCTCGGCGTTGGCCGTGCGGGTCAACTGCCGCAGTCGCAGCAGCAGCCCGACGCCGAGGAAGAGCAGCAGTCCACCGAGGAGGAAGGCCGCCTGCACCACCCCGAAGCCGCCGGCCGGGGTGCCGGACGTCGGCCGACCCGCGGCGGGGGGCACCTGGGCCGCCGCCGGTTCGCTGACCGCCCCGGCCGGCTCGTCGACCACCGCCGACTCGGTCGGCTCGACCGCCGACTCGGTCGGGGTGGGCGCGACGGTGGGCGTCGCGCCGAAGCCGGGGCCGATCACGGTACGGGTGGCGCTCTGTCGGGCGAGCAGGCGCAGGTCCGGGTCGTACGCCTCGGCGGCCAGGGTGATCCGACCCTCGCTGACCGACTCGTCGAAGGCGACCCGGTAGCGGGCGGTGACCGTCTGGTTGGCGCAGAGGGTGCCCGGGTCGAGTTGCCGGTCGGTCAGCCGGGCCACCGACCCCTCGGTGCGGATGTCCAGCGGGAAGGCGCCGTTCTCCTCCACCCGGTCCATCTTCACCTGGTTGAGCCGCAGCCCGCTCACGGTCAGCACCATCGACCAGCGGACCTTCAGGCAGCCGCCGCCGTCGGTGCGGGACACCACGGCGGAGAGCGTCCGCACCTCGCCGTCGGCGACGAACTCGTCGGGCAGGCCGCTCATCACGGTGGCGAAACCGGCCGCCGCGGATGACGGCTGGGGAGCCGCCAGCACTGTCCCCGACAGACAGGCCAGCACCACCCCGACCCGCATCGCGTTGCGCCACACGCTCGCCACCGTCACCCTCCTCACGTCGGTCCCGTCCAACCGCCACGCTATGAGGGGTCGGGGGAAGCCGGTAGACGGGCGTGTTCGCACGGAGCGTGAAGTACGGGGACGGTTATCACGGTCGGTGGTGAACCGGTCACCACCGACCCGCGACACGCCGGGGGAGCGGTGGGAGGACAATCACCTGGTGTCCGACCTCTCCGCGGCCTTCGTCCGGCTGCACGCCCGCCTCGCCCCGGTGGCCTTCGTCCCCGAGGTACGGCTGCACCAGGCCGACGAGCCCATCGGGCTCTGGGAACTGACCGAGGGGGAGTTCCGCAGTGCCCAGCCACCCCCGTTCTGGGCCTTCGCCTGGGCCGGCGGGCAGGGACTGGCCCGCCACGTCACCGACCACCCGGAGCTGGTCGCCGGCCGTCGGGTGCTCGACCTGGCCGCCGGCTCCGGTCTGGTCGCCATCGCCGCCGCGCGGGCCGGCGCCGCCTCGGTACGCGCCGTGGAGATCGACGAACGGGCGGTGGCCGCCGTCGCGCTCAACGCCGAGGCCAACGGGGTACGCGTCGACGTGGAGCTGGGCGACATCCTCGACTCCGACGCCGGGGACGCCGAGGTGGTGCTCGCCGGGGACGTCTTCTACAGCGAGGCGATGGCCAGGCGGATGCTGCGTTTCCTGCTCCGGGCCGCCCGTTCCGGCGGGGCGCGGGTGCTGGTCGGCGATCCGGGGCGGGCGTTCCTGCCCCGCGAACGGTTCCGGGAACTGGCCGCGTACGACGTGCCGGTGCCGGAGGCGCTGGAGAGCGTACGGGTGAAGCGCGCCACCGTGTGGGAGCTGGACCCGACCCCGCCGGGGGCCACCCGTTAGCGTGACGGCGTGCTGTTCCGGGGCTGGGGGGAGTCCGTCGACGGGCGGTGGCCGGACGTGGCCGTCGTCGCCGACCACGTCGGGGTCGACCATGTGGTGGTCACCCGGCACGCGCTGGTCCGGCAGGTGCTCGCCGACCCGGTGACCTGGCGGCCGGACAACGCCCTGGACGCGGTGACCCCGGTGCCGGTGGCCGCGCTGCGGGTGCTCGCCGGGCACCGGTTCCGGCTGCCGCCGACCCTGGCGAACAACTCCTCGGCCAGCCACCCGGGGATCCGGGCGCTGGTGGCCGAGGCGCTGCACCCGGACCGGGTCGCCGCGCAGCAGCCGTGGCTGACCGCGCTCGTCCGGCGGCGGGTGGACCGGCTCGCCGCCGCCCTCGACGCCGGGGAGCCGGTCGACCTGTACGCCGGGCTCGCCGCCGACCTGCCGCTGCTGGTGCTGGCCCGGCTCGTCGAGTTGCCCGACGCGCCGGTCGACGCGGTGAAGGACTTCGCCCGGGCGGCGTTGGAGCTGTTCTGGGCGCCGCTGGACGCCGACCGGCAGCTCACCCTCGCCACCCAGGTGGGCCGCTTCCACACCGTGCTGCGGGAGTTCGCCGCCACCGGCGGTGGGTTGGCCGCCGCGCTACGCGCCGCCGGGCACTCCCCCGACGTGGTGGTCGGCGCGCTGTTCTTCCTGCTGGTCGCCGGTCAGGAGACCACCTCGCAGTTTTTGACTCTGCTGCTGCACCGACTCACCGCCGAGCCGGCGGTGCGCGCCGGGCTGCGCGGCGGCACGGTGGCGGCGGCGGACGTGGTCGAGGAGGGGCTGCGGCTGGAACCGCCGATTGTGACCTGGCGGCGGGTGGCCGCGGTGGACGCCACGCTGGGTGGGACGGCCGTCGCGGCGGGCACCAGTGTCGTGCTCTGGCTGGCCCGCGCCGGACGGGATCCGGAGGTGGTGGCCGCGCCGGCACGGTTCGATCCCGGGCAGCGCGGATCGCGCCGGCACCTGGCCTTCGGCGCGGGCGCGCACCGCTGCGTCGGCGCGCAGCTGGCCCGGATGGAGGCG
Source organism: Micromonospora sp. KC723 (assembly GCF_004348595.1). GTDB lineage: Bacteria > Actinomycetota > Actinomycetes > Mycobacteriales > Micromonosporaceae > Micromonospora. The sequence goes on from NZ_SMKD01000103.1 coordinate 14,030, forward strand.
GCGGTGGTGGTGGCCGAGGCGGCGCCGCTGCTCGACGGGGTGACGGTGGTACGCCCGCCCTGGTGCCCGGACAACCTCACCTTCCGGATGCCGGACGCGTTCGTGATCCGAAGGGGCTGACCTGACGAAGGTACGCCAGGTGGCCTGCCGGGAGCGGTGGCGGCCGAGTGAACCCGACTCTGGTCGGTCCGTACCACCTGGTGGACGCTGCTGGCCGGGGTGCTGCTGACCGCCGCCGGCTCGGCCCAGCTGGCCATCTACGCCGACAACGCCAACACCAACGACGACCCGGTCGACGACCGGGGCCGGGTGACCGTGGGCAGCGTCCTCATCGACGCGATGGAGCTCACCCAGTACGCCGTGCTCGCCCTCGGCCTGCTCGCGATCACCAGCGAGTACACCACCGGCACCATCCGCGGCACCTTGCAGTGCACCCCGTCACGGGGGCGGATGCTGCTCGCCAAGGCGGTGGTGGCCGGCACGGTGACCTTCGCCTCCGGGCTGCTTCTCGGCGTGGTCGGGACGCTCTCCGCGTGGCCGCTGCTCGGCGAGTGGGGGCGCGTCCCGCTCGCCGGGACCGTCGGTGACGTGCTGGCGGCCGCGACGTACCTGGCACTGGTGGGGGTGCTCGCGCCCGGTTTGGGGGCGGTGCTGCGCAGTGCGGTGCTCACCCTCCTCTTCGCCGTGCTGATGATCGTCCCGCTGTCGTTGCGGGAACCCGGGATCACGGTGCTGACCCGGGTCTCCGACGCCTTCCCCGGCGTGGCCGGCGGGCACTTCATGGCCGGGGACACCGACCCGTACCCGCCGTTGGTGGGGCTGGCGCTCCTCGCCGGCTGGGCCGCCGCCGCGTTGGCGCTCGGTCGCGCCGCCCTGCGCCGCCGCGACGCCTGACCCCCGCGAGGGCGGCCGCCCGGGAGCGGGTGGCCGCCCGACGCGGGCCGGTCGGGACATCAGGAAGTGAGCCCCGCCTCGTACGCGATGATCGCCGCCTGCACCCGGTTGCGCACGTCGAGCCGGGTGAAGATGCTGGTCAGGTATCCCTTGACGGTGCCCTCGGTGAGGAAGAGCCGGCGGGCGATCTCGGCGTTGGACAGCCCCGCGCCGACCAGGCCGAGCACCTCCCGTTCCCGTTCCGTGAGCCCGGCGGTCCGGTCCCGGGCCGCCGGCACCCGGGCCATCCGGCCGCCGCTGAGCTCGATCACCCGGCGGGCCACCTGGGGTGACAGGTACGCCCCGCCGTCGGCGACCGCCCGCACCCCGGTGATCAGCTCCCGCGGGTCACCGGCCTTGAGCAGGAATCCGCTGGCCCCGTGGCCGAGCGCCCGGGCCACGTGCTCGTCCTCGCCGAACGTGGTGAGCATGACGGTGGCGGTCGCCGGCACCAGACGGCGAATCTCGGCGGCGGCGGCGAGACCGTCCAGCTTCGGCATGCGGATGTCCAGCAGCGCGACCCGGGGCCGGTACGTCCGGGCGGCCTCGACCGCCACGCGGCCGTCACCGGCCTCGGCGACCACCTCGATGCCCGGGTCGGCGGCGAGGATGGCCCGCACCCCGGCTCTGATCATCGCCTCGTCGTCGGCGAGCAGCACCGTCACCGGTGGATCGGCGTTCACGTGGTGGTCCGTCCTTTGCTCGTGAGGCGTCCGTCGGCGAAGCAGAGCCGCCAGGTGGGCTGGGCGAGCGGGAAGTTCCCGTCGGTGTAGTACTCACAGGTCACCTCGGCCGGCGGCGCGGGCTCGCCGGCGGGCGGCGCGACCTGACGCCGGGGCAGCCCGGCCAGTTCGGCGCGGGGCATACCGATCCGCATCCGGTCGAACGAGGCCTGGTCGAGCACCGAGCCGGCGGTGGCGCTCGGGTAGTAGACGAGGGAGAGCAGCAGCGCCACGGCGAACGGCGCGCCGAGCGCGGTGAGCAGGCTGCGCCGCACGTCCCGCCGGCCGTCCCGCAGCCGCTGCCGGGCCACGGTCGGAAAGCCGGCAGGACGCGCCGCGCCGCCCGGCCCCGTCCCGGCCGCCACCCCCGGCTCCGCGCCACCCGCCGGCTCGGTCAGCGGCAGCCGCGCGGCGACGGCGAAGCCGCCGTCGGCGGTGGGGCCGGCCGTCAGGACGCCACCGACGAGGCGTACCCGTTCACCGATGGCGAGCAGGCCGGAGCCGTGCGACGGCGGACCGGGCAGCGGGCCGGCCGGCGGCGTCGCGTTGACCACCCGCACCTCGACCTGGTCGCCGGTGGCGGCGAGGGTGACCGTGACCGGGGCGCCGGGGGCGTAGCGGGCGGCGTTGGTGAGCGCCTCGCGGATCACCCGGTGCGCGGTCTGCGCGGCCAGCTCCGGCAGCACCGCCACGTCGGGGATCAACCGGGCCCGCACCGACATGCCTGCCTCCCGCGCGCCGTCCACCAGGTCGGCGATGCTCTCCCCCGCCGGTCGGGTGGAGGCCGGGGCGTCTGTCTCGCGGAGCATGCCGATGATCCGGTGCAGCCGTTCGGTGGCGGTGGCCACGCTGGCCCGCAGCTCCCCCGCCGCCGCCCGGTGCCGCTGGTCGAGGTCGCCGGCCAGTTCCAGAGCCGCCGCGCGCAGCGCGATGAGGCTCAGCTCGTGGCCCAGCGTGTCGTGCATGTCCTGGGCGATGCGGGCCCGTTCCCGCAACCGGACGTGCTCCGCGGCGCCCTGCTGCTCGCGTTCCACCGCCTCGGCGTGCTCCCAGCCGGCCAGCACCAGCGCCTGCTGCTGCCGCCGGTACCGGCCGACCAGCCACGGGAACACCCCGGCGCCGAGCCACACGCAGCTCAGCAGGAACCAGGTCGCCGTGCCGGTGTCCAGCACCGCCAGGTGCAGCACCGTGCCGGCGATGGGGACCCCGGCGTACAGGGCGGCGGCGGGCGCCGCCCGCTCACCTCGCCGGCCGGCGAGGTAGCTGAAGGCCAGCAGCGCGAAGACGAAGTTGCCGTCGACGACCGAGCCGAGCAGCACCAGCAGCACGGCCAGCAGCGGCAGTCGGCGGCCCACCGTGACCGCCGCCGCGAGCAGCAACAGCGAACCGGCCAGCAGCGGCACTGCGTGCCGTTCGTGCGGCGGCGTCAAGCGGGCGTACGCCGCCGGCGCGGCGAGCACCACCCAGAGCAGCGCGTCGCCGGCCCACCGTCGCCGATCTCGCAGTTTCCGCACGTCGCGAAGGCTACCGACCCGGGTGCGGGACGGGCACCGACGAAGGTCACCGGCCTAGTCGGCGTCCTCGGCCCAGGCACGCCAGTCGTCGAGCACGCCGTACAGCGCCGGGGTCAGCCAGCCCGGGGCGGACCGCCGGAACACCCCCGGATCCATCGCCCCCGCGCCGGCCGGCAGCGCGCCGAGCAGGTTCGGCACCAGCTCGGTCAGGTTGGCCCAGTGCACCAGTTCCGGCTCGGCCGGCCACGCGCCGACCACCACCCCGGCGGGAATCGCCCGCCGCTCCAGCGCCTCGAGGGTGAGCGCGGTGTGGTTGAGGGTGCCGAGCCCGGCGCGGGTCACCACCACGGCCGGGGCGCCGAGGGAGACGGCCAGGTCGGCGACGGTCCACGGCTCGCCGGAGGGGCGCAGCCCCATCGGCACGAGGAGCCCGCCGGCCCCCTCGACCAGCACCAGGTCGTGCTTGTCGGCCTCCTCCCGGACGGCGTCGACGGCGGTGTAGAGCTCCAGCGGCTCCAGCTCGGCGACCCGGGCCGCGGCGAGCGGGGCCAGCGGGTCCGGGTAGCCGGCCAGGGTGCGCCCGGCCAGCGGGGCGGCCAGCCGGGTCACCACGTCGACGTCACCGGGTTCCCCGGTGGCCGTACCGGTCTGGCCGGGCTTGACCACCGCGACCCGCATCCCGGCGGCCTGCGCGGCGGCCGTGATCGCGGCCGTCACGATCGTCTTGCCGACCCCCGTGTCGGTGCCGGTGACCAGCACCACGCCCTTCCACGGTGTGGTCACGGCCGCACCTCCGGCCCCGTGGTGCTCACGGCGCGCACTCCACGACGACGTCCAGGGCGCGCGCGAAGTCGGCCCGGGACACCCCGGCGGAGATGGTGAGCCGCAGCCGGGAGCGGCTGTCCGGGGTGGACGGCGGGCGGAAGCAGCCGACCGCGACACCCCGGTCACGGCAGTCGGCCGCCCAGGTCGTGGCGGCCTGCGGGCCGGGGGCGGCCACCGACACCACGGCCGCGTCGGGGGCGGAGACGGTCAGCCCGGCCGTGGCCAGCCGGCGGACCGCCAGCGCGGCCCGGTCGGCCAGCTCCGCGCGCAGGTCGTCGCCAGCCCGGGCCAACGTCACCGCGGCGTGCACGCCAGCCGCGACCGCCGGGGGCAGCGCGGTGTCGAAGATGAACGTCCGGCCGGTCTCCACCAGGTGCCGGACGAACTCGGCCGGCCCGGCCACCACCCCGCCCGCGCCGCCGAGCGCCTTGGAGAGGGTGGCGGTGACCACCACGTCGGGTTCGCCGGTGAGGCCGGCCGCGGCCACCCCACCCGCACCGCCCGGCCCGGTCACCCCGAGCGCGTGCGCGTCGTCGACCAGCAACAGCGCGCCGTGCCGGCGGGCGACGGCGTGCAGCGTGGCCAGGGGGGCGAGGTCACCGTCGACGGAGAAGACCGACTCGGTCACCACCACGGCGGGGCGGCCCGGCGCGGCGGCGAGTGCGGCGGCCACCGCGTCGACGTCGGCATGCGCGGTGATCACGGTCTCGGCGCCGGAGATCCGGCAGCCGTCGACCAGCGAGGCGTGGTTGTGGGCGTCGGAGACCAGCAGCGTACGCGGCTGCGTGAGGCCCCGGACGGCGGCGACGTTGGCCAGGTAGCCGGAGGAGAAGACCAGCGCGCGGTCGGCGCCGAGCCAGTCGGCGAGGGCGTCCTCCAGGGCGTGGTGGACGTCGGTGGAGCCGCGGACCAGCCGCGACCCGGTGGCTCCCAGCCCGTACGCCGACAGTGCCCGTGCGGCGGCGGCGGTGACCTCGGGGTGGGTGGCCAGGCCGAGGTAGTCGTTGCCGGCGAGGTCGACCACCGCGTCGCCGGCTGGCCGGGGGCGCAGCACGCGGGTCAGCCCGGCCTTGGCGCGCAGGTCGGCCCGCCGGTCGAGCGCCGCCAGCCAGTCCGCCACCGTCTCCGCCTCCCTCCCCCACGCAGGGCTTTCGTCCGGGCGCGTCGGGCATCCGGCGGCGCGCCCGCCGGGCGAAGTTACCACCCGGGGCCGCCGCGCCCGGCGTGGCATGGGCCGCCGCACAGCGCCGGGTCGCCGGTCGCCGGGGCGGCGGGCGACGGCGTCGGGCCCGGTCGGACGTGGTCGCCGCGCCGGTTCGGCCGTTTCTCCGGCCCGTGGCGGCCTTGTAGGGTACGAGCCATGCCAGACATCCTCGACCAGGCCCGTACCCAGGTACTGGGCAACGGCGTCGGCCTCGACGAGGCCGGTGTCCTCGCCGTGCTCAGCCTGCCCGACGAGCATCTTCCCGCCGCTCTCCAGCTCGCCCACGAGGTGCGGATGCGCTGGTGCGGCCCGGAGGTCGAGGTCGAGGGCATCGTGTCGCTGAAGACCGGCGGCTGCCCGGAGGACTGCCACTTCTGCTCGCAGTCGGGGCTGTTCAGCTCGCCCGTGCGGTCGGTCTGGCTGGACATCCCCTCCCTGGTCGAGGCGGCGAAGCAGACCGCGAAGACGGGGGCGACCGAGTTCTGCATCGTGGCCGCCGTACGCGGCCCGGACGCCCGGCTGATGAAGCAGATGCGCGAGGGGGTCGCCGCCATCAAGGCGGAGGTCGACATCCAGGTCGCCGCGTCGCTGGGCATGCTCACCCAGGAGCAGGTCGACGAGTTGGTCGACATGGGCGTGCACCGCTACAACCACAACCTGGAGACCTGCCGCTCCTACTTCCCGAACGTGGTCACCACGCACTCGTGGGAGGAGCGGTGGGAGACGCTGCGGATGGTCCGTGAGTCCGGCATGGAGGTCTGCTGCGGCGGCATCCTCGGTCTGGGCGAGACGGTGGAGCAGCGCGCCGAGTTCGCCGCGCAGCTGGCCGAACTGGACCCGCACGAGGTGCCGCTGAACTTCCTCAACCCGCGTCCGGGCACCCCGCTCGGTGACCGCCCGGTGGTGGAGGGCAAGGACGCGCTGCGCGCGATCGCCGCGTTCCGGCTGGCCATGCCGCGCACCATCCTGCGGTACGCGGGCGGCCGGGAGATCACCCTCGGGGACCTGGGCACCCGCGACGGTCTGCTGGGCGGCATCAACGCCGTCATCGTCGGCAACTACCTGACCACCCTGGGCCGGCCGGCGACCGACGACCTGAAGCTGCTCGACGACCTGAAGATGCCGGTCAAGGCGCTCTCCGCCACCCTGTGAGGCCGACGGTGACCGAGCTTGTCGAACCCGTGGCACCGGCGGACCGCGCCGGTGAAGGCGCGCCACGCTGGTGCGACCGGTGCGGGGCGGAGGCGGCCACCGGTTCGCACTCCGCGTGCGCGGCGGCCCGCGTCCTGGAGCCGCCGCGGTACTGCGTCCGTTGCCGGCGCCGGATGAAGGTGCAGGTGTTGCCGGTCGGCTGGTCGGCGGCCTGCGTCGAGCACGGTGAGATCCGGGGCTGAGCCGTGTTGCGGGGAAGATCGGTGACGTTGCGGCCGGCGACGGACGCGGACGTGCCCGCCCTGGCCGCGATCCGGGCCGCCCCGGAGGTGCGCCGCTGGTGGCGCGGCGGCGACGACCTGGTTGCAGCGGTCCGCGCCGATCTGGCCGACGACGATCTGACCGTGTACGCGATCGAGCACGACGGCCGGGTGGTCGGCGCGATCCAGTGGTACGCCGAACCCGACCCGGAGTACCGGCACGCCGGGATGGACCTCTTCCTCGATCCCGAAGTGCGCGGGGTGGGGCTGGGT
>NZ_SMKD01000104.1 GCF_004348595.1 Micromonospora sp. KC723
CACCACCCCACCGCCGAGCATCCCGCCCCCGAGCAACGGCACGTGCAACGTGGCGCCGGTGGACCCGCAGGCCACTCGACAGGCTCGCAACCTGCTCTGTTACCTGTACAGCCAGTACGGCAACCACATCCTGTCCGGCCAGCGGGAGACCAACGGTCGTGAGGACGAGTTCAACCACATCCGCACCACCACGGGTAGGAACCCGGCCATCCGGGGCTTGGACATGTGTGACCGGCCCGGCGCGACCAGCCGAGCCGCCGCCTGGTGGAACGCGGGCGGCATCCCGCTCATCGGTTGGCACACCGGCGCCCCTGGCACCGGCGGCTACTGCGACTATGCCGGCCGTACCTCGATCAACGCGGTTCTCACCCCAGGAACCAGTCAGAACCGTGCCTACCTGGCCGAACTCGACGCCGCGGCCGGGCAGTTGCTGCAGCTGCAGTCGCAGGGCGTCGCCGTCCTGTGGGCGCCCTACCACGAGGCCGGCGGCACCTGGTTCTGGTGGAGCACGGAGGGCGGCAGTCAGTACCAGCGCCTGTGGCGCTACCAGTTCGACTACTTCACCAAGACCAAGGGCATCCACAACCTGGTCTGGCTGCACCCGTACAACGGAAGCCCGCAGTCGTCCTTCTACCCGGGCAAGCAGTACGTCGATGTCGGCGGTGCGGACACCTACGTCAACGACCACGGCCCGCTGACCTCGCTGTACAACGCCACCCGCAACATCGTCGGCGGCACGGTTCCGATCGCCCTGCACGAGAACGGCCCCATCCCGGACCCGGACCAACTGCAGTCCAGCGGTGCTCGCTGGGTCACGTTCAACACGTGGAACGGTGACTGGCTCTACGGCCGTAACGACCCGAGCTTCCTTCGGAAGGTTTACACCCACAACTACGTCGTCACCCGGGACGAAGTGCCCAACCTCAAGTAACCGACACGGTGCGGGTGGCGCACCCGAAGCGCCGCCCGCTCAGCACCGGTCGGACAGCGCCGGACCGCGACGATGATCGCGGTTCGGCGCTTCTCCGTAGCGTCGGTGTAGGGGTTGTCGACAGCAGGACTGGTCGCTGGTCCGGTGGCCCAGGGGCCGGGTGCCGAACATCGCGGCGCCCGGCCCCGGCAGCGGCCCCGGTGACGCCAGCTTGATACCGAACGGCACCTACGAACGTTGTCGTCGCCGTCGAAGGGTCTTGTCGTGCTCGGTGAGCGAGCCGGCACATGGCCGGTGCCTCCTCGACACCTGGTTGACATGTGAGCGGGGTCACCCTTCGCTCCTGCCGAACCGATTCGTTGCAGCGCCTCTAACGGCCGAGGATGGTGCTGCGGAACACGTTTCGAGCAGGGGAGCTCGCCGGATTCGATAGCGAACGGTGACGAACGACGTCAGCAGCCGAGTCGCTCGGTGGAGAGAGCGATGTCGTCGATCCAGAGGTCGAACTCGCCCGGCGTGGTGCCGCCCTGGTAGAGCTGCCAGCCGATTTTCACTGTGTTGACCGCAGGCAGAATGAAGGGAACATCGTTGCCGCCGTGTTCGGTCGTGGAGGCGGTCAGTTCCGGGTTCGCCACGCCGTCGATCCACACCGCAACGCGGTTGTCCGCCGGATCGAGCTTCCACTCGAAGCACTGCCAAGTGTCCTCGGTGACCGGGGCGGACTCCCGCCAGTTGGTCCAGTCGCCGGTCGGTCCACCGTCGGCGCCCACACCCCAGAAGGTTCCCGGAACCGTGGGGGCGTACTGGCCGCCGACCGGACGGACGACCTCCGAACTGCCTGTGCCGGTCGCTTCCACCAGCGTGAAGTGCGCCCAGTCAGGGGCGGTTGGGAAGGCGTCGACGCGCAGACGCATCCGACCGTAGAAAAGGTTGTCCGGCGCGGCGAAGTCGTCGACGCGCAGGAAGGCGCGGCCATTGTCGACGGTGTGGATGTGCAGCACCTGGTTGCCGTGACGGGCACGCTCGACGGTGAGGGTGCCGTTGCGAGTGTCGACACCCCACTTCAACGTACTGGGACCGCCACGAGGCAGCCGCTCGAAGTCTTCGCAGAAGAGCAGGCCACGGGTGCACGTACGCTGGGAGGCACCCGACGCACCGGCCGGGACGCTGCCGGCTGTGGTACCGAGGATCAGGGCGGCGGTGAACACCGCGAGGAAACTGCGCATGGTCATCCTCCATGACGTCGGTCCCTGCCAGGCGGGCAGGGGCCAGAAGGAACTCTCCGGGCCATCACGATGATCGAGGCCCACCTCGTCCCCGGGCCTGGTTGTGTCGACATGGCGTATCGGACGCCTCCGGCGGGTCAGAGGTCGAACGTCTCGGTTGTCACGGCATACGTGGCGGGACACGTACGGCGGGACACCTGCCCGTCGTCGTGGAGATGGCCCGGCGGTGCGGCGCGCGTCTGCCGGAGTGATGGGTTGCCGACACGGCGATGCTTTCGTGCTCACCGTTCCCAGCGCGGTTGCCCCGTGCTGCGGCGATGTGAGCCATTCCAGCACACCCTTACCCGTTCCGGCAACATCGACGATCATCCGCGTGGTTCAGTTCCACGTGTGTTCACCGGGCGACCGTCTGGTCCGGCCGACTCCGCGGCCGACTCTCGAGGGGGCCGTCGAACAGCTGCGACTGATCCTGCAGATGGTCGCCAAGATGGCCGGGTAGCCGACCTTCGTCGTGATGCGCCGCCGCTGGGCGGTCGAGCGTACGTTTCTCCTGGCTCGACCGCTGCCGACGCATCGTCCGCCACCACGAACGGGTACCCGGGCATCAGGCCATGGTGGACGACGACCGCCGTCCCGTCCGCCACCGACACACCTGAAGCCCTTATCTACGCGGGTCTACGGTACTGGGCCTCAGCCGCCTGACGACCACGCCCTCGATGTCATCCAGCGGTACGAAGCCCCATAAGCGGGAGTCGACGCTAGCCGGATGCTCGCCGAGTAGCACGGCCATGCCGGCGGGCACCTGCCGCGAGTGACCCCCAACGGCTGGAGCGACCGACTCCGGGACAGCGTCGCCGGGTAGGGCTGCCAGTCGCTTGACGAGCCACGTGGATGCCAGAGACCCGTCTGCGGCGGTCCGGCGCCCACCCTCCTGGTGGTGCGCGATCACGATGTTGCCCACCCGTAGCCGATGCGTTCGTCGAATCAGGAGACGGTCGCCGTGGACGAGGCTGGGGGCCATGCTGTCACCCAGCACATCGATGACCATGAGGTGGCGACGCGTCGCTACGACACCACCCAGAACCGATGCCGTAAGCGCGAGTCCGATCATGGTGGCGAGCAGGAGTGGTGACTTGTCGATCATGCGCCTCCCGTCATGCGTGTCTATGTGCCCGTGAATCAAACCGTTGACGCAGTTGGATGGCAAGGGTACGGTCCAGGAACCCAGCTAGTTGCGTGCGCATCGATTGGCTCGTGACACGCGGGACACGGGGACATGGGGGACGTCGTGGGCGTTGCTGTTGTCGCGGCAGTATTGACGGTATCTGGCGTTCTTGCGATATCCATAGTCAGCAAGGTGCGCACCCGCGCCAGTTTCCACGCGTTTGCCGACGCCGTTACCGGCCTACAGGTGACCGCTCCACGCTGGTCTCGCCCCGCGGCAGTCGCATCGATCGCGGCCGAGACGGTGGTGCTGGCTCTGGTTGTCTGGCCAGGTGGCGCGCCGGCGGGTCTCGGGGCGGCGGTCCTGCTCTTTGGCGCGTTCGCCGTGGTGCTCGCACGGGCCGTTCGACGGGGGTCCACGACCGGGTGCCACTGCTTCGGGCCGACGAGCGCACCCGTTGCCTGGCGGCACGTCGTGCGCAGCGGGTTCCTCGCAGCCGCCTCGTTCGGCGCGTTTCTCGGCACGTTCGCCTTGCCCACGGTGGCGCTGGCCAGCCTCGACCCGTCGCAAATCCTGTTGTCCATTTCCGCCGCGGGCATGGTGGTCACGGCGTTGGTCTGGCTGGACGACCTGACCTGGCTCCTGCGTGGAGCGGCCCACCCGCGCTGACTTTCCATACAGCCGAATACGCGCCCTGGTGCACCATTGCGTTGGCGCACTCAACCCAAGGAGACAATGTGCTATTTCTCTCCGTTGCTGTCGCCATTCTGGCGGTACTCGTTCTCGTCGATCTGGCGTTGAGTGCCGCGATCATCAGGCGGTTGCGTGAGACGGAGACGAAGCTCGTCGAGATGACGACGCCACCCGCATCGGGGCTGCCGCTCGGCAGCGCGATGCCGGAGTTCGTGTCGCCCGACGGCCAGGTCTCCAGCGCCGACATCGCCGGCGGCCCGGTTCTGATCGGTTTCTTCTCGGCGGGTTGCCGACACTGCCCGGCCCAGGCTGAGGCCCTGGCTGAGCGCGCGGAGGAGATCGGGGGCGCGGGTGTGCGGGTGGTCAGCTTCCTCACCGTGGGCGAGAACATGAGCGATGAACTGGCCCCGACGTTGCGGAAGGCCGGTCTGCTCGTCACGGCAGGCGACTCGAGCGCGGTGATGACGACCTTCCAGGTGCAGGGCACCCCGGCGTTCCTGATGTTCGGCGACGAGGGGCGGTTGCTGGCCCGCGGCCACGAGCTGACGGAGGTACTCAGCAGCCAATGAGTCCTTTTCGCCCCGAACCCCCGCTGCGCTTGTGCTCCGCATCTGAGCTGCGGCCACGACGGCGCGTAAGAGGAGGTTGAAAAGCTCCGATGAGGCGGTCGGCATCGTTAATGCGGCGCGCGTTCGGCATCTACTTCGGCGCCGCGCCCTGGGCCGCCGCCGTGAGTATCCTGCTCATGGTGGTGGGTGGCCTGGCCGCGGTAGGCACCGCATGGTTCACCCGGGCGATCATCGACGGCCTCACCGCCAACGACGGATCGACGATCTGGGCTGGTGTCGCCGGCTTCGGCGTCCTGGCCGTCGTGTCACCCGTCGTCCTGCACGTTTCTCAGTACGCCCAGCGGGATGCGGAACGCCGCGTGACGATTCGCACGCAACAGGAGTTGTTCGCCGCGGTGTCGGCACATCCCGGTCTGGCCGAGTTGGAAGACAGCTCTTTCCATGATCGGCTCCGGCTCGCGCACGAGGCGAGCCGCTACGCGCCGACCCAGCTCAACACCATGGTCCTGGCGATCGGGCAGGAGACGATCACCGTGGTGGCGTTCGGCGTCACGCTGGTGCGATGGTCTCCCCTGGCAGGCGCACTGGTCCTGCTGGCCGCTGTGCCCACGCTCATCGCCCAGATCCGTCTGGCCCGGATGCGGGGGGCGATGCTGGAACGGACCGTGCCGATGTTCCGCAGGCAGACCTTCTACGCCTCGCTCCTGCTCGACATGCGCGCGGCGAAGGAGATCAGGCTGTTCAATCTCGGAGCGTTCTTCCAGGGTCGTCTCCTGCGCGAGCTGCGCGCTGCCCAGGCGCAGGAGCGGCACCAGGACCGTCTGGCGCTGTGGGTCGACAGCGCTCTGGCGACGTTGACCGGCGTCGTGTCGCTGGTCGCGTTGGCTCTCTTCGTCGCGCGGGTAGCGGACGGCCGAGGCACCGTCGGCGACCTGGTACTCGTGCTCGCGGCACTGGCCGCGTTGCAGATGTCCGCGTCGGGACTGGTCCGCCAGATAGCGATGCTCGGCGAGACGTTCATCATGTTCGGTCACTACGTCGACATCACCGCGGTGACCCGCGAGGGACCGCGGTCCAAGCCGCTGCCGGCCGTGCCGCCGCTGGAGCGCGGCTTGGAGTTCGACGACGTGTGGTTTCGGTATGCTCCCGACCACGATTGGGTGTTGCGCGGTCTGACGCTGCGGATCCCGCGCGGCTCGTCACTGGCGCTGGTCGGTGACAACGGTGCTGGTAAATCCACGGTCGTCAAGCTGCTCTGTGGGTTTCACGCTCCGACCCGAGGCGTCATCCGTTGGGATGGCGTCGACATCACCACTCTCGACCCGGCGTCCCTGCGTGCGCGGATCGGGGCGACGTTCCAGGACTTCATGACGTACGAGTTCTCCGCCCATGACAATATCGCCGTCGGTGACATCAGCGCGCTCGACGACCGCGCGCGGGTACGTGCGGCAGCCGCCACGGCCGGCATGGACTCCGTACTCGGAAACCTTCCCAACGGGTACGACACCATGCTGACGCGCGCGTTCAGCGACGGGGACTCGGCCGGGGTCGGTGTCGTGCTGTCGGGTGGACAGTGGCAGCGGCTGGCACTCGCCCGAGCCGCGCTGAGGGAAGGCGCTGATGTGCTGATCCTCGACGAGCCGTCGTCGGGGCTCGACGTGGCGACCGAGCATGAGATCAACCGGCGGCTGATGGCGTTGCGCCGCACACACACCAGTCTGCTGATCTCTCACCGCCTCAACACCGTCCGGGAGGCCACCAGCATCGCTGTGCTGTCCGGCGGCCGCATTCTCGAACAGGGCAGTCACGACGAGCTGATGGTGTCGGGAGGGCGCTACGCCGAGTTGTTCCGTCTCCAGGCATCCGGCTACGACGACGCACTCCCGACGCGGGCGGTGACGTGAACGCTCATACGTTGCTGCGTATGTCACTGCTGGGTCCGCTCGAGGCGACTGTCGGCGGCCAGCCGATGGCCATTGGCGGCTCGGGAAAACGGGCGCTGCTGGCGACGCTCGCCCTCAACCTGGGTACGGTGGTCGGCGTCAGCCGTCTCGTCCAGGTGATCTGGGACGATCACCCACCGGTGACGGCCACGACGAAGCTGCAGGGCCACGTCTCCGCACTGCGGCAGAGCCTGGTGCGGCTCGGTGGCCCGGAGGCCGTGAACGTGTTGCAGACCCGTCCACCGGGCTACGTTTTGTGCGCTCACCGTACGTCGACAGACCTGGCGCGCTTCGACGAGTTGGCGCGGCGCGGCGCCGACGTCCGCCTGCCGGAAGGAGCCGAGCAGCGCGTCGCGTCGCTGTCCGCGGCGCTGCGGCTGTGGCGGGGCAGTGCGTGCCTCGACGTCGGGTCCGCAGGGGTGGCGGCCGTGGCGGCATCGCTGGACGAGCGGAGGTGGCGGGCGATGGAGGATCTCGCTGAGGCACAGCTCGTGCTGGGCGACCACAACAGCGTCATCGACGCGATGGAACCCCTCGTACGCCAGTGGCCCTACCGGGAGCGGGCCTGGGAACATCTCATAGAAGCGCACATGAGGCGTGGCGACATCGCGTCCGCGCTGGCCGCTCATGACCAGCTGTGCCACGTCCTGGCTGCCGACCTCGGGGTCGCACCTGGTCAGCGAATCGGCCGGCTCGTCAGCATGATCCGGGCGGGCACCGAGCGTTAGCGCATCGTTAGTCGATCGTAAGCGGTCGATGACATCGTGGCCCTGCCGGTAACCGTCGGACCGACGAAGGAGAAGGACCGGATGGTGATCATCAATAGGCTGGGTGACAAGCTGCTGGCCGCACTGCTGCCCAAGGCCAAGGCATCCGCGTGCAACATCTGTCAACGCATCCGCGTTGGGTGCGGGGGTCCCTACTGCTACTACTACTACAATAGGGTGGCTGGATCGCAGGTTCGCTGTTACGCCAACACCGCGGATTACTGCGACGCGCCATACGTCAGCAGCTCCCCGGGCTGCTGCTGATCGTCGATCCGCTGCCGCCGGCCGGACATCTGTCCGGCCGGCGGCACCATCTTGGGAGGCACCTATGACCCCGGGCGCGGCCGGATGGTGAAGTAGTGCTGGAGATGGCCGTGTCGCAGTGGCGGGTACGGCTGCGTCGGTCACTGGCCTTGTTGTCGATGATCGCTGTCGCGGTGGCGGGATTTACTCTGCTCACCGGGGCGGCGGTGACCTCCCGGCTGGACACTGTGGGCACCGTGGCCGCCAACTACCGACCCGTGTACGACCTCCTGGTGCGGCCCGCGGACGCGGTGCTGCCCCTGGAGCAGCAGCGCAATCTGGTCCAGTCGGGTCAGTTGGCGGGGATGCGCGGCGGGATCACCGTCGACCAGTGGCGGCAGATCCAGGCGGTGCGGGGCGTGTCCGTCGCGGCTCCGGTTGCCATGATCGGGTACGTGATGCGGACCGTGCCCGTGACGGTCGATCTGTCGGATCAGCTGGACCCGACCGCGGAGCGGCAGGTACTGCGGGTGCAGCCGACATGGGTGACGGACGCGGGGTTGAGCCAGATCCCGGACGGGCCGGCATACCTGTACGTGACGCGCAACCGGCTGGATGTGGTGCCGAACAGCGAACTGGAGAGCGGCGGTGGGCTGCCGCCGCCAGAGGAGGTCGATGCCGACGGTCAGCGGGTGAAGATATGCCCGGCGGCGTCGTCTGTCGGCGAGGGGGACTGGCTCCAACCGACGGATCTACGAGCCCGGTCGTCGCTGACGTGCGTCGGCCGCGCGGGATCGACGGATCGGGAGGGGAAGGCGATGCGCCCGGTCGTCACGTTGGTGTGGACGGTTCCGTTCCTGATGGCCGCGGTCGACCCGGACTCCGAGGCGGCGTTGGCGGGCCTGGACCGAGCGGTCACCACCGGCCGGTACTTCACCTCCGCCGAGAAGCCGACGTCGCATCGCCTGGACGGAATGCGGTATCCCTACTCCAAGCTGCCGATCCTGATCGCGGACCGGCCCCAGATCGAAGGGGCGCTCAGGATCGACGTGCAGCGGCTGAACCCGGGCGCGACGCAACTGGTTCGCTCCGGCTCGGACGACCAGCGCCTACGCGCGGCCCTGGGCAACGAGTCCGGCACGCCGGTCGCGCAGAGAACCATGTCGATCGACGAACCCTACCGGACCATGGTCGACCGGATGCTGCGCCCCGGACAGTTGGCCATCGAATACGACGTGGCAACGGCCAACACCATGTGGCTCCACTCGTTCTGGACCGTCGGACCGGCGAATACGGTGCAGGCCGAGGACGGCCTCAGTGCCCAACCGGCGCCGTACGACTTGAAGATCTGGGGCAAGGGTGCCGACGACGGCGGGTCCTCGCGTCACGTTCCGATGGAGTTCGCCGACACCGGCGTGCGTGGTGGCGTCGCCATCCATCGCAACACGGCCCGGGGGTACGACCCCCAGGCCGGGGGCGTCAACATGCCTGATACCGCGATGGGTGCGGTGGGCACCTTCGACCCGGCCAAGATCTCGCTGGGCAGCGCGTTGTCGGCGGTGCCCATGGACACGTACTTCAACCCGGGCGCCGATGGCGCGGACGAAGCGTCACGGCAGGCGTTGGGCGGCGAGCGACTGGTCCCGAACGCGAACGTCACCGGCCTGCTGAGCCAACCACCGCTGATGCTCACCACCATGGCGGCCCTGCCGGCCATCTTCGACCCCGGTGCCTACAGCACCGAACCCGCCTACCCCGAATACCAGCTGAACACGGCCGCGCCGATCAGCGTGGTACGGGTCCGGCTGGCCGGAGAGGTAGGCATCGACCCGCTCTCCCGCGAGCGGGTACGGGTCATCGCGGAGGAGATAGCGCGACGCACCGGACTGCAGGTCGACATCACGCTGGGATCATCGCCCACCGCGATGACGGTGTACTACCCAGCGGGCAACTACGGGCGGCCGGACCTCGCCGTGGCCGAACCATGGGTGCAGAAGGGCGTCGCAGCCGTGCTGGTCCACGCGGCCGACCGCAAGAGCGTACTGCTGTCCGTGCTGGTACTCGCGGTGTGCGCGCTGGCGGTACTCAACGCCAACACCGCCGCCATCCGCGCCAGACGCACCGAGTACGGCATCCTCGCCTGCCTCGGATGGAACCGGCGACACCTCCTCCAACTGATGTTCACCGAGATCGCCGGCATCGGTTTCGTCGCAGGTTTCGTGGGCACGGCGCTCGCACTCGGGTTCGCCTTCGTCCTCGGGCTGGACATCCCGTGGAGTCACACACTGCTCGCCATTCCCGCGGCGGTGGCACTCGCCCTGCTCGCCGGTGGCTGGCCGGCCTGGCGGGCCGCCCGGCCCGATCCCGGTGAGGTCATCCGTCCCGCCGTGCTGGGTGTCGCCGTACGTCGGCAGGCCCCGCGCCGGCTGTCGACTCTCGCCCTGGCGAACCTTGCCCGCACACCCGGTCGTACCGCGCTCGGCGCGATGAGTCTGATGATCGGGGTCGCCGCGCTGACGATGTTGCTGGCGATCACGTTCGCTTTCCGCGGCACGGTCACCGGTACCCTGCTCGGCGATGCCGTCACCCTCCAGGCCCGCACCGTCGACTACGTCGCCGTCGCGGTCACCATCGTGCTGGGCATCGTCTCCGTCGCTGATGTGCTCTATCTCAACATCTCCGAGCGCGCCGCCGAGTTCGCCCTGTTCGGCGCCGTCGGCTGGACCGGTGCCATGCTGAACCGGCTGGTCGTCATCGAGGCCATCGGCATGGGGGTGATCGGCGGCACGCTCGGCGCCGCTGCCGGCCTCGGCGCGGCAGCGGCCTTCGCCGGGGGCATCAACGCTCCGATCGTCTGGTGTTCCGTGGCCGCCCTGGCGTCCGGTGTTGCCGTCACCGCCCTGTCGGTGGTGGTGCCGATCGCCATGCTCCGCCGACTGCCCACTGCCCAACTGCTCGCCGAGGGATGAGCGGTAAAGGAGTAGATCCGATGCGACGGACGTCAGCTGAGGCGCTGACCGGGGTCAGCGTGCCGCTGGTGTGTCTCACGGATGTGCGGAAGACTTTCCCGCTGCCCGGCGGCGCACCGCTGGTGGCGGTCAACGATGTCAGTCTCTCGATCGCCGCCGGCACCGCGGTCGCGTTGACCGGGCCGAGCGGCTCCGGCAAGTCCACGCTGCTGCACCTGATCGGTGCCGTCGAACGGAGCGACGGGGGCACCATCGACGTCGACGGGCAACGGGTGACTGGTTTGTCCGGCGGAGCGTTGGCCGCGTACCGGCGACGGATCGGCTTCGTGTTCCAACGGTTCCACCTGCTGCCCACGCTCACCGCTCTGGACAACGTCATGGCACCACTGATCCCGTTCCGCACCGCTTTCGACAAGGCCGCCCGGGCACGTGAGCTGCTGGCGATGGTCGGGCTCGCTGATCGGTCCGCCGCCCTGCCGTCGCGGCTCTCCGGTGGGCAACAACAGCGGGTGGCCATCGCCCGCGCGCTCATCAACCGACCCGCCGTGTTGCTGGCCGACGAACCCACTGGCAATCTCGACAGTCAGACCGGCACCGCCATCGTCGACCTGCTGCTGCGTCTGCGCGACGAGCACGCCACGACCCTCATCATGGCCACCCATGACACCGGCATCGCCGCACGCTGCGACCGCGTCGTCCAGATGCGGGACGGATGCCTCACCAGCCTGGACCGATGAGCTCCCCAAGAAGCAACTGGGCCGGCCGAGGAAACCGACCGGCTCATCGGCCGCGATGAGCCCTTGCCGGCGACGGTCATGCCTGATCCGCGGCTTCGGTGACCCGGATCAGCACGACACGATCCGGGTAGAGCACCGGGAGGCGCAACCCGGCGGTGTCCAGGACGCGCCCCGAGAGCCGCACTCCGCTCGGAGACCACCAGGGGAGTGCGGCACCCCAGTCGGCGGCATTGCCGTCGGCGATGTCGCCCGGCGGCTGCGGCCGTACCCGGTAGGTCCTCGCCGGGTCCAGTCCGGGCAGAGCGACCGATCCGGGCGGGTAGCTGGCGCTGGTGGCGGTCGCGGTGATCGCGTACAGAGCCTGCGAGCCGTCCTGGGCAACCACCCCGGTCAGTTCGTACGCCGGGTTGCTGAGATCCCCATGGACGAGAACCCCGGTGTGGAGCAGGCCTCGTACCTGCTTGTACAGGGTCACCCACTGCCGGAGGCGATCCAGTTCATCCTCGCTGGCCCGGGTGAGGTCCCACTCGATGCCGAGATGGCCGAAGATGGCGGTCCCGGCGCGCATGTCCAGCGGCAGTTCGCGCCTGGTGGTGTGGGACCGTGGGGCACCGATGTGTGAACCGATCAGCTCGAGCGGAATCAGCAGGCTGGTCCAGCGCTGGATCATTACGCGTTCGTGGGCGTCGATACAGTCCGACGCCCAGACGCGGTCGGTGCGGGCCAGCACCTCGAGGTCGACGCGGCCGCCGCCGGAGGAGCACGACTCGATCTCCACTGCGGGGTGGCGGGCGCGGAGTTCGTCGAGGAGCCGATACACCGCCAGGGTCTGGTCGTGGACCCCGGCGCGACCGGTGCCGGGGTGTCCGGCGTCGACCAGGTCGCGGTTGTGGTCCCACTTGAGGTACCTGATCGCGTTCTCGGTCAGCAGCGCGTCCAGCCGTTCCAGCAGGTAGTCGTACGCCTGGGGATTGGCCAGGTCGAGCACCTGCTGCGAGCGGGCGGTCGGCGACACCCGCTCCCCGGCCGCCATGATCCAGTCCGGGTGTGCCCGGGCCAGGTCGGAATCCGGGTTGATCATCTCTGGTTCGACCCACAGCCCGAACTCCATACCGAGGCCGTTGACCACCTTGATGAGCGGCTCGAGCCCCTGCGGCCACACCTCCGTCGACACCGTCCAGTCGCCCAGTCCGCTGGTGTCGTTCCGCCGTGAGCCGAACCAGCCGTCGTCGAGCACGAACCGCTCCGCGCCGACCGACGCGGCGGCCTCGGCCAGCCGGGTCAGCCGGTCCAGGTCGTGGTCGAAGTAGACGGCCTCCCAGGTGTTGACCACCACCGGTCGGGCCGAGCGCGGATGCTGAGCCCGCGCACGCAGGTAACGGTGGAAGCGGCCGGACAACTCGTCCAAGCCCTCGCCGTACGACGCGTACAACCACGGGGTCGTGTAGGACTCGCCCTCGGCGAGGCCGATCTCGCCGGGCAGCAACAGCTCACCGCCGCCCAGTGACGAGCGGCCGTGGAAGGTGCGCTCGGCCAGCGTCCGGCTTCCGCCGGAGAAGGCGGTGTGGATGCCCCACACCTGGCCGTGCCGGTTGCCGAATCCTGCCGAGCCCGCGCACAGCACGTAGGCACTGTCATAGCCGGTACGCCCGGTACGGTTTTCCCGTACCCGCAGACCGTGGGTGAACGCGGTGCGCTGCGGCGAACGCTCACGCAGATGGTGCCCGGTGAAGTCGAGCAACTCGGCGGTCTCCTCGGGGACCGGCAGAAAGAGGCTCAGGTCGTTCACCCAGTAGACGTCGTCACCGGTGTTGGTGACCTGGGCGCGGGACCGCACCACGCCGCTGGCGTGCAGCTCCACCTCGATCACCAACTCCAGCTCCGCGACCTCGTCACGCGCGCAGACGATGACCGTGTCGGTGGTGTCGTCGGCGCCACGGCGTTCCCGGCGTGAGCCGGTCACCGTGAAGGCCGACGACCACGCGCGGCCCTGACGGTGGCCGGACAGTCCCGGCGTGCCCAACCACCCCGCCGACTGTTCCGGCAGCATCGACACGTGGACCGGTACGTCGACCGAGAAGCCGATCGGTTGCGGTGCCGCTGCCACCGCCAGGTCGACCAGGTCCCGCTGGGAGAGGTCGCCCAGTGCGGCACCCCAGTGCACGATCGCCGGGAGCCGGGAGCCCCGCACGTCGAGCACCAGGCTGACCCCGCCGGCGCTGAGGTGAATCAGGGATGGGTCAGCTGCCGAAACCGCGTCGGTCAGCGTCTGTCCTACGGAGATGGTCGCGGACATGGATATCCTTTCGACTCACCGGTGCTGGTCGGCGGTCGGCCCGGCTGCCGATTATCGCAGCCGGGCCGGCCGGGAGTCACTTTGTGGGACGAGGTCCCTACTTCTTGAGGAACTCGTTAACCTTCCGGTTGGCGCCATCCAGGGAGTCGACACCGCTTTTGCCGGACAGGATCGAGTCCATCGTCTCGGTCATCAGGGCCGAGATGTCCGCCCAGTGGTCGGCGATCGGGGCGAGCGTGGTCGTGTTCTCCTTGATGTGCACGGTGAACGGCGCCACGTCGATCTGCTTGGCGGCGAAGGCCCTCTCGGCCTCTACGGTCGCGGTCTTCATGGCCGGGAAGACGATGCCCTGCTTCGCGACGATGTCCTGCTGGCAGGCGGGCGAGGCCAGGAACTTCACCCACTGCCAGGCGCCCTCGGGGTTCTTGGTGCCGGCGTAGATGTTGTCGGCAAGGCCGTTGATCATGCTGGCGCGCTTGCCGATCGGGCCGATCGGGGTCGGTGCGATCCCGGACTTGACGCCCTTCAGGTCCCAGTAGGACTTGGTGTTCCAGCTGCCTTCGGTGACCATCGCGTACTTTCCGGCGCCGTACGCGTCCATCTGGTTCACGCCGGAACTGGCGATCGCGAGCGTCGGCATGTAGCCCCTGTCGACCAGGGAGCGGAACCAGGCGATCGTCTGCTTGAACCGTGGGTCGTCGTAGTTGAACCTGGTCGGCCACGGCGTCTTGTCGCCGTGCGTCCATCCGGTGGAGAACGCGTACTGGCTCCACTCGGTCTGACCGAAGCCACCCCCGGAGCTGTTCAGGCCCAGGCCGTAGGTGGCGACCTTGGTCTTGTCGAAGCCGGGCTCGTCGCCGCGCTTGCCGTTCTTGTCGACCGTGAGGCGGGCGATCAACCTCTCGTAGGTGCCGCCGTCGGTGGGGTTCCAGGTGAGGTTCTGCAGATCCTCGGTCTTGACGCCGGCTTCCTCCACCTTCTTCGTGTTGTAGAAGAGCGCGACGGTGTCGAAGTCCTTCGGTAGGCCGAACCGCCGGCCCTGCTGGTCGACCCACAGATCGGCGAGGCCGTTCTGGTACTGCGACAAGTCGACGTTGTCCTTCTTGACCTGCTCGGTGATGTCGAGAAGCTGGCTCTGGGCGGCATACTGCGGGTAGTAGCTGAGGTGACTGATGAACGTGTCAGGCGCGGTGCCGGAGACGAAGGCCGACGTCAGCGTGTTCCAGTAGTCGTCCCAACCGTACTGGGTGATCTTGACCTTGTACTGGGGGTTGGCCGCGTGGAACGCGTCCGCGCAGGCTTGGTACTGCGGCTGCTGGAAGGTGTCCCAGAGCCAGTAGGTGATGGTGCCCGAAGCCGATTTGGAACTGTCGTCGCTTCCCGAACAGCCGCCGACCGTCAGCAGCCCCAAGGCTGCCGCGGCGGCGAGAGCGCGTCGTGCTTTCGTCATGGTGCCTTCCGATCCGACGTGAGGGATGTTATTTGATGCCGGTGAATCCGATGGAGTTGATGACCCGGCGCCCGAAGACGGCGAACAGCACCATGATCGGCAGCGCGGCGATGAGGGTGGCGGCCATCAGGCCGGCCCAGTCGGGGGTGCCCCGCTGGGTCTGCGCCTGGAACACCCCGAGCGCGACGGTGAGCACGCGGACGTTCTCCGACTTGCCGACCAGCAGCGGCCAGAAATAGTCGTTCCAGGCGGTGATGTAGGTGAGAATCGCCAGCGTGGTGATCGGTGCCTGGTTGAGCGGCACGATGATCCGCAGGAAGATCCGGGCGTGCCCGGCGCCGTCGATGCGGGCCGCTTCCTCCAGCTCATGGCTGGCGTTGAGGAAGAACTGCCGGAGGAAGAAGACCGCGAACGGCGTCATCAGTAGCCCGGGCAGCACGATGCCGAGGTAGGTGTTCAGCAGCCCGAGGTCTTTGATCAGGATGAAGTTGGGCAGCGTGGTGAAGATCGGCGGAATCATCAGTGCGCTGAGGAACAGGAAGAACACCGTGTCGCGCCCGGGCCAGGAGAGCCGGGCGAAGGCGTACGCCGCCATCGCGCTGAAGAAGACCTGACCGGCGGTGACGAGTGTCGCGACGATGACCGAGTTGCGCAGGTAGAGCCAGAAGTTGACGGAGGCGCCGGAGCCGCCTTCGGAGACCGCCTCCGCGGTGGTCGACAGTCCGAGCACGCGCTTGTACGCGCCGAGGGTGAAGTCCACCGGCAGCAGCTCGCCCGAGCCGGCGGCCAGCGCCCGGGTGTTGGACAGGGAGGTGCGCAACATCCAGTAGAAGGGCACCAAGGTCACGATCATGACGACGACCAGCGTGGCCCACCCGGCGATGCGGCCCCAGGGCACACCGCGCCGGTCGGGTCGGACCGAGCGGGGCCGGCCCGGCGGTGGGGGAGTGAGGTCGGCGCCGGCCTGTGGCGTACTGGCGATGGCCATGGCAGGGCCTTTCAGGACAGGTCGGATTGGGAGGCGCGGGTCAGCCGGAGCTGGGCGTACGCGACGCCGGCCAGGATGACGAACAGCGCGAACGACATGGCCGAGGCGTATCCGAAGTCGAACCGGGCGAAGGCCTGCTCGAAGATGTAGTAGTAGATGACCCGGGTGGCGTTGATCGGCCCGCCGGTGGTGGTGACCGCGACCGTGTCGAAGACCTGAAAGGAACCGATCACGGTCAGCACCAGCACCAGCGCCATCACCGGACGCAGCAGCGGCAGCGTGACCCGCCAGAACGTCTTCCACTCCGAGGCGCCGTCCATCGCGGCGGCCTCGTAGACCTGCTTCGGGATGGCCTGCAGGCCGGCGAAGACCAACAATGCGGTGTAGCCGACGTGCCGCCACGTGTTCACCAGGGCGATGGTCGGGATGGCCGTGGTGGTCTCTCCGAAGAACGCGACCCGGTCGACACTCAGCCACTCCAGCAGCTGGTTCACCACGCCGGTCTGATAGTCGAGCATGGAGTACCAGACCAGCGCCGCGATGACGTTCGCGATCAGGTACGGCAGCAGGACGATGCTGCGGATCGTCATCGATCTGGTCAAGCGGTGCATGAGGACGGCGAGCAGCACCGCGAACACCGTCTGCACGGCGATGTTGATGACCACGTACTCCAGGGTCACCAGCAGGGCGTTCCAGAACAGGTGGTCCCCGATCAGGCGCTCGTAGTTCTCCAACCCGATGAACTCGGGCGCGCTGAGCAGGCTGAAGTCGGTGAGGCTCAGGTAGAAACCGCGGATCGCCGGCCACAGGTAGAAGGTGAGGAAGCCGACGGCGGCCGGGCCGACGAAGATCAGGGCCGCTGGTACGTCCCGGTAACGCCGGGCCCGTGTCGCGGTGCTCATTCACCCGTCACCTGGTACTGCAGGGCGGCGACCGCGGCGCCCCGGGCCCATTCGTTGAACGCGAAGGGCTTGATGACGACGGGTACCGGATCGGTGGTCCAGTGGGTGTGCTCGTTGAGGGACGCATGGAAGGCGGTGTCGCTGATAGTTATCATGTCGACCGCTTCGCCGGAGAGGATGACAACGTCGGGGCCGGTCAGGTTCGCGACGGTGGCGACGACCTGGCCCAGCGCGCGGCCGGCGTCGTCGACGACGCGGCGGGCGACGGTGTTGCCGTCCCGTGCGAGGGTGAGACAGTCGTCGAAGGTGAGTTCAGGCCGGTCGAGGGTGGCCCGGATGTTTCGCCGCACCGCCGTGGACGTGGCGTAGGAACGGGCACAGCCGCGATGACCCTGTTCACAGAGTGGGCCGTTGCCGTCGATGACGAGGTGTCCGATGAGGCCGGTGGCCCGGTTGTGGCCGGTGGCGAGCTGGCCGTTGATGACCAGCCCGCAGCCGATGCCGGCGCCGACGGTGATCAGGGTGAAGGAGCGCTGCCCGACCCCGGCGCCGAACCACTGCTGGGCCGCGGTGAGCGCGCGCACGTCGTTGTCGAGCACGACGGGTAGCCCGGTCTGTTCCCGGACGAGGTCCGCCAGCGGCACCTGCCGCCAGCCCAGGAACGGGGAGGCGTGCACCACCGGATCGCCGGGGGAGACGACGCCGGCCAGACTCAACCCGATGCTGGTGATCCGGTAGTCCGGTTCGCTGAGCTGGCGTACGGCGGTCGCGATCTGCGCGACGACCGCCTGGACGTCGTGGTTGGGGAGGGAGAGCCGCGTTTCCGCGCGCACGGTGGCCAGCAGGTCGGTGCGGACGCCGAACAGTTGGTCCGCGGTGAGTTTGATGCCGATGAACTGGGCCCGGCTCGCGTCCACGGACAACGGCAGCGAGGGCCGGCCCACCGCGTTGCGATTCTCGACCGGCTGTTCCACCAGGTAGCCGTCTTCGAGCAACGGCTTTGTCAGCTTCGTCAACGCCGACGGCGACAGGTTCAACCGGCGCGCCGCCTCCGCCCGCGACATGGGTCCATGAACCAGCAGCTCGACGAACACCGATCGCATGGCGTCCGTAACGCTTGCCGTTCTGGCGGCATTGATCTGTAACACGCCAGACATGCTCACCCTATTTATTCACGCTGTCAAGGAAAGAAGTTCCTGATGAAGAAGACACTCGATGAAAAATCAGTCATTTCCGGAACGTTTGTTGACCGCATGCAGATAAGGGAGCTACCGTCTCGGCAATCCATCGATGATCTGGGATGTCACCGTGTCCGTCATGCCGCTCAACCCCAGCCACACCTCGTGGTGTCTGCGCACGCCCGGCTCGTGCTACGTCGTCGCGGTGGAGGTCGACGCACAGACCGGAGAGGCGACCGTCCTGCAGAAGTACTGGGGGCCACCGCTCGCCACGGACGCCGCGCGGCAGGTCGTCGGGCTCACCCGGGGGCCATCGACACCTGACGGCGCCGGACGGCACGTGACGAGTTTCGCGGAGCCGGTGGAGATAGAGGAGCTGCTGCCGGTGACCGGGGGGCGACGATGGGGACCGGCCGCGCTCGAAGTCTCGTTCGGCGCGGTGCGCTCGGTGGAGCTGGAGTTCCTGTCGGCCAAGGCCGACGACGAGCGACTCGATCTGAGCCTGGCCGATCGGCACTTCCCGCTGGAGGTCGTGCTGTCCTTCCAGATCCGGCCCGACGGCGACGTGATCGAGCGGTGGGTGACGATTCGGAACACCGCCCTGCCCGACTCGGATCTGTCCGACATCACCGTGACCCGGTTCCACTCCGGCAGCTGGTTCCTGCCGGATGCCGACGACTACCGCTACACCGGCGTCGTCGGGGCATGGGCCGAGGAGTTCCAGCTGCGGCGCGGTCCGCTGCCCGTCGGTGAGCTGACCTACACCAGCCGCCAGGGCATCACCGGGCATCAGTCCAACCCGTGGATCATGATCGATGCGGGTACCGCGACCGAAACCGAGGGTGCGGTCTTCGGCCTGGCACTCGCCTGGAGTGGCAGCTGGCGACTGACCGCCACCCGCCGGCCCGAGGGCGGCGTGGCCGTGGCCGCCGGATTCGGACACGAAGGCTTACGCTGGCCGTTGCCTGCCGGCGCGGAACTGGTCAGCCCCCGGATGCTCGGGTTGTACTGCGAGGGCGGCTTCGGCGCGGCCAGCCGCGCCTGGCACGACTACACACGCGCCTTCGTGCTGCCCGCCTCGGATGAGGTCCGGCCCGTGCTCTACAACTCGTGGGAGGCCACCGGCTTCACCGCCACCGCGCAGGGTCAACTTTCCCTCGCCCGTACCGCCGCCGCCCTCGGTGCGGAGCTCTTCGTCGTCGACGACGGCTGGTTCGCGCGGCGCGACGACGCGACGTCCTCGCTCGGTGACTGGTGGCCCCATCCGGAGCGCTTCCCGGACGGGCTCGGCGTCCTGTTCGAGGAGATCCGCGCCCTCGGCATGCGGGTCGGCCTCTGGGTCGAGCCGGAGTCGGTCAGCCCGGACAGCGAGCTCTATCGTGCCCATCCCGACTGGGTGCTGCGGATGGATCACCGACGACACGACACCAAGCGCGACCAACTGGTGTTGAACTTCGCCCGGCCCGAGGTCAGAGACTGGGCGCTCGACTGGTTGAGCCGGTTGGTCGCCGAGCTCGGCATCGACTACCTCAAGTGGGACGTCAACCGACCGTTCACCCAGCCGGGTTGGCCGGAACGGTCGGCTGACCAGGATCTGCTGTGGATCGACCACACCCGGAACGTCTACCGGGTGATGGACATACTCCGCGCTCGTCGTCCGGCCCTGCGCATCGAGACGTGTTCCGGCGGTGGCGGTCGCGTCGATCTCGGCGTGCTGCACCATGTGGACCAGGCCTGGCCGTCGGACAACACCGACGCCAAGGACCGCCAGACCGCACAGCACGGCTTCTCCCAGCTGTACCCGGCGGCGGTCATGGGCGCCTGGGTCACTGATTCACCCAACCCGAACACCCAGCGGGACATGCCGTTGCGGTACCGGTTCCACGTCGCCATGGCCGGTGTTCTCGGCATCGGCGCCGACATCGGCCGGTGGACACCGGAAGAGCTGACCGAGGCGCGATCGTTGATCGATGCCTACAAGCAGATCCGGCGTACCGTGCAGCACGGCCGCCAGTACCGGCTCGGTGGGATCCCCGGCGCTGAACGGTCGGCGGTGCAGTACATCCTCGGCGACGAGGTGGCGGTCCTGGTCTACAACCCGCTCGGCAACGCCAAAAGCGGCCCGCGCCGGCTCAAGCTGGCCGGGCTGGATCCGGACGCGACCTACGAGGTGGTTGCGGGTGGCTCCGCAACGTCGGTCCACGGCCGGCTCTCCCACCGCTCACGGTGGTACGGCAGCGTTCTCATGTCCGCCGGCGTCCGGCCCGCAGCCTGGGAACCGATCGGCGCCGACTATCGCAGCGATCTCGTGGTGCTCCACCGCATCCCCACCCCCTGACAGGAGGACTGTCTGTGTCTGCGTTCCCCCTCACCGGAGCAACCCGCAGGCGAACACGCCTTCTCGCGGTAACCGCGAGCGCGGCGGTGCTCGCCACCGCGGCGGTGACCTACGCCGCCACTGCCCAGGCTGCCGCCGGGTGCCGGGTGACCTACAAGGTCACCAGCCAATGGCCCACCGGCTTCGGTGCCACCATCGACATCACCAACCTCGGCGAACCCCTCACCACGTGGTCCCTGGCCTACACGTTCCCCGCCGGCCAGACCATCACCCAGCTCTGGAACGGCGCCCACACCCAGACCGCGAACCAGGTCACGGTGAGAAACCTCAGCTACAACGGCCAACTGGGAACGAACGCCACCACCTCGCTCGGCTTCAACGGCACCTGGACCGGGACGAACACCGACCCGACCTCCTTCAGCCTGAACGGCACCGCCTGCACCGGCGGCGTCGCCGACCCGACCTCGTCACCGTCGGTCAGCCCATCGCTGCCGACCCCGCCCTCCACCCCTGCGC
>NZ_SMKD01000105.1 GCF_004348595.1 Micromonospora sp. KC723
GGGTGGCGGGCCCCCGCGCTGAGCGCCAGGCGCGGCGGCCCACCGTCCTGCGGTCGCACCGCCGGACCACGGTGCGACCGCGGGTCTACAGCGGCAGCCGGCCCGCCCCGGCGAGCGCGCCGACCGTGGGCGGGAGCACCGGCGCGGGCAGCACGTGGCCGGCGCGCAGCGTCGGGGTCCAGCCGGCGTCGGCGCCCAGGTCCGGGTCGTGGTCGGCGTTGTACGCGGCGACCAGGTCGACCGGGCGGGGGCGGTCGCCGTCGGCGCGCACCCAGTTGCCCCGGGTGGTGACGGCGGTGCCGCCCCAGTCGTGGAGCAGGCTCCCGGCGGTGATGCCGGCGCCGAGGGTGAAGTAGTTGTTCTCGGCGTACACGGCGGACTGCACGCCGACGCCGATGGCGTACGAGAAGTCGTCGCCGGCGAGCCGGTACCAGTTGTTGTAGATGTCGACCTGACCGAACCGGACCCGGGGCAGCCGCTGGAGGACCCGGTCGAAGAGGTTGTGGTGCAGGGTCACCCGCAGCCGACCGACGTCCGGGCCGACGGTGTTCCACGAGCCGATCAGCATCACCTTGTCCCGCCCGGTGAACCGGTTCCACGAGGCGGTGACCAGGCTGGCGGTGTGGGTGATGTCCAGCGACCCGTCGTGCACCTGGTACGGGCGGCCGAAGTACACCGGTTGGGCGCTGTCCGGGTTGTCGCCGTCGGTGAAGGTGTTGTGGTCGATCCAGACGTGCTCGCTGCGACGTACCGAGATCTGGTCGTACTGGGAGTTCCAGTTGCCGGTGTCACCGTCGGTGGGCGACCAGGCCGGGAAGCAGTCCCGGGCGTCGTCGAAGGTGAGGTTGCGGACGATGACGTTGCTGGCCCCGTCGATCATCAGGGTCAGCCCGGTCAGGCGGGCCCCGCGCAGCCCGACAAGGGTGGTGTTGGGGCCGACGTTGATCTGCGTCTGCCGCGTCTGCCTGGACACCGAGCGCACCCGGGCCGCCTCCAACGCCCCGCTCGGCGCCACTCGGCCCCACACCGCCGGGTCGTACGCGGCCAGGTATGCCGGCAGCGAGTACTCCGGGTCGGCGAGGTCGGCGCAGTCGAGCAGGGTGCCGTCGTCGGCCTCGAACCCGTCGACGGTCCCGTCGACGACGATCACCTTGGGGGTGGCGTTGGTTTTGTTGGTGGCGTTGTCGCCGCCCAGCGCGCGGACCAGTTCGGCCCGGGTGCGGACCAGGTGCACCTGGTCGGCGGTGGCCGCCGCGCCGCCGGTGGTGCCGACCCCGTCGGCGGCCCAGCCGTCGCCGGCGGGCAGGGTCTGCCGGGCGAACGCCTCGACCCAGCGCGGCGTTGACACGGCGGGGCCGGGCGCGGCGGTCGCTGCCGCGCCCGGCACGAGGACCAGGGAGAGGGCGACCAGGGCCGCCCCGGAAGAACGTGGACGCATGAAGCTCTCCGAGTCTGCGATCAGTGCGGCGTGTTCCTGGGGAAACGCCGATGACCCGACAGTAGGGAGAAGCCTTCAAGAGAGTCAATGATACAAATATGCAGTTATTTTGCAGCTAATCGGGACAAGGTGTTCTTGCCCGGCCGGTCGCGGTCCGGAAGGCGACGGTAGCGTCCGATTTCTCGGCGCTTCGGGTGTGCGACGTTTGCAGTTTGTCTTCCGTGGCCCACGCAACGGGCCCGGCTCAGCCGCCCTCCTCCGCCAGCTCCGCGCGTACCGGTGGCACCGCCCACGGCACCGCCAGCTCCGACAGCAACGCGCCCCGCTCGGCCGCCCGACGCAGGACCGCGTTCACCCCGCGTACCGTCACCACCCGGTCCGCCCCCGCCCCGGTGACGGTCACCAGGTCGCCGTCGAGCAGTGTCGGCTCGGGTGCGGCCTGGACCCCCTCCAGCACAGCGGTGAACGGCGCGGTCCGGGCCAGCGGCGCGATCAACGCCACCCCGCCCGGGTCGGCCCGGTGCGCCACCAGGTTCTCCAGCAGACCCCTCCGGCCAGGCACCGCACGCGGCACGTCGTCGCCGGGCAGCAACAGCCGGTCGGTCTTGTACTCCAGCACTGCCCGACCCGCGGTGCCGGTCACCAGGACCTCCCCGGCGAGGAAGTCCTCACCGGCGAGCGTCACCGCGGCCACGATCGGCGGCCCGGCGTGACCGACGACCCGCAGGGCCGCGGTGTCGTCCACCTCGATGGGGCGCACCCGGTACCGCTCCACCTCGACACGAGCCGGGCGCACCGGCGCGCCGGTGACGACCTCGGCCACCGCCAGGCACTGCATCACCGCGTGCGCCAGCGGGTTCGCCAGCGCCCCGTCCAGCACCGGCCGGCCGTTCAGGGAACGCCGCCCGGCCCACGGAGAACGGGCGTAGTAGCCGTCGGTGCGCTGCCACGCGGCGACCGTGCCGATGCCGGTGACCGTGCCGAGCACGCCCCGCCGGATCGCCGCCGCCAACTCGGCCAGCGCGGCCGAACCCAACGCCTGGAAGCCCACCTGACAGGCCCGGCCGGTGTCCGCCAGCGCCCGCGCCAGCGTCCGGTGCTCAGCCATGGAAAGCACCGGCGGTTTCTCCAACAGCAGGTCCGCACCCACCGCGAGGACGTCCAGAGCGATCGGCAGGTGGGTGTGCGGCGGGGTACAGACCACCACCACGTCCGGCCGGGCCACGGCCAGCATCTCCCGATGGTCGGTGTGGACCGTGACGCCCGCCGGGACCGGCGCCAACGGCTCGTCCTCGATCGGACGGACGTCGACCAACGCCACCAGCCGCACCCGACCGGCCTCGTGCAGCGGGGCGACCGCCCGCCGATGCCAGCGGCCGTGCCCGTTCGCCCCGACTATCGCCACCCGGGGCCCGCTCACGGTGCCGTCCTCGGTTCGCGGCTGCGGGGCTCGCAGACCCGGCTCACTCCTCGCGCTCACGGTGCCCCCGCAGGGTCGCCGCCACGCCGTGCTCGCGCAGGGCGGTCAGCCAGCCGGTCACCTCGGCCCGCACCTGGTCGTCCTCGGCCAGCGCGGCCGGGAAGACCTCGCGCAGCGCGAACACGGCATCCACCGTGCCCGCCGGGGTGTCCGGCGCGGCGGCCAGCACGGTCCGGATCCGGTCGGCGAGCGGGTCGTCCAGCGGCAACTGCCGGCCGTCGTCGGCCCGCCCCCCGAGAAACCGCAGCCAGGCCGCCACGACCAGCGCGCCCCAGTGCGCTGGCCGGCCCTCGGCGCGCAGGTCGGCGATGGTGTGCAGGACCCGCTGCGGCAACTTCTGCGAGCCGTCCATCGCCACCTGCAGCGTGCGGTGCCGGATGGCCGGGTTGGCGAAGCGGGCCAGCACCTCGTCGCCGTAGTCGACCACCCGGACCCCGTCGGGCGGGGTGAAGCTGCATGCCACGTCCTCCGCGACGAACCGGCGCAGCACCCCGGTCAGGCCGGGCAGGGCCAGGGCGTCGGCGATCGTCTCGCAGCCGGCCAACGCGCCCAGGTAGGCCACCGCCGAGTGCACACCGTTGAGGCCGCGCAGCTTGAGCCGCTCCCACGGGCCCGCGTCGTCGGTGAGCACCGCCCCGGCCCGCTCCCAGGCCGGCCGGCCGCCGGGGAAGTCGTCCTCCACCACCCACTGGGCGTACGGCTCAGCGGCCACCGCCGCCAAGTCCGCCACCCCGAGCGCCGCACGGGCGGTGGCCAGGGTCTCGTCGGTGCTGGCCGGAACGATCCGGTCCACCATGGTGCCCGGGAAGGCGACCTGCGTGGCGAGCCGCTCCAGTATCGCGTCCGGGGTGCCGGCCAGGGTCAGCGACTGCTGCACCAGTCCCCGCAGCCGCCGCCCGTTGGCGGGCAGGTTGTCGCAGCTGACCAGCGCGATCGGCCCCGCGTCGGCGGCGGCCCGGGCGAGCAGCCCGCGTACCAGCAGCCCGGGGACGGTCTGCGGTGGTCGGTCGGTGGCCAGGTCGAGGGTCAGCCGCGGATCGGCCCGCAGCACCCCGCTCACCGGGTCGAGCTGGTACGCCTTCTCCGTGACCGTCAGCGTCACCACCCGGATCGCCGGGTCGGCGAGCAGGGCGACCACGGCCGCCGGGTCACTGGCCGCGTGTCGTACCCCGGACAGCGACCCGACCACCCGGGTGTCGGCGCCGTCGGTGGAGAGCGTGGTGACGCTGAACAGGCCGTCCTGCGCCGTGAGGGCCTCCACCAGCGCGGTGCTGCGCGGGGCGACCCCGACGATCCCCCAGTCCCCGCCCGCCGCACCGATCGCCGCCTCGGTGTACACCGCCTGGTGGGCGCGGTGGAACGCGCCCAGCCCGAGGTGGACGATGCCGGCCCGCACCGTGCCGGGACGCACCAGCGGCCGGCTCTCGGCCGGCACCCTTCGCAGGGTGGCCAGGCCGAGCAGTTCCGTGCTGACGCTCACCGCCACGCCGGGCCCTCCGGGAAGCGGAACCCGGCGATCGACTCCGGCTTCATCGTGGTGCTGTAGCCGGGGGCGGTGGGCAGGACGTAGCGGCCGTCGCGGGTGCGGACCGGGTCGACGAAGTGCTCGTGCAGGTGGTCGACGTACTCCACCATCCGCCCCTGGAGGCTGGTGCCGACGCGGAGGAAGTCGAAGGCGGTCAGGTGCTGCACGTACTCGCACAGGCCGACGCCCCCGGCGTGCGGGCAGACCGGCACCCCGAACTTCGCCGCCATCAGCAGCTCCGCCAGGACCTCGTTGACCCCGCCGACCCGGCAGGCGTCGATCTGCATCACACCGATCGCCTCGGCCTGCAGGAGCTGCTTGAAGATCACCCGGTTCGCGGCGACCTCGCCGGTGGCGACCCGGCACCGGCCGCCGGTCAGTTCGGTGACCGCCCGGGCGATCCGGGCGTGACCGAGCACGTCGTCGGCGTGCGTCGGCTCCTCGATCCAGTACGGGTCCACCTCGGCCAGCGCCGCCATGTTGGTGATCGCCTCGTCGACGTCCCAGACCTGGTTGGCGTCCATCATCAGCAACGCGTCCGGGCCGATCTCCGCCCGGATGATCCGGGCCCGGCGCAGGTCGTCCTCGGGCGGCCCGCCGACCTTCATCTTCATCGCCCGCCACCCCTGGGCGTACGCCTCGCGGGTCAGCGCCCGGACCTTGTCGTCCGGGTACCCCAGCCAGCCCACCGACGTGGTGTACGACGGCAACCCGTCGCGTTCCAGCTCGGCGAGCCGGTCGGCGAGCCCGTCGCGGCCCTTGTCGAGGATGGCCGCCGCCTCGTCGGGGGTGAGCGCGTCGGTGATGTGGTGGAAGTCGACGTTCGCCACCAACTCCTCGGTGGGCAGCTCCGCGAGGTAGCGCCACATCGGCTTGCCGGCGAGCTTGGCGCGCAGGTCCCACACCGCGTTGACCAGCGCGCCGGTGGCCATGTGGATGACCCCCTTCTCCGGGCCCAGCCAGCGCAGCTGCACGTCCGCCACGAGCGACCGCCAGAAGGCCACCGGCGCGGCGGCGATCTCCTCGACCGTGCGGTCCCGCACGTGGTGGGCCAGGGCACGCACGGCGGCGCAGGTGATCTCGTTGCCCCGGCCGTTGGTGAAGGTGAACCCGGCGCCCGTCGGGCCGCCGTCGGTGCGCAGCTCGACGTAGGTGGCCGAGTAGTCGCCCTTGTTGATCGCGTCGGAGCCGTCGCCGGCCGCCGCGGTGGGGAAGCGGACGTCGTGCACGTCGACGCCGACGATCCTGGTGCTCATGCTGTTGCCCTTTCGTTCGCGACTGCGGTGCTCCGCTGCGCTGCGCTCCTCGCGCTCACCGTGTTGCCCTTTCGTTCGCGACTGCGGTGCTTCGCTGCGCTGCGCTCCTCGCGCTCACGCTGACTCCTCGAACCGGAAGACCCGCTTCGGTAGCCGGTACGCCAGGTCGACGATGGTCTCGGCGGCCTCGTCCTCGGTCAGCCGGTGCTCGGCGACCAGCCGGGCGAGGAAGCCGGCGTCGACGCGGCGGGCCACGTCGTGGCGTACCGGGATGGAGCAGAACGCGCGGGTGTCGTCGACGAACCCGGCGGTGTTGTAGAAACCGGCCGACTCGGTGACCGCCTCGCGGAAGCGCCGCAGCACCTCGGGGGAGTCCAGGAACCACCAGGGCGCGCCGAGGTAGAGCGCGGCGTAGCCGCCGGCCAGGGGGGCCAGTTCCCGGCTGAACGTGTACTCGTCGAGGGTGTAGACCACCACCCGCAGCCGGGGATCGTTGCCGTACGCGTCGAGCAGCGGGGCGAGGGCGTGGACGTACTCGGTGGCCTGCGGCACGTCACCGCCGACGTCCCGGCCGTGGGTGGCGTACAACCAGCGGTTGTGGTTGCGGGCCGCCCCGGGGTGCAGTTGCAGGACCAGACCGTCGTCCAGCGACATCCGGGCGAACTCCACCAGCATGTGCGCCCGGAACGCCTCGGCGTCGGCCGCGTCGGTCTCGCCGCGCAGGCCCTTGTCGTACAGGGCGGCGGCCTGCGCCGGGTCGAGCGCCAGGGTACGGGCGGTGGGGTGGCCGTGGTCGGAGGAGGTGGCCCCGGCCGCGATGAACGCCGCCCGCCGGGCCCGCAGCGCGGCCAGGTAACCGGTGTACGTTCCGGTGTCCTCGCCGGCGATCTCGCCGAGCCGGTCGACGTTGGCCCGCCACCCGTCGAACTCCATGTCGACCACGTTGTCGGGCCGGAAGGTGGTGACCACCCGGCCGCCCGGCCCGCCCCAGCCGTCGGCGGCGAGCTTGGCGTGCTGCGCCAGGTCGTCCAGGGGCGACTCGGTGGTGGCCAGCACCTCGATGCCGAACCGCTCGAACAGCGCCCGGGGCCGGAACTCCGGCTCGGCCAGCCGGGCGGCCAGCTCGTCGTAGACGGCGTCGGCGGTGGTGGGGGAGAGCGGCGTGGTCACCCCGAACACGCCGGTGAAGGTGCGTTCCAGCCAGAGCCGCGACGGGGTGCCACGGAACAGGTGCCAGTGCGCGGCGAAGCGCCGCCAGATCGTCCGCCCGTCGGTCTCCACCGGGCTGCCGTCGACCGCCGGCACACCCAGCCGAGCCGGGGGGACACCCTGGCTGAGCAGCATTCGGGTGAGGTAGTGGTCGGGCACGATGAGCAGTCGGGCCGGGTCGGGGAACGGCCTGTCCTCGGCGAGGATCGCCGGATCCACGTGCCCGTGCGGGGAGATGATCGGCTGCGGCCCGGCCAGGGCGTACAGGTCCCGGGCGAGCCCGCGGACACCCGGGTCCGCGGGGAGGAGCACATCGTCAGGGGTCGGCACAGGGACTCCTCGCAGGGTCAGGGCAGGGTGAGCAGGTCGGCGACCCGGACCGGAGCACCGGTCTCCATGCAGCGGTTGGCCGCCAGGCCGGTGAGCAGGGCGAGTGCGCCGTCGCGGGCGGTGGCGGCGCGGTGCAGCGGATCAATCTCGCCGCCGAAGAGCACCCTCGTCATCCGGGCGTCCGCGCCGCCGTGACCCTGGCGGGTGTGGCCCTCGACCGGGATCACGGTCGGCGGCTGCCAGAACGGGCGCAGGGTGAGGGTGGCGCCGCCGGCCTCGGCGGCGGCCTCGGCACCGTGCAGCGCCGCGCCCTTGAGGGCTCCGGCCGCGGCCGGGCTGACGAAGTCGTTCTCGATGACGTCCAGTTCCAGCCGGCCCCGGCTGCCGTTGACCATCACCCGGTAACCCTCCCAGGGGGCGTACGCGGTGAGGTGGTAGGTCATCGTCGCGCCGCTGTCGTAGCGGGCCAGCACCGCCACGTCGTCCTCGATCGTCACGCCGGGGGCGAACACGTTGCGGTCCCGCTGGTAGCCGTCCTCAATCTCGGCGTCGAGGTAGAGCTCCCGCAGCCGAGGATGCTCGGCCAGCCGCAGCGCGAACGGGTCGTCGGCCGCGGCGGGGGACTCGTGTGCCCGGTCGTAGTCGCGGGCGTACCCGTGCCGGCGGCCGTTCTCGCCGTAGAAGAAGAGCCGGCCGGCGGCGTACACCTCGACCGGCGCGGCACCGAGCCACCAGTTGACCAGGTCGAAGTGGTGGCTGGCCTTGTGCACCATCAGACCGCCGGAGGAGGCCTTGTCCCGGTGCCAGCGGCGGAAGTAGTCGGCCCCGTGCCGCACGTCGAGCAGCCACTCGAAGTGCACCGACCCGATCTCGCCGACCGCCCCGTCGGCGAGCAGGCGGCGCATCTGCTCGTGCAGGGGGTTGTAGCGGTAGTTGAAGGCGACGGTGACCTGCCGTCCGGTCTCGGCGACGGCGTCCAGGATCCGCCGGCAGCCCGGGACGTCGACGGTCATCGGCTTCTCGGTGACGACGTCGCAGCCGGCGCGCAGCGCGGCGACGATGTACTCGTCGTGGGTCGAGTCGACCGTGGTCACCAGCACCACGTCGACCCGTTCCTTGGCGAGCATGCCGGTGAAGTCGGCGGCCTGGTACGTCGGCACGGCCGGGTGGCCCAGGTCGACCAGCCACCGGTTGTGGGCGTCCATCCGCCGCTGGTTGACGTCGGCGAAGGCGACCAGCTCCGTGGTGTCCGTGTGTTCGGTCACCAGCGCGCGGACGAACATCTCGGCCCGGGCCCCGGTGCCGACCAGGGCGTGGCGGCGCCGCCGCCCGGGTGGTGGTGACATGCGGTCGACCTCCCGCTCGTGCTGCAAAGGTTTGCAGCGAAGAAACCATGTGACTGGGAACCGCGTCAACGACCCCTGCCAATCCCGTGGCATTCGCCCGCATTAGTGCGGTCTTCGTAGCCCGGTAGGGATCCCTTCGCAATCGAGCCGTAACAAAGAGGCGTTGACAGCGGAGCAACCGTTTGCATTAATTGGCGGCACTGTTGTGACCGCAACCACACGCATGACGAGGGGGCCCGCTCGTGCCAGCCACCATCCGCGACGTCGCGCGGGCCTCGGGTGTGCACATCTCCACCGTGTCCCGCACCTTCTCGGCGCCGCACCTGGTCAACCCGGAAACCCGGGTCCGGGTCCTGGCCTGCGCCGAGGATCTGGGCTACCGGCCGAACCGGGCGGCCCGGGCGCTGATCACCGGCCGGACGCACAACATCGGCCTGATCATCGCCGACATCGCCAACCCGTTCTTCCCACCGCTGATCAAGGCGGCCGAGGGCCAGGCCCGGCACCGCGACTACCACGTCTTCGTGGCCGACACCAATGAGGACGCTTCCGCCGAGGAGGAACTGGTCCACGCCCTGGCCAAGCAGGTGGACGGGGTGCTGCTGTGCAGCCCCCGGATGAGCAACAGCCTCATCGAGCAGGTCAGCCGGGAGGTTCCGGTGGTGGTGATAAACCGCCAGGTCGCCGGCCTGCCCTGCGTGGTGATGGACGTCGGTCAGGGCGCCCGGTCCGCGATCGAGCACCTGCTCGGCCTCGGCCACCGGCGGATCGCGCTGCTCGGCGGTCCGCGTGGGTCCTGGACCAACCGCGAGATCCGACGGGCGGCCGGGGCTGCCGCCCGATCCGGCGGCGCCGAGCTCACCCTGCTCGGTCCCAACCCGCCCACCGAGACCGGTGGCGGCGCGCAGGCCGAGCAGGTACGCCGTAGCGGCGTCACCGCCGTGCTCGCCTACAACGACCTGATGGCCATCGGGCTGATCGAAGGGCTGGACCAGCTCGGCCTCCGCGTGCCGGAGGACGTCAGCGTGGTCGGGGTCGACGACATCGCGCTGAGCCGGCTCACCCGCCCCAAGTTGACGACGGTGGCCACGCCGACCGCGGCCGCCGGCCGGACGGCCGTCGACATGCTGCTGCAACACGACTCCGAGCCCCGCCCGCGCGGCGGTGGACGGGCAGCGGCCGTCGGCGACCGTCGCACCACCGCACAGGTAATGCTCCAGACCGAGTTGGTCATCCGCGACTCGACCGGGCCCGCGCCGGGCTCCGGTCGAACCCGTCCCGGTGGCACGTCGGAAGGCCCGGGCCCGCATCGCCGTGCGGACCCGGGCGGCCCGACGGGCGCCACCGGTGGCGCCGTCGCCTCCTAATGCCAAGGAGTGAGCGCTGATGCACCCCGTAACGTCCCCCACCGCCGGCTCGCCGGTCGGACCCTCCTTCCGTACCCGGGCACCCCGCCGCCGAATCCTGCGTGGCCTGGTCGCCGCCGTGGTCGCCGCCCCGTTGATGTTCGGCGCCGCGGCCTGCGGCGACGACGGGGCCGACGCCGGCGACGACAAGGTCAAGCTCTCCATCTTCTGGTGGGGCGGTGAGGGCCGGGCCAAGCTCACCGAGGAGGCCCTGGCCCTCTACACCAAGAAGAACCCGAACGTGACCTTCGAGAAGACCTGGCAGGCCAACCAGGGCTACTTCGACAAGCTGGCCACGCTGACCGCCGGCGGCAACCCGCCGGACATCTTCCAGATCGACGACAACTACCTCGCCGAGTACGCCGGCCGCAGCACGGTGCTCGACCTCACCAGCTACAAGGACTCCGGCAAGCTCGACGTGTCGAAGTTCCCCAAGAGCCTGCTGGAGTACGGCATCGTCGACGGCAAACTCGCCGGCGTGGCCGCCGGGGAGAACACCCAGGGCCTGGTCTACAACAAGACCCTGCTCACCAAGAACGGCCTTCCGGAGCCGACCACCGGCATGAGCTGGGAGGAGCACATCGCCTGGGCCGAGCAGGTGACGAAGAAGACCAAGGTCCCCGGCACGCAGGATCCGAGCGCCGACTACAAGGCGCTCTGGGTGTGGCTGCGCCAGCAGGGCAAGGACCTGTACAAGGGCAAGGACCTCGGCTTCGACGAGGCGGACGTGACCAGGTGGTTCGAGCTGTGGAAGGGAGCCCGCGACCGGGGCGCCACCCCGACCCCGGACGTGATCCACGAGGGCAACTCCAGCGACATCACCAAGCAGCTCGTGGTCACCGGCAAGTCGGCGACCTCCTGGGTCTGGGTCAACCAGATGCCCGACCTGAAGAAGAACACCAAGGACGAGCTGGGTGTCGTGGCGTACCCGGGTGACCCGAGCGCCCAGTGGGCGCGAGCGTCGA
Organism: Micromonospora sp. KC723; assembly: GCF_004348595.1. Classification (GTDB taxonomy): domain Bacteria; phylum Actinomycetota; class Actinomycetes; order Mycobacteriales; family Micromonosporaceae; genus Micromonospora. Next base: position 10,956 of record NZ_SMKD01000105.1, read on the forward strand.
TGTACTGGTCGGTGTTCAAGGGCAGCAAGAACCGGGACGCCGCGGTCGACGTGATCAACTTCCTGGCCAACGACCCGGAGGCGGTGGCGCTGCTCGGCACCGACCGTGGCCTGCCCTCGAACATGGACCTGCGGGCCAAGGTCAGCGAGACGGCGACCGACCCGGCGATGAAGCAGTCCATCGCGGTCGAGACCGAGCTGGCGGCGAAGTTCGGCCCCTCCCCGCAGGTGCCGATCAAGGGCCACAGCAAGGTCAAGTCCGAGCTGGTCAAGGCCGCGGAGAACGCTCAGTACGGCCGGGCCACCCCGGCCGAGGCGGCGGCGCAGTTCGTCGCCGCCTGCAAGTCCGCGATCGCCTGACCTCGCGGCTGACGGAAAGGAGCCGGCCCGTGGCCCTCACCACGGCCCCCGGCCGAACCGGACCCACCCGTTCCGCCCGGTCCCACGCCCCCCGGCGTGGGGCCGGCCGGGACCGGCACGGCGAAGGTCTGGCCGGCTACGTATTCCTCTCGCCCTGGCTCATCGGACTGATGGGCGTCACGGCGATCCCCATGCTGCTCTCGCTCTACCTCAGCTTCACCAACTACGACATCCTCACCCCGCTGTCCGAGGTGGAGTGGGTGGGGCTGGCCAACTACGAGCGGATGTTCACCGCCGACCCGTCGTACTGGCACGCGGTGCAGGTCACGCTCACCTTCGCGCTGGTGGCCGTCCCGGTGAAGCTCGCCGCCGCGCTCGGCGTCGCGCTGCTGCTCAACCGGGCCTGGCGCGGCGTCGGACTGTTCCGCAGCCTGTTCTACCTGCCGTCGCTGCTCGGCGGCAGCGTCGCCCTGGCGATCGTCTGGGTGAACATGTTCAACCGAGACGGCGCGTTCAACTCGTTCCTGGCTCTCTTCGGCATCGAGGGGCTGCCCTGGGTCAACGACCCGGAGTGGGCCCTGGAGACGCTGATGCTGCTGGCGATCTGGCAGTTCGGCGCCCCGATGGTGATCTTCCTGGCCGGACTCAAGCAGGTGCCCAGCGAGCTGTACGAGGCGGCCTCGGTCGACGGGGCCGGCCGGTTCAGCCAGTTCTGGCACGTCACCCTGCCGATGCTCTCCCCGGTGATCTTCTTCAACCTGGTGCTGGAGACCATCAACGGCTTCCAGGGCTTCACCGCGGCGTTCGTGCTCAGCAACGGCACCGGCGGTCCCGTCGACTCGACCCTGATGTACACGTTGAAGCTGTACATCTCCGGTTTCACCGACCTGGAGATGGGCTACGCCTCGGCGATGGCCTGGGTCTTCCTGATCGCGATCGCGCTGATCACCACGGTCTTCTTCAGCACCGGGCGGTTCTGGGTGCACTACTCGGACGGGGAGCGGTGATGGTGGCGGCGACCTCGACGGCACCCCGGCAGGGTGCCCGCAGGCCGGGCGGACGGCAGGCCCTGCGGCTGGTCCTCCTGGTCGTGATCCTGGCGGTCGTGCTCTATCCGCTGCTGTGGATGCTCGGCACGTCGGTGAAGTCCCAGCAGGAAATCGTCAACAACATCGGCCTGCTGCCGCAACGGTTCACCCCGGGCAACTACACCGAGGGGTGGAGCAACTTCGACCTCAGCTTCGGCCGGTTCTTCCTCAACAGCGCCATGGTCAGCCTGCTCACCGTGCTCGGCAACGCGGTCTCCTGCCTGCTGGCCGCGTACGCCTTCGCCCGGCTGCGGTTCCGGCTGCGGGGCATCTGGTTCTCCGTCATGATCGGCACCCTGCTGCTGCCCGGGCACGTGCTGATCGTGCCGCAGTACATCCTCTTCCGCAGCCTGGGCCTGGTCGGCGGCGACTGGCCGTACCTGCCGCTGCTGATCCCGCAGTTCCTCGCCACCGAGGCGTTCTTCGTCTTCCTGATGGTGCAGTTCATGCGGGGCATCCCCCGGGAGCTGGACGAGGCCGCCAAGATCGACGGCGCGAACCCGTACGGCATCTTCCGGCACGTCATCCTGCCGTTGAGTCGCCCGGCGCTGGTCACCACCGCGATCTTCTCGTTCATCTGGACCTGGAACGACTTCTTCCGCCAACTGGTCTTCCTGTCCAGCCTGGAGGACTACACCGTGCCGGTGGCACTGACCCTGTTCATCGACTCCGCCAGCCAGAGCGCGGTCGGGCCGATGTTCGCCATGTCCGTGCTGTCGCTGCTGCCGGTCTTCCTGTTCTTCCTCGCCTTCCAGCGGATGCTCGTCGAGGGCATCAACACCAGTGGACTCAAGGGATGAGCGACACCGAACCCCGCCGGGACTGGCGGGACACCCTGCGCGACGCCACCGACCTGGCGCTGCTCGGCTTCCTCCTGGCACTGGCCGCGCTGCCGCTGCTCACCGCCGCCCCGGCGGCGGCCGCAGCCAGCGCCGCCGTGCACGACCGGGTCGCGAACGGCGGCTGGCCGGACCTGCGTACCACGGCGGCCCGGTTCGCCAGGGCGCTGCCGGCCGGCCTGGCGGTGAGCGCCGTCGCGCTCGCCGTCGCCATCGCCCTCGGCGCCGACCTGCTCGCGCTCGCCGCCGGTCGGGTCCCCGGCGGGCCGCCCGCGCTGGCCGTCACCGCCCTGGTCACCGCCGCCCTGACCGGGTACGCCGGGCTGGTCGTCGTGGCGGTCGGCCGCACCGGCGGGCGGGGCTGGCGGGACGCGGCCCGCGCGGCGGCGCGTACCGGGCTGGACCATCCCGGCACCTGGGCCGCGGCGAGCGCGGTGTGCGTCCTCGCCGGACTGCTCGCCACGCTGGTCACCCCGGTGGCGGTGCCGATCCTCGCCGGGTACGCCCTGGCCGCCCTGCACGCGGTCGCCCGACCGCTGACCCGGGTGGTGACGCCGTGACCGAGGAACCGACCCTGCGGGTGGGCGACGTCGAGGTCGCCCGGTACGTGCCGCACCCCGACCTGGACCCGAGGCACGGCCCCCGGCCGTACCTGCACCCGGTCCGGACCCTCGCCGGCACCCCGGTCACCGACGCGTTCCCGGCCGACCACGTCTGGCATCTCGGGGCGTCCCTGGCGGTGCAGGACGTCGACGGCACCAACCTGTGGGGCGGCCGGACGTACGTGCGCGGCATCGGCTACACCTGGCGGCACGACCACGGCGTGATCGCCCACACCGGCTGGGTCGACCGCGGCCCGGACCGGCTGGACCACGAGTCGCAGTGGCGCGACCGGGACGGCCACGTGCTGCTCACCGAGCGCCGCCGGCTCGGCGCGGTGCCGGTGGCGCCGGACGTGTGGCGGCTGGACGTCGACTACACCCTGACCGCCCCCGCCGACCGGGACGTCCACCTGGGCAGCCCGGCCACCAACGGTCGCCCCGGCGGGGCCGGCTACGGCGGCTTCTTCTGGCGGGCGGTGGCCGACGCTGAACCGTCGGTGTTCACCGCCGACTCCGAGGGGGAGCAGGCCGCCAACGGCAGCGCCGCGCCCTGGGTGGCGATGACCGGTGTGGCACCGGGCGGTGCGGCGTACACGCTGGTCTTCACGGGGCTGGGCCCCGGCGACCGGTGGTTCGTGCGGACCGCGATGTACCCGGGCGTCTGCGTGGCCTTCGCCTTCGACCGCCCGGCCGTGGTGCCGGCGGGCAAAGACCGGCCCGGCCGGCACGCGGTCCTGGTCGCCGACGGCACCCTGGACCGGGTCCGGATCGCCGCCCTGCTGGACCGTCGGGAGGGCGCGTGACCGGCGGGTCCGCGGCCGGGCCGGACCGGTCCGCGACCGGCGGGCCGGAGGTGGCCACGGTCGGCGAGACGATGGTGGTGCTCACCCCCGACCCGGTGGCGCCACTGGAGCGGGCCGACCGGCTGGGCATCTCGGTCGGTGGCGCGGAGTCCAACCTGGCCGTGGCGCTCGCCGGCCTCGGACACCGGGTCGGTTGGGTGAGCCGGGTGGGCGACGACCCGTTCGGGCGGCGGGTGGTGCGGCACGTCACGGACGCCGGGGTGGACGCCCTGGTCGAGGTAGACCCCGCTGCGCCGACCGGGGTCTACCTGAAGGACCCGGCACCGGACGGCACCACCGTGCACTACTACCGCTCCGGCTCCGCCGCCTCCCGGCTGGGCCCGGACGCGCTGGACGACCGGCGGCTGGCCACGGTCCGGCTGCTGCACCTGTCCGGGGTGACCGCCGCGCTCTCGCCGTCCTGCGCCGCGCTCGTGGAGCGCGCGCTGACTGACCGGCCGCTGGGCGCGGCCCGGATCAGCTTCGACGTCAACCACCGGGCCCGGCTCTGGCCGGCCGCCGCCGCCGCGCCGGTGCTGCGCCGGCTCGCCGACCGGGCCGACGTGGTCCTCGTCGGGCGGGACGAGGCGGACACCCTCTGGGGGTGCGCCGACCCGGCCGCGGTGCGCGCGCTGCTGCCGGGACCGGACCTGGTGGTGGTCAAGGACGCCGCGGTCGGCGCGACCGTGCTGCCGCGTACCGCAACGGCCGTGTTCGTGCCGGCGCTGCGGGTGCCGGTACGCGAGCCCGTCGGCGCCGGGGACGCCTTCGCCGCCGGCTTCCTCTCCGGGCTGCTGCGCGACCTCGCCCCCCGCGACTGCCTGCGGCTCGGCCACCTCTGCGCCGCGCCCACCCTGACCGTCCCCGGCGACACCGCGCCGCCGCCCGGGCGGGCGTTGCTCGACCGGCTGCTCGCCCTGCCCGACGCCGCCTGGGCGCAGCTCGACGCGGTGGGAGCGGGGCTGGTCCCCGCCGCGCCGATCGGTCCGAGCCCAGCCGAACCAGAAAGGAGCGGCGGATGACGTCGCACGACCTCGCGCCGATCTTCACCGACGCCCGGGTGATGGTGATCCTGCGCGACCTGCCGCCGACGGAGACCGTGCGCCTCGCCGAACAGGCGTGGGAGCTGGGCATCGACGTGGTGGAGGTGCCGATCCGCACCCCGGAGGCCGAGCGGTCGCTGCGGGCCGCCGTCGAGGCCGGGCGGGAGCGGGGCCGGCCGGTGGGGGCCGGCACGGTCCGTACCTCCGCCCAGGTCCGCCTGGCGGCCGGAGCCGGTGCGGCGTTCACCGTCGCGCCCGGGCTCGACCTGGCGATCGCCGACGCGGCGCTGACCCACGGCATCCCGCACCTGCCGGGGGTCGCCACCCCGACCGAGGCGCAGCGGGCCCTCGACCACGGGCTGGTCTGGCTCAAGGCGTTCCCGGCGGTGAGCCTCGGCCCGCAGTGGTTCAGGGCGATGGCCGGGCCGCTGCCGGAGCTGCGGTTCGTGGCCACCGGCGGGATCGACGCCGACAACGCGGGAGACTTCCTCGCCGCCGGGGTGAGGGTGGTCGCGGTCGGGTCGGCGCTGGCCAACCCCCGGCAGATCCCCCGGCTGGCGGAACTGGCCACCGCGCGAGCCTGAACGACCACGTGGGCCGGTCAGCGTGGCGCGGGGCCGAGGCTCTCGCGGCGGACCAGGGTGGCGGGGAGCACCTCGACCCGGGACCGGTCGCCGGCGGACCCCGGGTCGAGGGCGAGGGTCATCGCCCGGGCGCCCAACTCGACCAGGGGCAACCGGACCGTGGTCAGCGCGGGGGTGACGTCGGCGGCCACCGGCATGTCGTCGAAGCCCACCACCGACATCTGCTCGGGCACCCGGACGCCCCGCTGCCGCAGCAGGGCCAGCACGCCGACGGCCATCGAGTCGTTGAGCGCCACCAGCGCGGTCAGTCCGGGACAGGCGTCCAGCAGCGCGGCGGCGGCGCGGGCTCCGCCGTCGCGGTCGAAGTCGGCGTACCGGAGGTGGTCCTCCGGCAGCGGGACACCGGCGTCGGCCAGCGCGGCCCGCAGCCCGCCCAACCGGTCGGTGATCGTGGTCAGCACCCGTGGACCGGCGATCACCCCGATCTGCCGGTGCCCCAGGCGGAGCAGCTCCTCACCGAGCAGCCGGCCGCCGACGTCGTTGGCGGGCATCACCGCGTCGCCCGGGTGCTCGTGCCGGCCGACCACCGCCACCCGGCCGCCGGTCGCCTCGTACGCGGCCAGCTTCTCGGTGAGCCGGGCGGTGAAGTCGGCGTCGTGGTAACCCGAGCCGGCCAGCACGATCGCGGCGACCTGCTGGCCGCGCAGCATCTCGACGTACTCCAGCTCGCGTTCGGGGTCGCGGTAGCTGTTGCAGATGATGACCAACCGCCCCCGGTCGGTGGCCACCCGTTGCAGGCCCCGGGTCACCTCGGCGAAGTACGGGTCGGAGACGTCGTGCACCACCACGCCGACCACGCTGCGCTGTGGTCGGGCCAGCAGCTGGGCGTGCGCGTTCGGGACGTACCGCAGCTCGGCGACGGCGCGCAGCACCCGCTCGCGTAGCTCGTCGGCGACCGGTTTGCTGCTGCCGTTGATCACTCTGGACGCCGTGGCGGGGGAGACGCCCGCGCGGCGGGCCACGTCGGCCAACGTCGCCAACTGTCACCCCCTCCGCGGTACGCGCCACGTGCCGCGTCCCGCGCGGTCGCGGACAGGCTACCGCAAGATCCGTCGCGGAGGCTCTTGCCTGTCACGGTGGGAGACACCTACGCTGCCAGGAAAGCGCTTACCTGAAGTGTGACACATGAAGGGACGACCATGACCCGAAGGTCGATCGGCATCATCGTCAACGGCGTCACCGGTCGGATGGGATACCGCCAGCACCTGGTCCGGTCTCTGCTGGCCCTGCGCGAACAGGGCGGACTGGCGTTGCCCGACGGCACCCGGATCTGGCCCGAGCCGATCCTCGTCGGCCGCGACGAGGGCCGGCTGCGCGCCGTGGCGGAGCGGCACGGGCTCACCGACTGGACCACCGACCTGGCCGCCGCGCTCGCCCGTGAGGACGCGGAGATCTACTTCGACGCGCAGGTCACCCAGCAGCGGGAGAAGGCCATCCGGCAGGCGATCGAGGCCGGCAAGCACATCTACACCGAGAAGCCCCTCGCCGAGTCCAGCGCGGCCGCGATGGACCTGGTCCGGGCCGCCGACGCGGCCGGCATCCGCACCGGCGTGGTGCAGGACAAGCTCTTCCTGCCCGGCCTGCGCAAGCTCAAGCGGCTGATCGACGGCGGCTTCTTCGGCCGGATCCTCTCCGTCCGCGGCGAGTTCGGCTACTGGGTCTTCGAGGGCGACTGGCAGCCCGCCCAGCGCCCCTCCTGGAACTACCGGCTCGAAGACGGCGGCGGCATCGTCATGGACATGTTCCCGCACTGGCAGTACGTGCTCGAGGAACTGTTCGCCCCGGTACGGGCGGTCACCTGCCTCGCCGCCACCCACATCCCGCAGCGGGTCGACGAGGCCGGCCGCAGCTACCCGGCCACCGCCGACGACGCCGCGTACGGCATCTTCGAACTCGACGGCGGCGTCGTCGCCGCGCTCAACTCGTCCTGGTGCACCCGGGTGCACCGCGACGAACTCGTCGAGTTCCACGTCGACGGCACCGAGGGCAGCGCCGTCGCCGGGCTGCGCCGCTGCCGGGCGCAGCACCGCGCCGTCACCCCGAAGCCGGTCTGGAACCCGGACCTGCCCGCCACCGAGGACTTCCGGGCCCAGTGGACCGAGGTGCCCGACAACGAGGAGTTCGACAACGGCTTCAAGGTGCAGTGGGAGGCGTTCCTGCGGCACGTCGTGGCCGGCGACCCGTTCCACTGGGACTTCCTCGCCGGCGCGCGCGGCGTGCAGCTCGCCGAACTGGGGCTGGTCTCCGCCAGCGAGGGACGCCGCGTCGAGGTGCCGGAGCTGACCCGGTGAGCGCCACCGTCAACCTGCCCGGCGGCGAGGCGTACCGGCTGCGCGGGGGGCGGGGCTTCCCGCGCCCCGCCGGGCCGCCGACGAGCCGGGTGGCCTACGCCGCCGCGCACGTCGTCGCCGACCCGGCCGCGGAGAACGTGCCGGGCGCCCCGGCCGCCGTCGACTGGGAGCGCACCCTGGCCTTCCGGCACCACCTGTGGTCGTACGGGCTCGGGGTGGCCGAGGCGATGGACACCGCCCAGCGCGGCATGGGGCTCGACCACGCCGCCTGCCGCGAACTGATCCGGCGTAGTGCCGCCGAGGCCCGCGCGGTGGGCGGGCGGATCGTCGCCGGGGTCGCCACCGACCAGCTCCCACCCGGCCCGAGCACGCTGCCCCTGATCACCGAGGCGTACCTGGAGCAGCTCGCCGAGGTCGCCGCCGCCGGGGCGCGGCCGGTGCTGATGTGCAGCCGGCAGCTCGCCGCGACGGCCACCACCGCCGACGACTACCTCCAGGTGTACGACCGGCTGCTCGCCGCCGCCGACCAGCCCGTCGTGCTGCACTGGCTCGGCGACATGTTCGACCCGGCGCTGGCCGGCTACTGGGGCTCGTCCGACCTGGACGATGCCACCGAGACCGTGCTGCACCTGATCAAGGACCACCAGGCCCGGGTCGACGGCATCAAGGTCTCGCTGCTCGACGCCGAACGCGAGATCGACCTGCGCCGCCGGCTCCCCGAGGGGGTACGCCTCTACACCGGCGACGACTTCAACTACCCGGAGCTGATCCGGGGCGACGAGCAGGGGCACTCCGACGCGCTGCTCGGCGTCTTCGCCGCGATCGCGCCGGCCGCCGCCACCGCGCTGGCCGCGCTCGACGCCGGTGACCTGGCCACCTACGACGAGGTGTTCGCCCCCACCCTGCCGCTGGCCCGGCACCTGTTCGCCACGCCGACCTGGCACTACAAGACCGGCATCGTGTTCCTCGCCTGGCTGGCCGGGCACCAGGACCACTTCACCATGCTCGCCGGGCAGCAGGCCGGACGCTCCCCGGCGCACCTGGCCCGGCTGCTGGCCCTGGCCGACGCCGCGGGGCTCCTGCCGGACGCCGACCTGGCCGCCGCCCGGGCCCGGGCGTACTTCACCGTGGCGGGGGTGGCCCAGTGAGCGCGCCGGCCCCGGTGAACCGGGTGACCCCGGCCCCCGGGCTGGAACGGTTCTCCTTCAACCAGGCCACCGCCAAGCACTGGCCGCTGACCGACGTGGTCGCCGGCTGCGCGGCGGCCGGCGTGCCGGGGATCGGGCTGTGGCGGGAGCCGGTCCAGGAGTACGGCCTGGAACGCTCCGCCCGGCTCGTCCGCGACGCCGGGCTGGAGGTCACCTCGCTGTGCCGGGGCGGGTTCTTCACCGCCCCCGGCTGGCGGGACGAGAACCGCCGGGCCATCGAGGAGGCCGCCACCCTCGGCACCCGGGAACTGGTGCTGGTCTCCGGCGGGCTGCCGCCCGGCAGCCGCGACGTCGACGGGGCCCGGCAGATGGTGGCCGACGCGATCGCCGAACTCGCCCCGGAGGCCGCCGCCGCCGGGGTGCGGCTGGCCATCGAACCGCTGCACCCGATGTTCTGCGCCGACCGGTGCGTGATCGCCACCCTCGGGCAGGCCCTCGACATCGCCGAACGGTTCGACCCGGGCGCGGTCGGGGTGGTGGTCGACACGTACCACGTCTGGTGGGACGACACCGTCTACCGGCAGATCGCCCGCGCCGGGTCGCGGATCGCCGCGTTCCAGGTGGCGGACTGGATCACCCCGCTGCCGCCGGACGCCCTGCTCTCCCGCGGGATGATGGGCGACGGGCACATCGACTTCCCGCTGCTGCGC
>NZ_SMKD01000106.1 GCF_004348595.1 Micromonospora sp. KC723
CCCCGACATCCCCACCCCGGTGGGCTGCCCCAGCCCGAACCGCTTCTGGTAGTCGATCAGCCGGTCCCGGCCGAGCTTGTTGGCGATCTCGATGGTGCCGACGTTGGAGGAGTAGGCCATCATCCCCGCCAGACTCATCCGCTGCCCGTGAGCCGGGTGGGTGTCGCTGAACGTGGTGTCGCCCATGGTGATGGTGTTGGCGATCGGCATGGTGGTGTCCGGGGTGATCACCCCTTCCTGGAGCGCCGCGCCCAGGGTGATCGCCTTGTGCACCGAGCCCGGCTCGACCACGAAGCTGGTCGCGGCGTCCTCGCGGTCGGTGGGTTTGCTCACCCCCGGGTTGGCCGCGTTGTAGGTCGGCTGGCTGGCCTGCGCCAGCACCTCGCCGGTCTTCACGTCCAGCACCACCGCCGCGCCCACGCTGCCGCGGACCTGCGCCGTCTGCCGGCCCAGCACCTGTTGCACCTGGTACTGCAGGTCACGGTCGATGGTCAGCACCAGGGAACTGCCCGGTTTGGCGGGTGTCGTCTCGCTGTAGCCGCCGGGGATCGGCGCGTCCAGGTCACCCCGGCCGGCCTCGTACGCCCACCGGCCGTCCTCCCCGGCCAGCACGTCGTCGTACCGCGCCTCCAGCCCCTCCAGGCCCTCCATGTCCTGGCCGGTGAAGCCGACCAGGTTGGCCGCGAGATCACCCCCGGGCACCTCGCGCCGCTCGTCGCGGTGCACGCCGATGCCGGCCAGGTCCAGCGCCATGATCTGCTTGGCCTTGGCGACCTCGACCCCACGGGCCAGGTACTGGAACCGCGACTCGCCCCTGCCGGGCAACGGACGCCGCCGCATCTTCTCGGCCAGCTCGGAGACGGGGATCCCGAGCAGCGGGGAGAGCCGCTGGGCGGTGGCCACGCGGTCCTCGACCTCGGTCGGGTCGGCGAAGACGTACCGTGCCTCGACGCTGCGGGCCAGCGGCGCGCCGGTGCGGTCCAGGATCGCGCCGCGCGGGGCGGGCAGGTCGACGCGGGTGATCCGGAAGCCGACGCCGGCGTCCGCGTACGCCGGGGTGTCGACGGCCTGGATGACGACCAGCCGGCCCCCGATGACCGCGAAGAGCGCCAGGACCAGCAGTGTGCCCAGCCGCAGCCGGCGGCGCGGCTCGGCCAGCCTGGGCGGGCGGGGCCGACTGCGGGAGGGACGGCGGCCGGCCGGCCGGTCCGGCCGACGGGGCGCCCGCCCCGGTCGCCGGCGCGGTGGCGGCAGTTCCTCCTCGCCGTCGTCGCGGCGGGCCGGTCGAGCCTGGACGGTCCGCACGACGCCGCCGCGGCCGGCCGGGGTGGCGTCCCGGCGCCCGGCGCGGACGGCGCCGGCCCGGCCCCCGTCGAGCACCTGTAGTGCGGGCCGGAACGGGTCGCCGGAGCGGCTGGCCCGTGGGGTTCGCCGCTGCCCGGCGCGCTCGGCCCCGGCCTCGTCGCTCTCCCGGATGGTGCGGCCCCGGGGCGTGTAGGCCCGCGCGTCGGAGATTCCGCCGCCCCCCGGCTCGCCGCCCCGCCCGGCCGCGCCTCGGGACGAGCCGCGCCGGGAGCCCGTCGTGGCGTCCCGGCGCGGATCATCCGATCTCGGTGGCACCGGCCTATCCTCCGTTGCCCTGCTGACTGGTGATCGCCGGCTGGCCGTTGGCGGGCTGCGGCACACCGATCATCTGCCCGTCGGGCAGCCGGATGTACGCCGGCTCACCGGCCTCCACCAGCCCGAGCCGGCGGGCCTGGGCGGCGAGGTTGCCGGGCGCCTTGGCCTCCTCGATCTCCTTCTCCAGCTGCTGCTGGTCCACGTCGAGGCGGGCCTGCTGCTGCTGGAGCTGCTGGAGCTTGAAGGCGTTCTCGTTGATCTTCGTGTTGACCGTGAGGATGCCGAGCACCCCGCCGACGACCAGGACCACCACCAGCGCCGCGAACGGCGCCTGGGGCACCCGCACGGGCGGCGGCGGAGCCACCCGCAGCCGGGGAGTCGCGGCCGTGGTGGTGGCCTTCACGGGCGGCTGCTCGACCGGGCGCAGCGCGGCGCTGCCCTGGGTCGGGAACTCGCGCGCCCCCCGGGCGCGAGTGTCCCCCCGTAGACCGGCGAGGTCCGCCGGCACTCCGGTGCGCGAAGTGCGCTGCGCCGCGGTCCGGCCCCCCGACCGCGGTGCGCGCTGCCCGACGGCCTCCCGGCCGTCGCGCTTGTTGACGTTCATGTTCCCTCCCCCTCTTCGTCCGTCCCTCTGCCGTCTTCCGGGTCCACTGTGGGACCCGGTGTCGACCCCGTCCCCGGTTGGTGCATCCCCCTGACCCGGCGGCGGTACCGTTCGCGGTCGGTCCGCCCCGGCCCCCCGGGGGTCGGGTCGAGTCGCACCGCTGCCCGCAGCCGCACCGAGGCGGCGCGCGGGTTCGCGGCGACCTCCGCCTCCCCGGCAAGCTCGGCACCCCGGCTGAGCAGCCGGAACGTCGGGCCCGACCCGGGAAGTTCCACCGGGAGGTCGACCGGGCCCTTACTGCGGACCCGGTCGGCGAGCGCCTGCTTGGTGAGCCGGTCCTCCAGCGAGTGGTAGGACAGGACCACCATGCGGCCGCCCGCGTTGAGCTTGTCGAGGGCGGCCGGCAGCGCTGTCTCCAGCGCTGCCAGCTCCCTGTTTACCTCGATCCGTAAAGCCTGAAACGTTCTCTTGGCGGGGTGTCCCCCGGTTCGTCGGGCTGGTGCCGGAATGCTCTCCCTGACCAGCTCGGCCAGCCGCGCCGACGAGGTGATCGGGGACCGCTCCCGCTCGCGGACGATCGCCGAGGCGATCCGCCCGGCGAACCTCTCCTCGCCGTAGACCTTCAGCACCCGGGCCAGCTCGCCGTGGGAGTAGCTGTTGACCACCTCCTCGGCGGTCATCCCACGGGTCTGGTCCATCCGCATGTCCAGCGGGGCGTCCTGCGCGTACGCGAACCCGCGGTCGGGCGCGTCCAGCTGCAACGAGGAGACCCCGAGGTCGAACAGCACCCCGTCGACGCCCGGGTAGCCCAACCGTTCGAGCACCTCGGGCAGCTCGTCGTAGACGGCGTGCTCCAGATGGACCCGGTCGGCGAAGCGCGCCAACCGCACCCGGGCGTGCGCGAGGGCCTCGGTGTCCCGGTCGAGGCCGACCAGCACGGTCCGCGGATGCCGTTCCAGCACCGCCTCGGCGTGCCCCGCCAGCCCCAGTGTCGCGTCGACGTGGATCGTCCGGTCGCCCCGGTCCAGCGCGGGGGCCAGCAACTCGAGACACCGCTCGAGCAGCACCGGCACGTGCGTGCCGCGTAGCTCCCCCATGTCGACCCCCACTGGTTGAAACGTCCGTGCCTGATCCGCGCCCTGTTCGTCGGACGACGCCGTACCGCCGTACCGCCAGATCCCCATCCGCTCCCGCTCCGCCCCGGGCCGCGGCCCCGGAGTGGAGATCGTGCGCCTGGCACCGGGGAAGGGGTGCCAGGAACTCGAAAGCGGCTGGAGATCTCGCAGTACGTCGGGCGTCGCCACGCCCTACAGACCGCCTGGCAGCACCCCCTCCTCGATGTCGGCGAAGTCGTCTTCGCTCTCGGCGAGGTAGGTCTCCCAGGCCGCCTTGTCCCAGATCTCCACCCGGGTGCTGGCACCGATCACCACCAGGTCCCGGTCGAGCGCGGCGTACGACCGGAGATGCGCCGGGATGGTGACCCGCCCCTGCTTGTCGGGGACCTCGTCGTGGGCGCTGGCGAAGAAGACCCGGCTGTAGGCCCGGGCCGCCTTGTTCGTCACCGGCTGCGCGCGCAACTGGTCCGCGATGCGCTGGAACTCGGGCGTGGGGAAGACGTAGAGGCAGCGATCCTGCCCTTTGGTGATCACGACACCCCCCGCCAGCTCGTCCCGGAACTTCGCCGGAAGGATCAACCGGCCTTTGTCGTCCAGGCGCGGAGTGTGGGTGCCGAGGAACACGGCCCTACCCCCTCGCCCTTTAGCGGCGTTCGCGTCGCCGCTGACCCCCCGGGCCGGTGGGCCCTCCCGGCCTCACCATCGCGCCCCACTCTACTCCACTTCCCTCCACCCGCAACCAGAATCGCCCGCGTGGCGCGCCACTGACCGAGGCAAAAGCGCACGTCAGAGGGGGTGGAGCGGAGTGGAGGGCGGGAGCGCTCCGGCGAGAGCGTCCGCTTCCCGACATTGATCGACTCCGTCCGGCCAAACCCGGACGCCCGGTCGACCGGGCGGACCCCGGCCGAACGGTTCGCCGTCGGCGGCGATCTGGTGGGCGCGGCTGTCCGGTAACCTCGCTGCCGTGACGGACGCGAAGATGCCCCTGCGGGCCAAGGTGGCCAGCTCCGTGTCGCGGACGGCCGCGGCGCTGTCGCGGGCCGCCGGCCGCGGCGACGGTTCGGTGATCGGCGGCTGGATCGGTCTGAAGATCGATCCGGACCTGCTGGCCCACCTCTCCGCCGGCCGCGCCATCGCGCTGGTCTCCGGCACCAACGGCAAGACCACCACCACCCGGCTCGCCGCCGCGGCGGTCGGGGTGCTCGGCCGGGTCGCCACCAACTCCTTCGGCGCGAACATGCCGACGGGCCACACCTCCGCGCTGGCCAAGGCGGGCAGCACCCCGTACGCCGTGCTGGAGGTCGACGAGCACTACCTCGCCCAGGTGCTGGAGGCCACCGAGCCGCACGTCGTGGCGCTGCTGAACCTCTCCCGGGACCAGCTGGACCGGGCCAAGGAGGTGGCCATGATGGCCCAGCTCTGGCGAGCCGCGCTGGTGCGGCACGCCGAGGTCCGGGTGGTGGCCAACGCCGACGACCCGATGGTGGTCTGGGCCGCCACCCCGCCGGCCGACCCGGCACGCGGGATCAACGCCCCGCACGTCACCTGGTTCAGCGCCGGCCAGCGCTGGCACGACGACTCCTGGGTCTGCCCCGAGTGCGGTTCCACCATCCAGCGCTCCGGCGAGCAGTGGTGGTGCACCGGCTGCCCGCTGCGCCGTCCCGAGCCGCACTGGACGGTGGAGGACGACGGGGTTCTCGACCCCACCGGCGCCTGGCACAAGATCACCCTCCAGCTTCCCGGCAAGGTCAACATCGGCAACGCGGCCACCGCCCTGGCCGTCGCCGCCGAGTTCGGCGTACGCCCCGTCGACGCCGTCTCCCGGCTCGGCACGGTCACCTCGGTCGCCGGCCGTTACGCCCAGGTCACCCGGGACGGGCGCAACATCCGGCTGCTGCTGGCGAAGAACCCGGCCAGCTGGCTGGAGGCGTTCGACATGGCCGACGAGGCTCCGACCCTGCTGTCCATCAACGCCCGCGACCCCGACGGCCTGGACACCTCGTGGCTGTTCGACGTCGACTTCGCCCCGCTGCGGGGGCGGCAGGTGCTGATCACCGGCGACCGGGCGTACGACCTGGCGGTCCGGCTCGAGGTCAACGGGGTGCCGTTCCAGCACGTCCGCACGTTCGACGAGGCGGTCCGCACCGCCCCGCCGGGCCGGCTGGAGGTCATCGCCAATTACACCGCCTTCCAGGACATCCGAGCGGAGTTGGACCGTGTCAACTGAGAGCCTGCGCATCGTCTGGGTCTACCCCGACCTGCTCTCCACCTACGGCGACCGCGGCAACATGCTGATCCTGGCCCGCCGGGCGCAACTGCGGGGCATGCCGGTCGAGGTGATGGAGGTCCGCTCCGACCAACGGCTGCCGGCCACCGCCGACATCTACCTCATCGGCGGCGGCGAGGACGGCCCGCAGGCCCTCGGCGCGCAGCGGCTGCTCGCCGACGGCGGCCTGCACCGCGCGGTCGCCCAGGGCTCCGTGGTCTTCGGCGTCTGCGCCGGCTACCAACTGCTCGGCACCTCCTTCTTCGCCAAGGGCACCCGGTGCGCCGGCCTCGAACTGCTGGACCTCTCCTCCGACCGCGGCCCCACCCGGGCGGTCGGCGAGCTGGCCGGGGAGATCGACCCGAGGCTCGGCATCCCGGCGCTGTCCGGATTCGAGAACCACGGCGGGCGGACCCATCTCGGTCCGGGCGTCGCACCGCTGGCCCGGGTGACCGCCGGGGTCGGCAACGACGGCGCCACCGAGGGAGCCTGGCGGGGCAAACTGCTCGGCACCTACTCGCACGGGCCGGCGCTGGCCCGCAACCCGGCCCTGGCCGACCTCCTCCTGCGCTGGGCCACCGGCGCGCACCAGCTCCCGCCGCTGGACGACACCTGGGCCGACCGGCTCCGCGCCGAGCGTCGCGCCGCGGTGGCCGCCGCCGCCCGGGTATGACCCCCGGCGGTGGCCGCCGCCCGGGCCCGGTCCTCGCCGTCCGGGGGCTGCTCCGGCAGCCGCCGGCACGCCGGTTCGCCCTGCTGCTGCTCCTGCTCGCCGGGTTCGGGGTGCTGGTGCTGGTCGCGCCCCGACCCGACCCACGGGCGCTGCCGCACCTCGCCGACCACCTCGGCGGGTACGCTCCGGCCGTGGCGGTGGTGGCCGGCGCCCTGCTGCTGGTCGCGCTGGTCCCCCGGACCTTCGTCACTCTCGCCTCGGGCGCGGTCTTCGGCACCCTGGAAGGGGCCGCGTACGCCCTCGGTGCGGCGCTGCTCGCGGCGGCGCTGGGCTTCGCCGTCGGCCGGGTGCTGGGACGGGAGTTCGTCGCGGAACGGGCCCGCGGCCGGCTGGCCCGGCTCGACGGCTGGTTCGCCCGGCAGAGCGTACTCGGGGTGATCACCGTACGGCTGCTGCCGATCGCCGGGTACGGGCTGGTCAGCTACGGCTACGGCACCACCGGCGCGCGGGCGCTGCCGTTCCTCGTCGGCAGCGTGATCGCCTCCGCGCCCACCGCGTTCGGCTACGCCGCCCTCGGCGCGGCGGTCACCTCGCCGGGCCACGTCAACTGGTTCGCCGCCGCCCCGGCCGGACTGGGCGTGATCGCCAGCGCGCTCATCATCCACCGCTGGTGGCGCGCGGAACGGCAGCGCCGCTTCAGCCCCCCGGACGTCCGCCGCTGACGGCACGACGCAGGGCCGCGACACCCATACGGAGTCGCGGCCCTGCCGCGCGGGTCGGAATCGGGTCAGGCCACCACGGAAACCATCCGGCCCTTGACCACGATGACCTTACGGGGCTCCCGGCCGGCCAGCGAACCGGCCACCGCCTCCAGGGCCGCCGCCCGCACGTCGTCGTCGGACGCGTCGGCGGCGACCTCGATCCGGCCCCGCACCTTGCCGTTGATCTGCACCGGGTACGTCACCGTCTCGGCGACCAGCAGCGCCGGGTCGGCGGTCGGGAAGTCCGCGTACGCCAGCGAGGTGTCGTGCCCCAGCCGTCGCCACAGTTCCTCGGCGACGTGCGGGGCGAACGGCGCCAGCATCAGCACCAGCGGCTCGGCCACCTCGCGCGGGGTCCGCGGCAGCCGGGTCACCGCGTTGGTCAGCTCGATCAGCTTGGCGATGGCGGTGTTGAACCGGATGCCCTCCATGTCGCCCCGGACCCCGTCGACCACCCTGTGCAGCAGCCGGCGGGTCGCCTCGTCGGCGGGCGCGTCGGTGACCCGCGTCGCGCCGGTCTGCTCGTCGACGACCGCCCGCCAGACCCGCTGCAGGAACCGGTACGACCCGACCACCGCGCGGGTGTCCCAGGGGCGGGAGACCTCCAGCGGGCCCATCGACATCTCGTAGACCCGGAAGGTGTCCGCGCCGTACGTCGCGCACATCTCGTCGGGGGTGACGACGTTCTTCAGCGACTTGCCCATCTTGCCGTACTCGCGCTTGACCGCCGTGTCACCCAGGTAGAAGCCGCCGTCGCGTTCGACGACCTCCTCGGCGGGCACGTACGCGCCCCGGGCGTCGGTGTACGCGTACGCCTGGATCATGCCCTGGTTGAACAGCTTGCGGAACGGCTCGACCGACGAGACGTGGCCCAGGTCGTACAGGACCTTGTGCCAGAAGCGGGCGTACAGCAGGTGCAGCACGGCGTGCTCGGCGCCGCCGACGTACAGGTCGGTTCCCCCACAGTCGCCCTCGCCGCGCGGGCCCATCCAGTACCGCTCGTTCTCCGCGTCGACGAAGCGCTCGCCGTTGGTCGGGTCCAGGTAGCGCAGCTCGTACCAGCAGGAGCCGGCCCACTGCGGCATCACGTTGGTCTCCCGGGTGTACCGCTTCGGACCGTCACCCAGGTCCAACTCCACCTCGACCCAGTCGCGGCGGCGCGACAGCGGGGTCTCCGGGTTGCTGTCGGCGTCGTCGGCGTCGAACGTCTTCGGCGAGAAGTCGTCGACCTCGGGCAGCTCGACCGGCAGCATCGAGTCGGGCAGCGCGATGGCGGCGCCGGTCTCGTCGTAGACGATCGGGAACGGCTCACCCCAGTAGCGCTGCCGGGAGAACAGCCAGTCGCGCAGCCGGTAGGTGACCGCGCCCTCGCCGTGGCCGTTGGCCTCCAGCCAGGCGATGATGCGGGCCTTGGCGTCGTCGACCCCCAGGCCGTTCAGGTCCAGGCCACGCTCGGGCGCCGCGCTGTTGATCATCGGCCCGGACCCGGTGTACGCGCCGCCCTCGAAGCCCTCCGGCGGCTGGACCGTCCGGACCACCGGCAGCTCGAAGATCTCGGCGAAGGCGTGGTCGCGCTCGTCCTCGGCGGGCACCGCCATGATCGCTCCGGTGCCGTAGCCGGCCAGCACGTAGTCGGCGATGAAGATCGGGACCTGCCCGCCGGTGACCGGGTGGACGGCGTACGCGCCGACGAAGACGCCGCTCTTCTCCCTCGTCTCCGCCTGCCGCTCGACGTCGGTCTTGGCCGCCGCCGCCTTCCGGTACGCCTCGACGGCGGCCCGCGGGCTGGCGTGCCCCCCGGTCCAGGCGTCCCTGGTCCCCTCCGGCCAGGCGGCCGGGACCAGCGCGTCGACCAGCTCGTGCTCGGGGGCCAGCACCATGTAGGTGGCGCCGAAGATGGTGTCCGGACGGGTCGTGAACACCCGCACCGGGCCCCGCTCGGTGGCGAAGTCGATGTGCGCACCGGTGGACCGGCCGATCCAGTTGCGCTGCATCAGCTTGATCGGCTCCGGCCAGTCCAGCGCGTCCAGGTCGTCCAGCAGCCGGTCACCGTACGCGGTGATCCGCATCATCCACTGCCTCAGGCTGCGCTTGAAGACCGGGAAGTTGCCCCGCTCGGAGCGGCCGTCGGCGGTGACCTCCTCGTTGGCCAGCACGGTGCCCAGCCCCGGGCACCAGTTGACCGGCGCCTCCGAGACGTACGCCAGCCGGTGGTCGTCGACGATCGCCCGCCGCTCGGCCACCGTCAGCTCGGCCCAGGGGCGGCCGTCCGGAGTGGGCCGGGTGCCGGCCTCGAACTCGGCGACCAGCTCGGTGACCGGGCGGGCCTTCTTCGCCTGCGTGTCGTACCAGGAGTTGAAGACCTGCAGGAAGATCCACTGGGTCCAGCGGTAGAAGTCGGTGTCGATGGTGGCCACCGAGCGGCGCTCGTCGTGGGCCAGACCCAGCCGCCGCAGCTGCGCCTTGTACCGCTCGATGTTGGCCTCGGTGGTGGTCCGCGGGTGGGTGCCGGTCTGCACCGCGTACTGCTCGGCGGGCAGGCCGAACGCGTCGAAGCCCATCGCGTGCAGCACGTTGCGCCCGGCCATCCGCTGGTAACGGGCGAAGCAGTCGGTGCCGATGTAGCCCAGCGGGTGGCCGACGTGCAGGCCGGCGCCCGACGGGTAGGGGAACATGTCCAGCACGTACAGCTTCTCCGCGCCGGCGCGCGGGTGGTCGGGGTCGGCCAGCGGTCCGGTCGGGTTCGGGGCGTGGAAGGTGCCCTCGCGCGCCCAGACGTCCTGCCACCGGCGCTCGATCTCGTCGGCCAGGGCTGCCGTGTACCGGAACGGTGGCACGTCACTGGCCGGTGCGGCTGCCTCACTCATGGCGTCTCTCCTCGATCCGCTGTTCGTCGTACCGCGGGATGCGGGTCGGTCTCGTCCGGCAGGCACAAAAAAGCCCCTCGCGCAGGAGGGGCGGCCGTGCTGTCGCGGGTCAGCGCGTCAGCACGGCTCGGTAAGAAGCAGACCGGCCACGGACATGCCCGCAGTCTACCGCCGGCCCCGGCAGGCCGGGAACCGCCTTGCCCCGCGGGCGGCATGTAGCCGAGGGTGATCGGCAGTGCCGCGTCCGTCATGTTCGCCTCCGTCCGGGCAGGAGCCGCGTCTCCCCCGTTGACCAGGGGCGTATGCGTCCCCCGACCGGCGAATATTCCGGGCGTAACCGGCGGACCACCTGCGGGTGTCGGCGATCACGAGAAACATGGTTAGCCTGAGAGGCCAATGAGATTTCTGCGGCAGACGTGGCTCGGCGTCGCGAACCCAACGGCGGGTCCAGGTGCTCTCATACAGAGCTGCCGTTTCCGGCGACGAGGAGGAGGCCCGTGACACAACAGACCTGGGACGAGGTGGGCGGCCTGCTGCCGCACGACGAGTTCCGCACCGCCAGCGACGCCATCGTGACCAACATCGAACAGGTCATCGAAGGCAAGACCGCGACCGTGCGCCTCGCTCTGGCCGTCCTGCTCGCCGAGGGTCACCTCCTGATCGAGGACGTTCCCGGCGTCGGCAAGACCAAGTTGGCCAAGGCGTTGGCCCGCTCGATCGACTGCTCGGTACGCCGGATCCAGTTCACCCCCGACCTGCTGCCCAGCGACGTCACCGGCGTCAGCGTCTACAACCAGGAGACGCACGACTTCGAGTTCCGGCCGGGCGCGGTCTTCGCCAACCTGGTGGTCGGCGACGAGATCAACCGGGCCTCGCCCAAGACCCAGTCGGCGCTGCTGGAGTGCATGGAGGAGCGTCAGGTCACCGTCGACGGCGTCACCTACCAGCTCCAGACCCCGTTCATGGTGATCGCCACCCAGAACCCGATCGAGATGGAGGGCACGTACCCCCTCCCCGAGGCGCAACGCGACCGGTTCACCGCGCGGATCGCCATGGGTTACCCCGGCCCGCAGGCCGAACTGGCCATGCTGGACGGCCACGGCGCCACCGATCCCCTCCAGGAGCTGCGTGCGGTATCCGACGCCGAGACGGTCCGCCGGCTGATCGCCACGGTGCGCCAGGTGCACGTCGCCGACGCCGTGAAGCAGTACGCCGTCGACCTGGTCACCGCCACCCGCGAGTCGCCGGAGCTGCGCCTGGGCGCCTCCCCCCGGTCCACCCTCCAGCTGCTGCGCACCGCCCGCGCGGTGGCCGCTCTCGAGGGGCGCGACTATGTGCTCCCGGACGACCTGCAGGCCCTCGCGGTGCCGGTGCTGGCGCACCGGGTCATCCCGACCGCCGACGCGCAGCTCGCCCGGCGTACCACCGACGCGATCATCGCGGAGCTGGTGCACCGGTTGGCGCTGCCGCAGGAGCGCCAACGCCCCACGTACGACACGCCCCGGTCCGCCGCCGGCACCATCCGTCCGCCGTTCGAGCCGCGGAGGCCGTGACGTGCGTGACGGGCTGCGTGGTCTGACCACCCGCGGCCGCTCGTTCCTGGCGGCCTCGGTCGCGGCGGCGGTCTCCGCCGGCATCCTCGGCGAGAAGGATCTGCTGCGGGTGGCCGTGCTGCTCGCGATCCTGCCGCTGCTCGCCGCGCTCTACGTCGGGCGCAGCCGGTACAAGCTCGCCTGCAACCGGGCGCTGGAGCCGCACCGGGTGCCGGTCGGGGCCAACTCCCGGGTGGTGCTGCGGTTGCAGAACCTGTCCCGCCTGCCGACCGGCACCCTGCTGTTGGAGGACCGGCTGCCGTACGCGCTGGGCAGCCGGCCCCGGGTGGTGCTGGAACGCCTCGGCGCGCACCAGGCCAGCTCGGTGGCGTACACGGTCCGCGCCGACGTGCGCGGCCGGTACGAGGTGGGTCCGCTCGTGGTCCGGATGACCGACCCGTTCGGGCTGTGCGAGCTGACCCGGTCCTTCCCCAGCACCGACCACCTGACGGTGATCCCGCAGGTCACCCCGCTACCGGCGATCCGCCTTCCCGGCGAGTACGCCGGCAGCGGCGACAGCCGGGCCCGTTCCGTGGCCGTGCACGGCGAGGACGACGCCGCCACCCGGGAGTACCGGATGGGCGACGACCTGCGCCGGGTGCACTGGAAGTCGACCGCCCGCACCGGTGAGCTGATGGTCCGGCGCGAGGAGCAGCCCTGGGAGAGCCGCGCCACCGTCGTGCTGGACACCCGCGCGTACGGCCACCGCGGCGACGGGCCGACCGCGAGCTTCGAGTGGGCGGTCTCGGCAGCCGCGAGCATCGCCGTGCACCTGCGGCAGTCCGGCTACAAGCTGCGGCTGGTCACCGGCTCCGGCGCGGACGTGGACGCCACCGAGATGGCCGGCGACGGCGTTCTCCTCGACCACCTCGCCGACGTCCGGCTCGACCAGCGCGGCGACGTCGCGACCCTGGTGCAGCGGGTCCGCCAGCGCGCCGACGGCGGCCTGATCATCGCGCTGTTCGGCGCGCTGAGCACCACCGAGGCGGAACTGCTTGCCGGGTTGCGCGGCAACGGCGCGACCTGTGTGGGGTTCCTGCTGGACAGCAGCAGTTGGCTGAACCTGCCGGAGAAGGCCCGCGCCGAGTCCGAGCAGGCCCACGGCGCCGCCGCGCTCGCCCTGCTCCAGGGTGGCTGGCGGGTGATCGGGGTGGATCACGGCAGCCGGTTGCCGGCGCTGTGGCCGCAGGCGGCACGGGGCTCGCAGGGGTTCGCCCTGCGGGCGGCCATGGCCGAGACGGTCGCCGGTGTGGTCCGGTGACGGGGAGGGTGACATCGTGATCGCGTCCCGGAACCTCGGCTTCGTGGCCGCCGCGGCGACGCTGCTCGCCGCGGCGCCGCTGTCGTCGATCTTTGAACGCTGGACCTGGCTGATCCAGGCCGCCATCGCGGTGGCGGTGGTGGCCGGCGCGGCCGCGCTGGCCCGGCTGCTCCGGGCCCCGCTGTGGGCGCAGGCGCTGAGCATGCTGGCCGGTCTGTCGCTCGCGTTGACCTGGCTGTTCCCCGCCGGCGGCGAACTGGTCGGGATCCTGCCCACCCCGACCACCCTGGCCCACTTCGGTGAGCTGTTGCAGGGCTCGGTGCAGGACATGCGGTCGTACGGGGTGAAGGTGCCGGACACCACCCCGCTGTTGTTCATCACCGTGCTCGGGGTGGGCGGCGTGGCCGTCCTGGTCGACGTGCTGGCGGTGGGGCTGCGCCGTCCCGCGCTGGCCGGGCTGCCCATGCTGGCGATCTACTCGGTGCCGGTCGCGGTCTACGTCGACAGCGTGCCGGCGCTGCCGTTCGTCGTCGGGGCCTGCGGCTACCTGTGGCTGCTGGTCACCGACAACGTCGAGCGGGTACGCCGGTTCGGCCGCCGGTTCACCGGCGAGGGCCGCGACGTCGACGTGTGGGAGGCGTCCCCGCTGGCCGCGGCCGGTCGCCGGCTGGCGGTGGTGGGTGTGGCGCTGGCCGTGGCGCTGCCGTTGGCCGTGCCGGGGATGACCGGCGGGCTGCTCAACCAGTTCACCTCCGCCGGCGACGGCGCCGGCAACGGGCGGTTCGGGCAGGGCGGCGGCCCCGGCCGGATCGACCTGTTCGCCGCGCTCAGCGGCCAGCTCAACCAGTCCGAGGTGGCCGAGATGGTCAAGGTCACCACCACCGAGGCCAGCCCGTTCTACCTGCGCTTCGGCGTCGCCGACGAGCTGCGGCCGGACGGCTTCCGGGTGCGCCCGCCCACCGGCACGCGGGTCGACCGGGAGTTGCCGGGCATCACCGACCGGCGGGGCGCCGGCCAGCAGCGGTACCGGGCGACGGTGGAGGTCAGCCGCAACCTCGACATGCCGCTGGTGCCGGTCTACACCGACCCGGTCGAGGTGGAGGGGCTCAACGCCAACTGGCTCTACGACCGCAACCTCGGCGTGGTCTTCTCCAACCGGGACAACTCCCGGGGCAAGCGCTACACCGTCGAGTACGTCCGGTCGACCTTCACTCCGGCGGCGCTGCGCCGGGCTCCCTCGCTGCCGGCCGAGCACCCGATCGCCGTGCAGCAGACCCGCCGGCCGTCGGTACAGCAGGTGGACGTGCTGGTCTCCCGACTCCTCGAGGGCAAGCGCAACGACTACGACAAGGTCCGGGCGATCTACGACTACTTCTCCCGGGAGAACGGCTTCAGCTACTCGCTGAGCACCAAGGGCGGCACCAGCGGTCAGGAGATCGTCGACTTCCTCGACAACAAGGTCGGCTTCTGCCAGCAGTACGCCGCCGCGATGGCCTGGCTGGTGCGCGCGGCCGGCATTCCGGCCCGGGTCGCGTTCGGCTTCACCAACGGCGCCAGCACCGGGAACGGCAGCTATGTGATGACCAACCGCAACCTGCACGCCTGGACCGAGGTCTACTTCGACGGGATGGGGTGGGTGCCGTTCGATCCCACCCCGGCGTACGCGGTGCAGGGCGCCGCCCGTTCGGCCTGGGCGCCGGACAGCGACGCGCCGGATCCGGAGCCGTCGGGAACCGCCGCGCCGGGCGCAACGCCGGAAGAGCCCGGCGCCACCGCGGGCCCGCAGCAGCCGGACGCCGTGGACCGGGACGTCGACGAGACCTTCGACCCGGCCACCGGCGCACCGATCCAGCGTGCGCCCACCTGGCCGTGGTGGACGGCCGGCGCGGTGCTGGCGCTGGCCGCGCTGCTCTGCGTGCCGGCGTTGCGCCGGATGGCACTGCGCCGCCGGCGTCATCTCCCGGTGGCCCCGGCGGTCCCGACCGGATCGGCCGAGGCGGCGGGGCCGCCGGCCACCGGCATGGTCGTCCTCGGCGCGGACCGCGACCGTGCCCGGGCCGACGCCCACGCCGCGTGGGACGAACTGTTGGACACCCTGGTCGACTACCGGGTCCGTGTCGACCGGACGGAAACCCCGCGGGCGACCGCGGAACGCCTGGTCCGGGAGTCGCTCACCGAGGACGGGACCTCCGCCACGGCGGTACGGCTGCTCGGCCGCGCCGAGGAGCGGGCCCGTTACGCCCGGAACCCGCTCACCGGCGAGCCGCTGCGCCCGGCCCTGGCCTCGGTGCGCGACGCGCTCGCCGCCCGGGCCGATCGGCGTACCCGGCTTCTCGCGGTGGCGCTTCCCCCGTCGGTGCTGCTGCGGTGGCGGTCGGCGGTGACGGAGCGGTCCACCCGGTTGGTGACGACGACGGGCCGGCTCCGGCTCCGGATGGCGCGGTGGAGTCCGCGCCGCCTGCTGGCCCGCCGCGCCTGACCGGCCCGCCTCCGGAATGGGCCGGTCAGGCGCGGGTCCAGGGGTCGACGCGCAGGATGCGCGAGATGGCGGTGTCCCGAGGCGGGGACACCGCCATCTGCGGCAGACGGAGTTGACCGAGTGCGGTCGGGCAGCAGGCGACCGGCTGCGGACATGCTGCTACGACGCAGGTGGCCGGTTATCTGTTCGCCACCCACCGTCGTGCGACGCGGCCGACCCGCCCAGCGGCGGGCGGCGTTCAGCGATGTCCCTCCGGGCGCTGCCGCCACCGATCCTCCATGCGGTCCAGCAGCGAAGGCCGCCGGCCGGCACGCCCGCGCGGGCGACGACGACTGGTCGTGCCACCCACCACGTGCAGGTCGGGTGACTGCGCCCGCCGGTGCGACTGCACCGCGTAGCCCAACGCCGCCAGCATGACGACGAACCCCGCCACTGCCAGCGGCGGAGTCTTGATCACCGCGCCGTAGACCAACAGGGCCAGGCCGACGACGACCACGCCGGCAGCGACGAGCAGGCGACGCCGCGCGTGGAAACGCGGGTCGCTGGCGCGCACGGCCGAGGCGAATTTGGGGTCCTCGGCAAGCGACCGCTCGATCTGCTCGAACAGCCGCTGCTCGTGCTCCGAGAGCGGCACGGCACTCCTCCCCGGTCACGTTGGTCGGCCCGGTCGGGCCGACAGACCGTGGCAGCCAACCGGCTGCTTGCCGTCAAGTCTACGAGGGCCCTCGCGCGTCGGAAAGCGGGACGACCTACGGCCGGCCCGGTTTTTCGCGCCGGCCGCCCCCGCCCATGCCGAGCAGACTGGCCGGACCTATGACGGACCGCCCGAAACGGGCAGCCGCGGCGTCGGCGGCAGCTTCCGCCTCCCGCCACCCGCGCTCGGGCGCGCCGAGGGCCAACTGCCGGGGCGTGTCGCTCGCCCCCGCCAGCCCCTCGACCCGTACGCCGACCAGCCGGATCCGCTCCCCGGGATCGAGCGCCGTCCACAGCGCCCAGGCGGTGTCGAAGATCTCCCGGGCCACGTCGGTCGGCACGCCGAGGGTGCGGGACCGGCTGACGGTGCGGAAGTCGGCCAGCCGCACCTTGATCGACACCGTGCGGCCGACCTGACCGGCGCGGCGCAGCCGGACGCCCACCTTGTCACTCAGCGCCAGCAGCGCCCGGCGGATCTCCCTCGGATCGGCCACGTCCACGTCGAAGGTCACCTCCGCGCCGATCGACTTCTCCACCTGCTCCGGGCTCACCGGACGCGGATCCCGCCCCCAGGCCAGCTCGCGCAGGTGGACGGCGGACGCCTCGCCGACCGCCCGCCGTAGCAGGCCGGGCGGCGCCTCGGCCAGATCGCCGACGGTGGCCAGGCCCAGCCGGCGCAGCGCCTCGGCGGACCGTTCCCCCACCCCCCAGAGCGCGTCGACCGGCAGCGGGTGCAGGAACTCCAGCACCCGGTCGGCGGGGACCACCAGCAGGCCGTCCGGTTTGGCGCGGGTGGAGCCGAGCTTGGCCACGAACTTGCTCGGCCCCACCCCGACCGAGCAGGTGAGCTCCTGCTCCTCGGCGACCCGGCGGCGGATCAACCGGGCGATCTCGACCGGGGAGCCGAACAGCCGCCGGGCGCCGGCCACGTCGAGGAACGCCTCGTCGAGCGAGAGCGGCTCGACCAGCGGGGTGACCTCCCGGAAGATCTGCATGACCGCCCGCGAGGCCGCCGCGTACCGGGCGGAGTCGGGCGGAAGGTAGACCGCGTGCGGGCAGAGCGCCCGGGCGCGGGCGGTGGGCATGGCGCTGCGGACGCCGTACCGCCGGGCCTCGTAGCTGGCGGAGCTGACCACGCCGCGGGGGCCGACCCCGCCGACCACGACGGGCCGGCCGCGCAACTCCGGGCGGCGCCGCACCTCGACCGAGGCGAAGAAGGCATCCATGTCGACGTGCAGGACGGTGCTGCCGGAATCGTCGGCGCCCGACCCGAAACGCGGGTCACCGCCGCGCGGCAACGACTGGCTCCGACCCATCCCCGCACGCTAACCCGCCGGTACGACACCGGCACGCCCCGGGCACCACCGCCACCCGGCCGCCGCCGGGCACGCAGCGGCGCATCCGGGAGGGGCGAGAGGGGGTCAGCCCCGCACGACCAGCAGCGGGATGGTCATCTCGGCGGCGGTGTCCGCGCCGTGGTACGCCACCAGCCGGGACACCGCCGGCGGTTCGGAGCGACTGGCCAACAACGCGTACGTGCCGGTGCAGGTGACCACGACGTCGCCGACGCGGCCCAGGTGCTCCGGCGGCACCGGCCCGAAGCAGCCGGCGGCCACCACCTCCTGTCGGGTCTGCACCCGGGCGGCCGGCCCCAGCACCGCCGACCAGGCGGCCACCACGTCGTCCACCGCCCCCGGCGTGACGTGCAGGTAGCGAACCCGGGGCTCGCCGGCCACCACCCGGACGCCCTCGCGCAGCCGGGGATCGGTGTCCAGGTCGATCCGGTGCGCGGCGGGCACGTCGAGCTGGCCGTGGTCGGCGGTGACCAGCAGCGCGGCGTCCGCCGGCAGGCCGTCGACGAGCCGGGCGAGCAGCGCGTCCACCTCGGCGACGGCAACCCGCCAGGGCACCGAGTCCACCCCGCTGAGGTGGCCGTGCCGGTCCAGGTCCGGGTGGTAGCCGGAGACCAGGGTCGGGCCGGAACCGGCGGCCAGCGCGGCGAGCATCGCGGCGGCCAGGGCGTCCACCCCGGCCGCGCCCCGGTAGTCGCCGCCGCGGTTGGCGGCCAGGGTCAGCCCGCTGCCGGCGAACTCGGGGCGGCTGACCACGGTCACCGCCACCCCGGCCGCGCGGGCCCGCTCCCACTGGGTGCGGACCGGCTGCCAGCGCAGCGGCTCCGGGTCGCCGGTCCACTCGATGTGGTTGAGCACCCGGTCGGTGCCCGGCACCCGGACGGTGAAGCCGAGCACCCCGTGCGCCCCGGGAGCGACGCCCGCGCCGAGGCTCACCAGGCTGGTTGGGGTGGTGGACGGGAAACCGGCGGTCAACGGCCGGCCGGCGGTGGCGGCCAGCCCGGCCAGGATCGGGGCGTACGGCGCGGCGGTCGGGATCTGGTACCAGCCGAGACCGTCGACGAGCAGCACCGCGATGCGGCGCACCCCGGCCAGCCGAGGTGCCAGGCCGAGCAGGTCGACCGCGCCGGGGACGCCGAGCACGGCCAGCACGCTGGGCACCACGTCGGCGAGGCTCCCCCCGCCGTAGCGGGGCGGCACGACCGCCAGCGGCTCCACGTCGGGGCGGCGCGCGGCGGCGTCCGGCCCGGCCGGGGGTCGCCGTGGGTCGGTCATGCCGGGCGGCGGGCGAACAGGTGCAGCTGGGCGGCGAGTTCCCGGTACGGCGACCGGGCGGCCAGGGCCCGTTCCAGCTCGACCAGGGCAGCCGGCTGGCCGTCGGCCACCGCGGCGGGCAGGAGGTCGGCGAGGACGCGTACCCCGTGGATCTCCTCGACGGCGAGCCCGGCGGCGCCCAGCAGCGCGGCGGCGCCCTCGGCGTCGAAGCGGCGGCGCAGGGGGTCCCGCGGCCCGGCGGAGCCGTCCGGAGCGACGGCGAGCGCGGCGGCGACGTCCAGGTGGCCGTTCATCGCCCGACCCAGCACGGCGGCGGCTCGGCCGGCGACCAGCACGCTGGCCGCGCCCCCGGGACGCAGCGCGGCGACGAGCGCGGCGGCCACCGGCGCCGGATCGTCGACCACCTCCAGCACCGAGTGGCAGAGCACCAGGTCCGCGCCGGCCGGTTCGACCAGCCCGGCCAGCGCGTCACCGTCGCCCTGCACGGCGCGCACCCGGTCGGCGACGCCGGCCTCGGTGGCCCGGCGGGTCAACGCGGCGAGCGCGTCGGGACTGGCGTCGACCACGGTGACCCGGTGGCCGGCCTGGGCGAGCGGAACGGCGAAGCCGCCCGTCCCGCCGCCGACGTCGAGCACGGTGAGCTGGTCACCGGCGCGTCGGTCCAGCTCGGCGGCGAGGACCGACCAGATGACAGCGGTACGGGGGGTCAGCGGCGGTCCGGTGAAACCGGTGGTGTGCTCCACCCGGTCGAGCCTAGTCAACCGCGCCACCCGACCCCCCGCAGGCGGTACGCGCCGCCGGTCAGGACTCGCCGCCGCCGGCGGGGTCCTCCTCCGCGCGGGACCGCTGGGCGTTGGCCACCGGCCCCTCGGTCACCTGGTACTCGCGGGGCTCCGCGTCCTGGACGGGCGACCAGCCGGCCGCCAGCCGGGTACGCCGGGTGTTCGCCACCCCGCCGGTGCGCATGCTGAAGGTCATGGGTACCCCCTTGCCCGGGCGGGCCACTCTGCCCGCACGCGTGCGGAAGTCTCCCGCTTCCCGGCCCGGGAAACTGTAATGTGGATCACTGCGCTCAGCGGAAGTCCCGGGACGGCGGGCTGACGGGGGTCTCGATCGCGTCCAGCCGGTCGGCGATCAGGCTGGTGACGCCCTCGTGCCGCTGCAACCGGCCCCGCACCACCAACGCCGCGCTGGTGCGGGCCGTCCGGCGGTAGTGCTGCCACAACCCGGGGGAACAGGTGACGTTGAGCATCCCCGTCTCGTCCTCCAGGTTGAGGAAGGTGACCCCGCCGGCGGTGGCGGGCCGTTGCCGGTGGGTGACGATCCCGCCGACCCGGATCCGCCGGCCGGGCTCCACCTGGCCGAGCCGGGCGACCGGCACCGCGCCGAGGGCGTCCAGCCGCTCCCGGATGAACCGGGCCGGATGGCTCTCCGGGGACAGCCCGGTGGCCCAGACGTCGGCGACGAGCCGGTCCACCGCCTCCATCCCGGGCAGGGTGGGCGCCGCCGTGCCGGTGACCGTACCGGGCAGCCGGTCCGGCCGGTCCTGGGCGGCGGCGCCGGCGGCCCAGAGGGCCTGCCGCCGGGTCAGCCCGAAACAGGCGAAGGCGTCCGCGGTGGCCAGCGCCTCCAGCTGCGCGGCGGTGAGCCCGACCCGCCGGGCCAGGTCCGGCAGGTCACGGTACGGCCCGCGCGCCGTCCGCTCCGCCTCGATCCGCTCGGCCACCGGATCGCCGAGGGTACGCACGCTCGACAGTCCGAGCCGCACGGCCGGCCCGCCC
>NZ_SMKD01000107.1 GCF_004348595.1 Micromonospora sp. KC723
GGGCGGGTCGGGCGCGCCCACGCGGCGTTCGTGGCGTCGACATCCAGGTGGGGACAATGATGGGATGGGTGGCGTGCCCACGAGCGCCGGAGGCCCCGATCTGAGCGAGGAATGATGAGCGCGAAACAGTCGGTGACCGCGGATCCGTCCGCGACCGAGCACGAGGCGCTGTTCGTCGAGTTGGCGGAGGCGCTGCGACGGGTGCGCGGTGGTGACTTCAAGGTGCGGCTGCCCCGGCGGGCGGGCGCGGCCGGTGAGGTGGCCGACGCCTTCAACGACGTGGTGGCGCTCCAGGAACGGCAGTATCTCGACCTACGCCGGATCAGCCGGATCGTCGGCCGGGACGGCCGGCTGACCGAACGCCTCGACGAGGAGGGTTTCGACGGGTCCTGGGCGGAGGGACAGCGGGCGATCAACTCGCTGATCGACGACCTGGGTCGCCCCACCACCGAGATCGCCCGGGTGATCGTGGCGGTGGCCGACGGCGACCTCTCCCAGCACATGGCGCTGGAGATCGACGGCCGCCCGCTGCGCGGCGAGTACCTGCGCATCGGCCGCACGGTCAACACGATGGTGGACCAGCTCTCGTCCTTCTCGAACGAGGTGACCCGGGTGGCCCGTGAGGTGGGTACCGAGGGCAAGCTCGGCGGCCAGGCCGACGTCCGCGGCGTCGCCGGCACCTGGAAGGACCTCACCGACTCGGTGAACACCATGGCCTCGAACCTGACCGGCCAGGTGCGGTCGATCTCCCAGGTGGCCACGGCGGTGGCCAAGGGCGACCTGAGCCAGAAGATCACCGTGGGCGCCCGTGGCGAGGTCGCCGAGTTGGCCGACACCATGAACTACCTGACCGACACGCTGCGGCTCTTCGCCGAGCAGGTGACCCGGGTGGCCCGTGAGGTGGGTACCGAGGGCAAGCTCGGCGGGCAGGCCGAGGTGCCGAACGTCGCCGGCACCTGGAAGGACCTCACCGACAGCGTCAACTCGATGGCGTCGAACCTGACCGCCCAGGTGCGCAACATCGCCCAGGTCTCCACGGCGGTGGCCCGGGGCGACCTGTCGCAGAAGATCACCGTGGCGGCGCAGGGCGAGATCCTGGAGCTGAAGGACACCGTCAACACGATGGTGGACCAGTTGTCGTCGTTCGCCGACGAGGTGACCCGGGTGGCCCGTGAGGTGGGCATCGAGGGCAAGCTCGGTGGTCAGGCCCAGGTGCGCGGCGTCTCCGGCACCTGGCGCGACCTCACGGAGAACGTCAACCAGCTCGCCGGCAACCTGACCAGCCAGGTGCGCAACATCTCCCAGGTCTCCACGGCGGTCGCGAAGGGTGACCTGAGCCAGAAGATCACCGTGGACGCGCAGGGCGAGATCCTGGAGCTGAAGAACACCGTCAACACGATGGTGGACCAGCTCTCGTCGTTCGCCGACGAGGTGACCCGGGTGGCCCGTGAGGTGGGCACGGAGGGCAAGCTGGGTGGTCAGGCGCAGGTCAAGGGCGTCTCGGGTACGTGGCGGGACCTGACGGACAACGTGAACTCGATGGCGTCGAACCTGACGTCGCAGGTGCGCAACATCGCGTCGGTGACCACGGCGGTGGCCAAGGGTGACCTGTCGCAGAAGATCACGGTGGACGCCCGGGGTGAGATCCTGGAGCTGAAGTCCACGGTGAACACGATGGTGGACCAGTTGTCGTCGTTCGCCGACGAGGTGACCCGGGTGGCCCGTGAGGTGGGCACGGAGGGCAAGCTCGGTGGCCAGGCCCAGGTGCGCGGCGTCGCCGGCACCTGGCGGGACCTGACCGACAACGTGAACTCGATGGCGTCGAACCTGACCGCCCAGGTGCGCAACATCGCGCAGGTCTCCACCGCCGTGGCCAAGGGTGACCTGTCGCAGAAGATCACGGTGGACGCCCGGGGTGAGATCCTGGAGCTGAAGTCCACGGTGAACACGATGGTGGACCAGCTCTCGTCGTTCGCCGACGAGGTGACCCGGGTGGCCCGTGAGGTGGGTACCGAGGGCAAGCTGGGTGGTCAGGCGCAGGTCAAGGGCGTCTCGGGTACGTGGCGGGACCTGACGGACAACGTGAACTCGATGGCGTCGAACCTGACGTCGCAGGTGCGCAACATCGCGTCGGTGACCACGGCGGTGGCCAAGGGTGACCTGTCGCAGAAGATCACTGTCGACGCGCAGGGTGAGATCCTGGAGCTGAAGTCCACGGTGAACACGATGGTGGACCAGTTGTCGTCGTTCGCCGACGAGGTGACCCGGGTGGCCCGTGAGGTGGGCACGGAGGGCAAGCTCGGTGGCCAGGCCCAGGTCAAGGGGGTCTCCGGCACCTGGCGCGACCTCACCGAGAACGTCAACCAACTCGCCTCGACGCTGACCACGCAGTTGCGGGCCATCGCCCAGGTGTCGACCGCGGTGACCCGTGGTGACCTGACGCAGCGGATCGCCGTCAAGGCGCAGGGCGAGGTCGCCGAGCTGAAGGACAACATCAACCAGATGATCGTCACCCTTCGGGAGACGACCAAGAAGAACGCCGAGCAGGGTTGGCTCGATTCCAACCTGGCTCGCATCGGTGGCCTGCTCCAGGGGCAGCGCGACCTCGGCGAGGTCTGCCGCATGATCATGATGGAGGTCACTCCGCTGGTGGACGCGCAGCTCGGCGCGTTCTTCCTGGCGGACACCTCTGACGGCTCGATGCGGCTGCGGCTCACCGCCTCGTACGGGTACGTGGCCCGGGGGCACGACGTCACCTTCGGCCCGGGGGAGGGGCTGGTCGGTCAGGCTGCCCTCTCCCGCCGGACGATCCGGGTCAACGCGCTGCCCGACGGGCGGCTCGTCCTGCGCTCCGGGCTGGCCGAGACGCCTCCCGCAGACCTGGTGGTGCTCCCGGTTCTCTTCGAGGGCGAGCTGCTGGGCGTGATCGAGTTCGCCAGCGTGGCCCGCTTCTCCGAGCTGCACCTGGCGTTCCTGGAGCGGCTGGTGCTGACCATCGGGGTGGCGGTCAACACCATCCAGGCCAACCGGCGTACGGAGGAGCTGCTGGCGCAGTCGCAGCGACTGGCGCTGGAGTTGCAGGACCAGTCGGCCGAGTTGCAGCGCACCAACGCCGAGCTGGAGGACAAGGCCAAGCTGCTGAGCGAGCAGAAGGGCAACATCGAGACGAAGAACCGGGAAATCGAGCTGGCCCGGCTCGGCCTGGAGGAGAAGGCGCAGCAGCTCACCCGGGCCTCGGCGTACAAGTCGGAGTTCCTGGCGAACATGAGCCACGAGCTGCGTACGCCCTTGAACTCGCTGCTCCTGCTGGCCCGGCTGCTGGCGGAGAACTCCGAGCAGAACCTCACCCGCAAGCAGATCGAGTTCGCCCGCACCATCCACAGCGCCGGTTCCGACCTGCTCTCGCTGATCGACGACATCCTGGACCTGTCGAAGATCGAGGCCGGCCGGATGGACGTCGAGCCGACCGAGATCCGGTTCGACGAGATCCGCGGCTACGTCGAGCAGGCGTTCGCCCCGCAGGCCGAGGAGAAGGGCCTGGAGTTCCAGGTACGGCTGGCCAAGGAGCTGCCTCCGGCCCTGGTCACCGACGCCCAGCGGTTGCAGCAGATCCTGCGTAACCTGCTCTCCAACGCGGTCAAGTTCACCGACAACGGCGCGGTGACGCTGCGGATCGGGCTGGCGCCGGAGAACGCGGTCTTCGACGTGCCGGCGCTGACCAACGCCCGGCAGGTGATCGCGTTCACCGTGATCGACACCGGCATCGGCATCTCGGACGACAAGCTGGGGCTGATCTTCGAGGCGTTCCAGCAGGCCGACGGCACCACCAGCCGCCGGTACGGCGGGACGGGGCTGGGGCTGTCGATCAGCCGGGACCTGGCCCGGCTGCTGGGTGGCACGATCGCCGTGACCTCGGCACCCGGGCAGGGTTCGACGTTCACCCTGTTCGTACCCGATGTGTTGGCCCCGGACGCGGTGGTCGCGCCGCAGAGCCCGT
This sequence comes from Micromonospora sp. KC723, assembly GCF_004348595.1. GTDB lineage: Bacteria > Actinomycetota > Actinomycetes > Mycobacteriales > Micromonosporaceae > Micromonospora. The sequence goes on from NZ_SMKD01000107.1 coordinate 3,998, forward strand.
CGCCGCAGCGCGCGGGGCTGCCCTCGTCGTTGCTGATGCCGCCGATGGAGCTGCTGCCCCGGCCGCCGGCGGCCCCGGCGACCCGGCAGCTCGACGGGGCCACGGTGCTGATCGTCGACGACGACGTGCGGAACGTCTTCGCGCTGACCTCCGCATTGGAACTGCACGGCATGACCGTGCTGTACTCGGACAACGGGGCGGACGGTGTCCGCCTGCTGGCCGAGCATCCGGAGGTGGACATCGTGTTGATGGACGCGATGATGCCGGACCAGGACGGGTACGAGACCACCCGGCAGATCCGCCGCAACCACCGGTTCGCGGACCTGCCCATCGTCTTCCTGACCGCGAAGGCGATGCCGGGCGACCGCGAGTCGGCGCTCGCGGCCGGTGGCAGTGACTACATCACCAAGCCGGTCGACCTGGACCAGCTGATCGAGCGGATGGCCGCCTGGATCAGCGGCAGCCGAGGCGAGGAGAATTCGTGACGCAGACGGCCAAGGCGCTGCTGGTCGACGATCGTCGGGAGAACCTGATGGCGCTGGAGGCGATTCTCCAGGGTCTTCCGGTGCAGTCGGTCGCTGTGGAGAGCGGCGAGGCCGCGCTGAAGCAGTTGCTGGTGGACGACTTCGCGGTGATCCTGCTGGACGCCCAGATGCCGGACATGGACGGCTTCGAGACGGCCAGCCACATCAAGCGGCGGGAGCGGACCCGGCATGTGCCGATCATCTTCCTGACCGCCGCCGACAAGGACGCGCAGCTCGCGCTGCGCGGGTACGCGGTGGGCGCGGTGGACTACCTGACCAAGCCGTTCGATCCGTGGGTGCTGCGGGCCAAGGTCTCGGTCTTCGTGGAGCTGTGGGTGAAGACCCGGCAGCTCGCCGCGCAGTCAGACGTGGTGCGGGAGCGGGACGCGCAGTGGCGGACGCTGACCGACGCGGTGGACGAGGCGACCATGTTGTTGCGTGCCGACGACAGCCTGGAGGCCCGCGACCGGGCAGTCGACCTCCTCGAACAGGCCCGCTGGGGCACCACCCCCTGAACCGCCCCGACCTGCGCGACACGCTGCTGATCATGAAGTTGGCGGTGCGGGATGTTCGTTCCCGTGCCGCCTACCTCATGATCAGCCCTGCCTCGACCGCTGCGGGTCGGGTGGGTGTGGTCAGGGGGCGGTTTCGTTGCGGATCATCAGGGCGGAGCGGAGGCCGGTGATGTCCAGGACGCGCAGCAGGAAGTCGCCGACGTTGCTGAGCACCAGCAGGGTCTGCGCGTGGCTGGCCTTGCGGCTGAGCACGACGAGAGTGCCCAGGCCCTGAGAGTCGCAGAAGGTGACCCCGCCCAGGTCCAGCACGATGCGCGGCGGGGGATCGGTCAGTATCTCGTTCACGACGGCCGACAGTTGACCGGCGGTGAGCATGTCGATCTCACCGGTGAGGCGAAGCAACGCTTCATCGCCCGTCCGGTGTACCGTGATGGACAGTTCGGCACGATCCACCCGGTCAGCCTATCGCGATCTCGACGGCCCGGCCCGGTGAGCGTGGTTCGCCCCGACAGTGGGGCGCACCGGGGTGAGTCCGGTAACCCACAACAGGGGTGCCTGCCGATTCCCGGTGCCGCGCTGTAACAATGGCCGCATCGTGACCGCTACCTTCTCCGCCGGATCCGGCCGTTACCCGGCCGCCGCACCGGCCTCCGAGGCCCTGTTCGACCGCGCCACGGCTCTCGTGCCCGGCGGGGTCAACTCCCCCGTGCGCGCCTTCCGTGCCGTCGGCGGCACACCGCGCTTCATGGTCCGGGGCGAGGGCCCCTGGCTGTACGACGCCGACGGCCGCCGCTACGTCGACCTGGTCTGCTCCTGGGGACCGCTGATCCTCGGCCACGCCCATCCGGCGGTGGTCGAGGCGGTGCAGGTGGCCGCCACTCGGGGCACCAGCTTCGGCGCTCCGACGCCGGGCGAGGTCGAGTTGGCCGCCGAGATCGTCGCGCGTACCCCGGTCGAGCAGGTCCGCCTGGTCAACTCGGGCACCGAGGCGACCATGTCGGCGATCCGGCTGGCCCGCGGCTTCACCGGCCGTTCCAAGATCGTCAAGTTCTCCGGCTGCTACCACGGCCACTCCGACGGGCTGCTCGCCGCCGCCGGCTCGGGCGTGGCCACCCTCGGCCTGCCCGACTCGCCCGGCGTCACCGGAGCGGCGGCCGGCGACACCATCGTGCTGCCGTACAACGACATCGACGCGGTGGAGCAGGTCTTCGCGGCCGAGGGTGCGCAGATCGCCGCGGTGATCACCGAGGCCGCCGCCGGCAACATGGGCGTCGTCGCCCCGCGCGACGGCTTCAACCAGCGGCTCGCCGGCATCGCGCACGCGCACGGCGCGCTGCTCATCGTCGACGAGGTGATGACCGGGTTCCGGGTCTCCCGCGCCGGCTGGCACGGACTGGACCCGTCCGAGGCCGACCTCTGGACGTACGGGAAGGTCATGGGGGGCGGCCTGCCCGCCGCGGCGTTCGGCGGGCGCGCCGAGGTGATGGGGCGGCTCGCCCCGGCCGGCCCGGTCTACCAGGCCGGCACCCTCTCCGGTAACCCGCTCGCCTGCGCCGCCGGCCTGGCCACCCTGCGGCTCGCGGACGACGCGCTCTACCGCCGGCTCGACGAGACGGCCGCCGTCGTCGGCAGGCTCGCCGCCGACGCGCTGGCCGCCGCCGGGGTCCCGCACCGGCTGTCGTACGCGGGCAACATGTTCTCGATCTTCTTCACCGACGCCGACGTGGTCGACTACGACAGCGCCCGCACCCAGCAGGTACCCGCGTTCAGGGCGTTCTTCCACGCGATGCTCGCCGCCGGTGTCTACCTGCCGCCGAGCGCGTTCGAGTCGTGGTTCGTGTCGGCGGCGATCGACGACGCCGCGTGTGAGCAGATCGCCGCCGCGCTGCCGGCGGCGGCGAACGCGGCGGCCGCAGCGGGCAACGGGGGGTAGGCGGTGAGCGCGAGGAGTGAGCCGGGTTTGCGAGCCCCGCAGTCGCGAACGAGGGGGACGCAGCGGTGAGCGCGAGGAGTGAGCCGGGTTTGCGAGCCCCGCAGTCGCGAACGAAGGGGTCGCAGCGGTGAGCAGGACGGTGGTGCACGTGCTCCGGCACGGCGAGGTGCACAACCCGGAGGGCATCCTGTACGGCCGGCTGCCGGGTTTCCGCCTCTCGGAGTTGGGCGTGCAGATGGCCAAGGCCGCCGCGCAGGCGCTCGCCGAGCGGGAGGTCGTCCACGTGGTGGCCAGCCCGCTGGAACGCGCCCAGCAGACCGCCGAGCCGATCGCCGCCCAGTTCGGGCTGCCGGTCGGGGTCGACGAGCGGCTGATCGAGAGCGCCAACTGGTTCGAGGGCAAGAAGGTCTCGCCGGGTGACGGCTCGTTCCGTGACCCGCGCAACTGGTGGGTGCTGCGCGACCCGGTGACCCCCAGTTGGGGTGAGGCGTACCGGGCCATCGCGGAACGCATGTTCGCCGCCCTGCACGCCGCCCGGGTCGCCGCCGAGGGGCGGGAGGCCGTCCTCGTCTCGCACCAGCTGCCCATCTGGACGCTGCGCCGGTACGTCGAACGCAAGCGGCTCTGGCACGACCCGCGCCGCCGCCAGTGCGGGCTGGCCAGCCTCACCTCGTTCCACTTCGACGGCGCGAAGGTGGCCGGCATCGGCTACAGCGAGCCGGCCGCCCACCTGATCGCCATCTCGCCGACAGCCAGGACGGCCAAGGGGGCCTGATGCTCGCCCGGAGGACGCTCGCCGCAACGCTCGCCGCCGTCACCGCCACGGTGGCGCTGGTCGCCTGCTCCTCCGACGACAGCGGGGAGAGCCGCTGCGCCAACAACGGGGGAATCATCGAGTGCGCCCCGGACCAGCGTTCCGCCGCCCCGAAGATCGTCGGTGACCTGCTCACCGGCGGCCGGTACGACATCTCCCAGGCGCGCGGCCAGGTGGTGGTGCTGAACTTCTGGGGCTCCTGGTGCGCGCCGTGCCGCGCCGAGGCCGACGACCTGGAGGCCACGTACCAGGCCACCAAGGCCGCCGGGGTGACCTTCCTCGGCATCAACGTGCAGGACAGCAAGGACAAGGCGCTCGCCTTCGAGGAGGGCCGGGTCAGCTACCCGAGCCTCTTCGACCCGGGGAGCCGGCTGGCGCTCGCCCTGGACATCCCGCCGAACGCCGTCCCGGCCACCGTCGTACTGGACCGGGAGGGCCGGATCACCACGGTGATCCGGGCCGCCGTCAAGCAGGACGGACTCCAGCCGATCGTCGAGCGGATCGCGGCCGAGCAGCCGGCGTCTGGTTCACGCTGATGGGCGACACCTTCCGCGAGCTGGCCCAGTCCGGCCCGCTGCTGCTGGCCGTCGGCGCGGCGGCGCTCGCCGGGCTGGTCAGCTTCCTGTCCCCGTGCGTGTTGCCGCTGATGCCCGGCTACCTGTCGTACGTGACCGGGCTGGCCGGCGCGGACCTGGAGGGCCGGGCCCGCCCCGCCGGCCCGCCGGCTGCCGCCATCCCGGCGGAGCCGGCTGGGGCCGGCCCGGCGGGCCGGGCGGACGACACCGCCCCGGCCGGAGGCGGGGTGACCGTGGCGACCCGGGCCGAGGCCCGGCCGGCGGTCGTGGTCAAGGGGCGGGTGCTCGCCGGGACGCTGCTGTTCATCGCCGGGTTCACCTTCGTCTTCACCGCCACCGCGATCCTCTTCGCCGGTTTCGGCCGGATCTTCTTCGACTACGAGCGGGCCTTCCAGGTCGTCGTCGGCGCGCTGGTCGTCGTGCTCGGCCTCGGTTACCTCGGCGCGGTGCCCGGTCTGCAGCGGGAGTTCCGGATCAACCGGCTCCCGGCGGCCGGGCTGCTCGGCGCCCCCGTGCTCGGCGCGGTCTTCGCGCTGAGTTGGATGCCGTGCACCGGCCCGACGCTCGGCGCGGTGCTCGGCATGGCCGCCACCGGCGGGCAGACCGACCGGGCGGTGGTGCTGGCCGTGGCGTACTGCCTCGGGCTGGGGGTACCGTTCGTCGCCTTCGGGCTGGGCTTCCAGCGTCTGCTCGGGGTCTTCCGGGCGGTCCGGCGCAACAGCCGCTGGGTCACCCGGATCGGCGGCGCCCTGCTGGTCCTGATCGGCCTCGCGCTGATCACCGGCGGTTGGCAGAACGTCGTGATCTGGTTGCAGACCACCGTGGGCGTGGGCGAGGTGAGCATCTGATGACGACCGTGGACGACCGGCCGGCCGCGCCCGCCGGTGCGCCCCGGCGGCGGCCCCACCCGGTGCTGGGCCTGCTGCGTAACTCCTGGCGGCAGCTCACCAGCATGCGCACCGCGCTGGTGCTGCTCTTCCTGCTCGCCGTCGCCGCGATCCCCGGCTCGGTGCTGCCGCAGCGCGGGGTGAACCCGGAACAGGTCGACCGGTACTTCCGGGACCATCCGGACCTGGCCCCGCAGCTGGACCGCATCGGCGGGTTCGAGGTCTTCGGTTCGGTCTGGTTCTCCGCGATCTACCTGCTGCTGTTCACCTCGCTGGTGGGCTGCATCCTGCCTCGGATGCGGGACCATCTGCGTGCCCTGCGGTCCCGCCCACCGGTGGCCCCGAAGCGGTTGGAGCGGCTGCCCCAGCACGCGGTGCTGGAGGCCCCGGCGGCCACCGACCCGGCGGCGATCGCCGCGGTGCTGCGCCGCCGCCGCTGGCGGGTCGAGGTACGCGGCAACGAGGTCTCCGCCGAGAAGGGGTACCTCAAGGAGACCGGCAACCTGCTCTTCCACACCTCGCTGGTCGCCGTCCTGCTCGGGGTGGCGCTCGGCTCCTGGTACGGCTGGCACGGCAACCGGCTGCTGGTGGCCGGCGAGGAGTTCTGCAACACCCGCCAGCAGTACGCCGAGGCGTCGCTCGGCCCCCGGGTGGACAGCAACGACCTGCCCCGCTTCTGCCTGACCCTGGACGACTTCGACGCCCGGTTCTTCCCGTCCGGGCAGCCGGAGAGCTACCGGGCCACGGTGACCGTGGACGAGCTGACCGGGTCCACCCGACCGGCGGCCTTCTCGGTCAACTCGCCGTTGCGGCTTGGCTCGGCCAACGTCTACCTGCTCGGCCACGGGTACGCCCCGATCCTGAAGTACACCGACCGGTACGGCCGGAGCCAGACCAGCGCGGTGCCGTTCCTGACCACCGGGGACGCGAACCTCACCAGCGAGGGCGTGGCCGCCTTCCCGGACGCCAACGTCGACCCGGCGACCGGGAAGCGGGACTCCACCCAGCAGGTCGCCTTCGAGGGGCTGTACCTGCCGACCGCGCCGGAGGCCCCGCCGTTCGTGTCGTCGCGGTTCCCCACCGAGCGGAACCCGGCGGTGGTGCTGGTGGCGTACCGGGGGAACCTGGGCCTGGACGCCGGCATCCCCGGCTCGATCTATCAGCTCGACCAGCGGCAGGTCAGCAACGGCAAGCTCAGGCAGATCGGCGACAAGAAGCTGGGCGTCGGCGAGAAGTGGACCCTGGACGACGGCAGCACGCTGGAGTTCCTGGGCACGAAGCCGTACATCACGCTCTCGGTACGGCACGACCCGGGACAGACGCTGATGCTGGGGGCGTGCGTGGTGCTGCTCGCCGGGCTGATGGCCTCGCTGTTCGCCCGGCGTCGCCGGGTCTGGTTCCGGGTGGTCCCGGCCGACCCCGGGAGTGGATCTCCGACGAGCGGTAGTAGTTTGGTGCGGGCCGGTGGGTTGTCACGCACCGAGCATCCGGGGTTCGCCGACGAGTTCGCGCAGCTCGTCGCCGCCGTACGGGGCGACGGACGGACGCGAGAGGGAGTCGAGTGATGGCCGAGCTGTCCGACCAACTGGTGACGTTCGCGATCCTGGCGTACCTGGTCGCGATGATCAGTCATGCCGTCGAGTACGCGCTCGGCAACACCCGTGCCGTGCCGGCGGCACCGGCCCGCGAGCTGGTCGGCGCCGGGGTCGGCGCGGTCGGCGGCGTCGTCAAGGCGCCCGCCGCTCCCGTTGCCGCCGCGACCCCGCCGGGCCGTTCGGCGCGGCAGGCCAGGCTCGCCGGTCTGGCCGCCGTCGGGCTCACCGTGCTCGCCGCCGCGCTGCACCTGGGCGCGCTGGTCACCCGGGGCATCGCCGCCGAGCGGATGCCCTGGGGCAACATGTACGAGTACGTGCTGACGGTCACCTGGATCGGGACCGCCGCCTGGCTGGCGGTGCTGGTGAAGCGCCCGTCGCTGCGCCGGCTCGGGCTCTTCCTCACCCTGGTCATGGTGCTGCTGCTGGCCTTCGCGGAGCTGAAGCTCTACGTCGAGGTGGTGCCGCTGATGCCGGCGCTCCAGTCGTACTGGTTCATCATCCACGTCTCGACGATCGTCGTCGCCTCCGGCATCTTCCTGCTGGGTGTCGTCCCGGCGGTGGCGTTCCTCATGCGCAACGGTTACGAGCAGGGCCGGCGCAGCTTCCCGTACACGCTGGCCCGCCGGCTGCCGGCGGCGGCCGGACTGGAACGGCTGACCTTCGCGCTGCACGCCTTCTCGTTTCCGCTGTTCACGTTCGCGGTGATCGCCGGCGCGATCTGGGCGGAGGCGGCGTGGGGCCGGGCCTGGGGTTGGGACCCGAAGGAGACCTGGGCGTTCATCTCCTGGGTGGTGTACGCCGGCTACCTGCACGCCCGGGCGACCCCGAGCGTGAAGCGCAACGTGGCGACCTGGATCGCCGTGCTCGGCTTCCTGACCATGCTGATGAACCTGTTCGGGGTGAACTTCTTCTTCACCGGCCTGCACTCGTACGCCGGGGTGGAGTGACCTGAGCGGTGCCCGGTGGCGCGAGTCCACCCGCCGCGCGGTCGGCCTGATGGCCGAGTCCCCGGAACTGCTCAAGGGGTTCCTCACCGTCAACGGCGTCTTCGAGGACTGCGCCCTCGACCCGGTCGAGCGGGAGGTCGTCGTGCTGACGGTCGCCACCCGCAACGAGTGCCACCTCTGCGTGGCCATGCACACCGCCACGCTGACCCGGCACGGCGCCACGCCCGGCCTGATCGAGGCGCTCCGCGCCGGGACGCCGCTGCCCGACGCCCGGCTGGAGGCGCTGCGGCGTTTCACCCTCGCCGTACTCGACCACCGGGGCGCGGTGCCGGAGGAGGGGACCCACGCCTTCCTGGCGGCTGGCTACCAGCCCCGGCACGCCCTGGACGTGGTGCTCGGCGTCGGGACGTACACCATCTCCACCTTCGCCAACCGGCTCACCGGCGCTCCGCTCGACCCGCCCCTGGCCGCGTACGCCGGGGAGCCCGCCGGCTGACCGCCGCCGGTCGTCTGCTCAGCGCTCCGCGGCGACCCGGTCGAGCCACTCGCCCACCAGCGCGTCGAAGAGAACGGGCTGCTCGATCTGAAGGTTGTGGCCGGCGACGTCGAGTACCGCGAACGTCGCTCGCGGGTAGTGCGGCAGCAGCGCGAACTGCTCGAGATAGCCCGTCGCGTGGTCCTGCCGCCCGGTGAGGATCAGGGTCGGCCGGGCGAACGGCGCGCCGCCCTCCGGATCCTCGCTGAGCGCCCACCGCTGCCGGATGCGCGCCATCGCCACGGTGTCCGCGACATCCAGGCCGACCAGGATCTCGTCCCGGAACCGGCGCAACGTCTCCGGGGTCTGCACGACGGCGATGTTCGCGAACTCGTCGGCGGTCCGGGCGTCGGTCGAGGCGAGCAGGTCGGGGTCGGAGCGCAGCACCTGCCGCGGTGGCACGCTGCGTTCCGCGTAATCCAGGACCGTGCCGATGGGGCAGATGAGCGCCAGGCCGAGCACCTGCCCGGGCCGGGACCGGGCGAGGGCGCGGGCGAGGTAACCGCCGTAGGACTCACCGACGAGCAGGAACGGCACGTCGCCGAGGGTGTCGTCCACGAAGTCCTGTACGGCGTCGAGGACATCGTCCGAGCCGGCGATCTCCGGCGGGGCCGCCGACGCGCCCATGCCGGGCAGATCCGGATAGAGACGCCGGTACCCGGGACGCCCGGCGAACACCGGTTCGAGGCAGCCGAGCATCAGCCGGTGGTCGGGCGTTCAGCCGTGCAGCGCCAGCACCGGGGTGCCGGCACCCCGCTCGACAACGTTCAACGCTACGGACGTGCGGCGCGGCATCGTGACTCACCTTCACTCTCCTGTGACAGCCCCACGATGCTGCCCCCGGGCACCGACACGTCCGCCCCGCCCGGCGGCCGATGTGCTCGAACGCACATCGCCGGCGACATCACCCGACCCGGCCGGGGCGGTCGGGGTGCCGGTGCGGGAGACTTGCTGCCATGGCGGCTCGTGGCTTCCCGTACACCGATCTCAAGGACTTCCTCGCGGCCCTGGAACGCGCCGGCGAACTGCGGCGGGTGAGCGTCCCGGTCGACCCCACCCTGGAGATCAGCGAGGTGGTCACCCGGACCGTCCGGGCCGGCGGTCCGGCGCTGCTCTTCGAGCGGCCCACCCGGGGCGAGATGCCGGTGGCGATCAACCTGTTCGCCACCGAGAAGCGGATGGCGATGGCGCTCGGCGTCGAGTCGCTGGACGAGATCGGCACCCGGATCGGTGCGCTGGTCAAGCCGGAACTGCCGGTCGGCTGGTCCGGCATCCGTGAGGGCCTCGGCAAGGTCATGCAGCTCAAGTCCGTCCCGCCGCGCAAGGTCAAGACCGCACCCTGCCAGCAGGTCGTCTACTCCGGTGACGACGTCGACCTGAACCGGCTGCCCGGCCTGCAGGTCTGGCCGGGCGACGGCGGGATCTTCCACAACTACGGGCTGACCCACACCAAGCACCCGGAGACCGGCAAGCGCAACCTCGGCCTCTACCGCCTCCAGCAGCACAGCCGCAACACCCTCGGCATGCACTGGCAGATCCACAAGGACTCCACCGCCCACCACGCCGTCGCCGAGCGGCTCGGCCAGCGGCTCCCGGTCGCCATCGCGATCGGCTGCGACCCGGTGGTCTCGTACGCCGCCTCCGCCCCGCTCCCCGGCGACATCGACGAGTACCTGTTCGCCGGGTTCCTGCGCGGCGAACGGGTGGAGATGGTCGACTGCCTGACCGTGCCGTTGCAGGTTCCGGCGCACGCCCAGATCGTGCTGGAGGGGTACATCGAGCCCGGCGAGCGGCTGCCCGAGGGGCCGTTCGGCGACCACACCGGCTTCTACACCCCGGTCGAGCCGTTCCCGGTCCTGCACGTCGAGACGATGACCACGCAGCGCCACCCGGTCTACCACTCGATCGTCACCTCCAAGCCGCCGCAGGAGGACCACGGCCTCGGCAAGGCCACCGAGCGGATCTTCCAGCCGCTGCTCAAGCTGCTGATCCCGGACATCGTCGACTACGACCTGCCCGCCGCCGGGGTCTTCCACAACTGCGCGATCGTCTCCATCCGCAAGCGCTACCCCAAGCACGCCCAGAAGGTCATGAACGCGATCTGGGGGGCGCACCTGATGTCGCTGACCAAGCTGATCGTGGTCGTCGACGAGGACTGCGACGTGCACGACTACCACGAGGTCGCGTTCCGCGCCTTCGGCAACGTCGACTACGCCCGCGACCTGCTGCTCACCGAGGGCCCGGTGGACCACCTCGACCACTCGTCGTACCAGCAGTTCTGGGGCGGCAAGGCGGGCGTCGACGCCACCCGCAAACTGCCCGCCGAGGGCTACACCCGGGGCTGGCCGGAGGAGATGAGCATGTCGCCGGAGGTCGTCTCCCTGGTCGACAAGCGCTGGAAGGAGTACGGGCTCTGATGACCGTCACGCAGGCCCCTGCGGATCGCCCGGGACGGGTCAGGTCCTTCCTCAAGCTCGTCGCCATCGAGCACTCGGTCTTCGCGCTGCCGTTCGCGTACCTGTCCGCGCTGACCGCGATGCGAATGGACGGCGGGCGGGTGCGCTGGGTCGACCTGTTGCTGATCACCGTGGCGATGGTCGGCGCGCGGACGTTCGCGATGGCCGCCAACCGGATCCTCGACCGCCGGATCGACGCGCGGAACCCGCGTACCGCCGGGCGGGAACTGGTCACCGGGGCGGTGAGCGTGCGGACGGCCTGGACCGGCGCGGGTGTCGCCCTGGTGGTGTTCCTCGCCGCCGCCGCCCTGCTCAACCCGCTCTGCCTCGCGCTCGCGCCGCTGGCCGTGGTGCCGCTGGTCGTCTACCCGTACGGCAAGCGGTTCACCAACTGGCCGCACGCCATCCTGGCGCTCGCCCAGGCGGTCGGGCCGGTCGGCGCCTGGCTCGCGGTCACCGGCACCTTCGCCGGCTCCGGGCCGGCGTGGCTGCTCGGCGCGGCGGTCGGGCTGTGGATCGGCGGCTTCGACCTGATCTACGCCTGCCAGGACGCCGAGGTCGACCGGGAGATCGGCGTGCACAGCGTCCCCGCCCGGTACGGCAAGCGCTTCGCGCTGCATGCCTCGACCGTCGCACACGTGGTGACCTTCTCGCTCTTCGTCTGGTTCGGGGCGCTGGTCGGGTTCGGCTGGCTCTGGTGGATCGGGCTGGCCGCGACGGCCGTAGCCTTCGGCTACCAGCATCTGGTGGTCAGCCCGACCGACCTGAGCAAGGTCAACCGGGCGTTCTTCACCGCCAACGGCTTCGTCGGCATCGCCCTGTTCGTTGTCGCCCTGTTCGACCTGGTCGTCCGCCTCGGCCTGCGCCCCTGACCCGCGGGTCCCCGGGCCCGCCGCCTGACGCGCGGCCCACCCGCCCGCAGGCCGGCAGGGTCAGGTCACCGGAGCGGGGTAGCGGGCGCTCTCCACCGTCCAGTCGACCGTGCCGCGGACGGCGTTCGCGACCCCGTCGAGGTGGGCGGCGACCGCCGGGTCCCAGGTCGGGCCGAACGACGGCACCGAGGCGCGCAGCGCGACGAAGCGGGTCATCTCCTCCCGCCACCGTTGCGCCACCAGCTCCACCGCCGTCTCGACCGGCATCCCGCGTTCGGCGGCCAGCGCCAGCACCAGGTTGTGCCCGCCCGAGGTGACCCGGTCCCGCTGCAGCGAGGCGATGTCGTTGTACCAGGAGAGCAGGTCGTTTCCGACCGTGCCGATGCGACGCAGCAGTGGGTGGTGGTACACCGCGTCGGGCATCGGACGGCCGGTCGCGAACTCCACCAGCGGGTACGAGACGTACGCCGCCGAGGTGGCCCGGCGCAGCTCCACGTACTCGGTCACCGAGGGCGGCCGGCCCGCCGCCTTGGCCACCGCCTCCCGCCACGTCCCGTCGAGGTGGTGGGCGACCGCGTTCACGAAACGGGACCGCCAGCGGGCCGGCATCCGGCGGCGCGGCCGGCGCCACGCCTCGACCAGTAGCCGGCGCAGCGGCCCGTCGAAGCCGGGGTGCCGCCGCCGTGGCCCGTCCCGCAGCAGGGCGGTCGCGCCCTCCCGCAGCGCCCGGATCCGCTCCGGGGCCAACCCGTCCGGCCCGTCGCAGGCGTCGTCGACCAGGAAGAACCAGGTGAAGATCATGGCCAGGGTACGCAGGTCCGGCTCGGCGGCGTCCGGGTAGAGGCGGCACGCGTAGCGGGCGAACTCCGTCTGGCCCAGCCGTCGGCGGCCGGCCGCGTCCGGCGGCAGACCCAGTCGGGGCAACCGGTCCAGCAGCCACTCCTGGACCGGTTGCGCGTGCGGGGAGAGCCGGGGCGGGATCGGGCAGCCGCGCCGGAGTGATCTGAGGACCTCTTCGACCATGCCCGGGCCCCTCCGTACGGCGTGGGTCGCCGACGGCAGCATGCCATTCCGGTACCGATCCCACCCGCCGGCCGGACAATAGGGACGAACGGTGGCACGGGGGCGGCGAGCGATCCGCCCCGCCGACCAGGCAGGCTGGGGGGATGCGCGAACCATGGGTGGTCGGGGTCTCCGGCGCGTCCGGCACCCCGTACGCGGCGGCCGTCGTCAACGGGCTGCTCGACGCCGGTGAGCCGGTGGACCTGATCGTCTCCCGGGCCGCCCGGCTGACCGTGCTCGACGAGACGGGCCGGCCGTTCCGCGACGGGCACTGGGCCGAGGATCTCGCCTCCTGGCTGGGCCGGAGCCTCACCGACGCGGACGTGCGGCACTGGCCGGCCGGCGACATCGCCGCCGGCCCGAGCAGCGGCTCCTACCGGGTACGGGGGATGGCGGTGGTGCCGGCGAGCACTGCGGCCTGCGCGGGCATCGCCATCGGGCTCTCCAAGGACCTGTTGCAGCGGGCCGCCGAGGTCAACCTCAAGGAGCGCCGGCCGGTCGTGCTGGTGCCCCGGGAGACCCCGGTCACCCGCAGCCACCTGGAGCATCTGCTCGCACTGCACGACGCCGGCGCGGTGGTCCTCCCGGCCAGTCCCGGTTTCTACGGCGCCGGGGCCGCCGCCACCGCCCAACAGTTGATCGACTTCGTGGCCGGCAAGGTGCTGGACGCGCTCGGGGTGCCGCACACCCTCTTCCAGCGCTGGTCCGGACGGCTCAACGCGGACCGGTCCTGAACACCCGTCGGCGTACCCCGGGCCTCGACGGACGCGGACCGAACCCTCCGGCCGGCCCGCGTATCCGTGTCGCGCCCGTCAGTACATCCCGGCGTTGGCCGGTCCCGGGCCGGTCGAGGCGGCGGGGCCCACGTTGCGTGGTTTGCCCATCTCATCCGCCTCGTCCAACATGCCCTCCCCTTCCAGCAGAGCCCGCACCTCGGATTCCCGAAACCGGCGATGCCCGCCTGGAGTCCGGATGCTGCCTATCCGGCCGGCCGCCGCCCAACGCGTCACAGTTTTCGGGTCCACCCGAAACAGCGCGGCGACCTCACCCGGTGTCAGCAGGCGATCTCCAGTGTCCACAGCCCCCTCCTCGCGTCGACGAAGCCCCCGGCTGAACACACTGCCCCCGGCCGGTGCGAGCCCAGAGCCGTCATGAGGGACGTATGGCAATTACAGCACCAGCGACCTGGCGTGTCCGCCAAACGCGAAAAACGCACTGAGTGGGAAGTTAGTAAATGATACCGGCGCGCCGCTCCTTCGACCGATGGTCTGCGAACTGTGACGGTCTGTCATGTCCAACGGACTCCGGCCGTCGGCCGTTACGCCCGAGCGGCTAGGGTCACACTCCGTGGATGCCATCGACCGGAGCCTCGTCGAGCTGCTGCGCGGCAACGCCCGCCTGTCGTACGCCGAACTCGCCCGACAGGTCGGCCTGTCGGCGCCGGCCGTGCACGAACGGGTCGGCAAGCTCGAATCCGGTGGCGTCATCCGCGCGTACCGGGCCGAGGTCGAGCCGGAGTCGATCGGGCTGGGGGTGACCGCGCTGATCGGCATCGTCGAGGACTCCACCGCCGACACCGACGACGTGCTCGAGGCGTTCCGGCAGATGCCCGAGATCGAGTCCTGTTACTTCATGGCCGGTGTCGAGTCGTTCCTGCTCAAGGCCCGGGTCGGCACCATCGCCGAGCTGGAGCAGCTGATCGTGCGCCTCAACCGCACCCCCGGCGTCGCCTCCACCCGCACCGGCATCGCGCTGTCGACGAAGTGGGAGAACCGTCCCCAGCCCCTCGATCCCCCCACCGCGTGACCTCGCTTGTACCGTTGCCGGCGTGACTCATCTCGACCGGTGCGACGAGGCCAGCCGGACGTGGGTGACCGAGGCGATCGCCGCGGTCGAGGCGGACGCCAACCGCTCCGCCGACACCCACCTGCTGCCCTTCCCGCTGCCCCGGGAGTGGGGGATCGACCTCTACCTCAAGGACGAGTCGGTGCACCCCACCGGCTCCCTCAAGCACCGGCTGGCCCGCTCGCTCTTCCTCTACGGGCTCTGCAACGGCTGGATCGGCCCGGAGACGACGATCATCGAGGCGTCCTCCGGCTCGACGGCGGTCTCCGAGGCGTACTTCGCCCGGATGCTCGGCCTGCCGTTCGTCGCGGTGATGCCGGCGTCCACGTCCCCGGAGAAGATCGCCCAGATCGAGTTCCAGGGCGGGCGCTGCCACCTCGTGACGGACCCGGCCAAGGTGGTCGTCGAGGCGCGCTGGCTCGCCGAGGACAGCGGCGGGCACTTCATGGACCAGTTCACCTACGCCGAACGGGCCACCGACTGGCGGGGCAACAACAACATCGCCGAGTCGATCTACGCGCAGCTCGCCCTGGAACGGCACCCGATCCCGGCGTGGGTGGTGGTGGGCGCGGGTACCGGCGGCACCAGCGCCACCATCGGCCGGTACGCCCGCTACCGGCGGCTGCCCACCAAGCTCTGCGTGGTCGACCCGGAGAACTCGGCGTTCTACCCGGCCTGGCAGGCCGCCGACTGGTCGGTGCGGACCGGTCGCGGCTCGCGCATCGAGGGGATCGGCCGGCCGACGGTCGAGGCGTCCTTCCTGCCCTCGGTGGTGGACCGGATGACCCAGGTCCCCGACGCCGCCTCGCTGGCCGCCATGCGGGCCGGCTCGGCCGTCCTCGGCCGTCGCGTCGGCGGTTCCACCGGCACCAACCTGTGGGGCGCGTTCGGCCTGATCGCCGAGATGCTCGCCGCCGGGTGTACCGGCTCGGTGGTCACCCTGATCTGCGACGCCGGTGACCGCTACGCCGACACCTACTACGACGACGGATGGGTAACCGGGCAGGGCCTGGACCTCGCCCCGCACCTGGCCACCGTGGAACGCTTCCTCGCCGGTGGCGCCTGGCCGGCCTGACCTCCGACCCGGCCGCCGCCGGGCGGGGTTCAGCCGGCGTCGGCCCGCTCGGCCAGGCCCGGGTAGTGGGTCACGAAACCGTCGTCGTCCAACGTCAGCTCGGCCCGGAAGGTGCCGCTGGCGAACCCCACCCGGTCCAACCCGAGCGCGGTGTAGACCTGCTCGGCGGGAACCACCGTCAGGCTCGGCACCAGCACCCACGCCACGGTGATCCGGTGCGCCGTGCTGGACGCCGCCCCGGCGAGACCGAGTCGGCGGATCGGGAGCGTGTTGAACAGCGGCGACCCACTCAGGTCGACGTCGAGTGCCTCGTACAACCGGCCGGGATCGTCGGTGCCGGGCAGGCCGGCCGGCGGATGCCCGGAGGCCCGCAGCGCCGCGCCCAGGTCACCCTCCTCGCCGGTGGTCACCCGCCAGCCGTCCCCGCCGCGGTCCAGTCGTACCCGCCGGTGCCAGCCCGCCCCCTCGGCCTCCACC
>NZ_SMKD01000108.1 GCF_004348595.1 Micromonospora sp. KC723
GTGAAGGGGTGGGCGATCCCCACCGCCACGGACATCGCGTTCGCGCTGGCCGTCCTCGCCGTGATCGGGTCGTTCCTGCCGTCGGCGCTGCGGACCTTCCTGCTCACCCTGGCCGTGGTCGACGACCTGATGGCGATCGTCATCATCGCGGTGTTCTACACCGCTGACCTGTCGGTGCTGCCGCTGCTGGGCGCGCTGGTCCCGCTGGCCGCCTTCGGGGTGCTGGTGCGGCGTCGGGTCCGGTCCTGGTGGCTGCTGCTGCCGCTGGCGGCGGCAACCTGGGTGCTGGTGCACGAGTCGGGGGTGCACGCCACCGTCGCGGGTGTCCTGCTGGCCCTCACCGTGCCGGTGATCCGCAGCGAGTCGGCCGGCGGACCGGACGCCGGGCCGGGGTTGGCCGAGCACTTCGAGCACCGCTTCCGGCCGATCTCCGCCGGGGTCGCGGTGCCGATCTTCGCGTTCCTCTCCGCCGGCGTGACCGTCGGCGGGCTCGCCGGCCTGGTCACCTCGCTCACCGACCGGGTGGCGCTCGGCATCGTCGTCGGCCTGGTGGTCGGCAAGCCCCTCGGCATCATGACCGCCACCTGGCTGATGTCCCGGTTCGGCCGGGCCGAACTGGACGAGGGACTGAACTGGGTCGACGTGCTGGGGTTGGCGCTGCTCGGTGGGATCGGCTTCACCGTCTCACTGCTCATCGGGGAGTTGGCCTTCGGGTTGGGCAGCGAGCGCGACGACCACGTGAAGGTGGCCGTGCTCACCGGCTCGCTGCTCTCTGCCCTGCTCGCCACGGTGATCCTGCGCCCCCGGAACCGCAGCTACCGTCGCCTGCACGAGATCGAGAAGATCGACCGGGACCGGAACGGCGTTCCCGACGTGTTCGAGGCCGAGACGGACGGCGCCGCCGGTCGGTGACCAGGCCGGTCGCGGTCCGCGCAGCCACGGGCCGACCATCGCCGTGTCCGGGTCGGTCCGCTCACGCCAGGTCGACGGTGACGTCGGCGGGTGTGGCCAGGGTGTTCTCCACCGTGCAGTGTGCGGCCGTGGCGAGCAGCGCGGCCCGCCGGTCAGCCGGCAGGTCGGCCGGGGCGTGGACGATCAGCCGGACCGTCGCGACCCGGGCCGGCCGGTCGGTGGCCATCGTGAAGTCGCCGCTGACCCGCAGCCCGTCGCGGCTGAGGCCGTGCCGGGTCAGGTAACGGCCGGCGTAGAAGGCCACGCAGGTGGCGAGCGCGCCGATCAGCAGTTCGACGGGGGTGGGGGCGCTGTCGTCGCCACCGTCCCCGACCGGCTGGTCAACCCGTACGCGGTGATCCCGCACGGCGAACTCGTACGCCTCGCCGTCGAGGAACCGGGCCTCGATCCGGTTGGTGGTCGCCTCGGCTGGTTGTCCCATCGCGCCTCCTGCTCGTCCCCCATTGCATACCGCACCGGGCGCCCATCCGGGCGTCAACGGGGCGGTGCGCCCGCGCCGACGGGCTGCCGGACCGGCGCGCGGCGGCCCGGGCCGGCTCAGGCCGGATAGGCGCGGGTTTCGCTGGCCTCGACCGCCGCCCACACCCGCTGCCCCGGCTCCAGTCTCCACTGGGCCACCGCCGTCGCGCTGACGTCGGCGGCCACGTCGAGCGCCCCGGTGAGCTGCACGCGCAGGTGGTCGCCGTGCCGTTGCAGCCCGGCGACCGTTGCCGGCCAGGCGTTGCGGGGGCTGCCCTCGGGCCGGTGTGGGTGCAGCGCGACGGCTGCCGGGGGGAACACCACGAAGGCGTCCCCGTCGACCCGGTCGACGCTGGCGAGGGTGACCCCGTCGGCGAGGCGTACCCGGTGGCCGTCGGCGTGACCGCGGTAGAGGTTGAGCCCGACCAGCCGGGCGACATAGTCGGTGCGTGGGCGTGCGGTGACTGCCGCCGCGTCGCCCTCCTGCACCAGCCGGCCGTCCTCGACGATGACGAGCCGGTCGGCCAGCGCGACCGCGTCCAGCGGGTCGTGGGTGACCAGCAGCGCTGCGCCGTCGTGCGCGGACAGGTGCCGGTGCAGCTGTGCCCGGGTCTCCAGCCTGGTCCGCGCGTCGAGCGCCGCGAGCGGCTCGTCGAGCAGCAGCACCCGGGGGTGTACGGCCAGCGCGCGGGCCAGGGCCACCCGCTGGGCCTGCCCGCCGGAGAGTTGGCCGGGTTTGCGCCGGGCGTAGCCGGCCAGGCCGACGCGCTCCAGCCAGCCGGTGGCCCGTTCCCGGGCGGCCCGCCGGTCCAGGCCCTGCCGGCGGGGACCGAACGCGACGTTGTCCCGCGCGCTCAGGTGCGGAAAGAGCAGGTAGTCCTGGAACACCACGCCGACGCGCCGCCGTTCGGGCGGCACCCACCGGCCGTGGCCGGGCCGGTCCAGGTCGACGCCGTCGACCACGACGTGTCCGGCGGTGAGCGGTTGCAGCCCGGCCAACGCGCGCAGGGCGGTGGTCTTGCCGGCGCCGTTCGGGCCGAGCAACGCCACCACCTCGCCAGCGCCGACGCGCAGCGGCAGATCGAGGCGGAAGGCGCCCCGGTCGACGACCAGTCGGGCGTCCAGCAGCGGCGCGGTCACGGGCTGCCGAGCCAGCGGTCGCGCAGCCCGGCGAGGATCGCCACCGAGACGACGAGCAGAATCAGGCTGAGCACGATCGCGGCGTCCAGGTCGGTCTCCAACGCCAGGTAGACCGCGAGCGGCATGGTCTGGGTACGGCCGGGGTAGTTGCCGGCGAAGGTGATGGTGGCGCCGAACTCGCCGAGCGCGCGGGCCCAGCAGAGCACCGCGCCGGCGGCCACGCCCGGAGCGACCAGCGGCAGGGTGACGTGGGTGAAGGTGGTCCACCGGCCGGCGCCGAGGGTGGCCGCGGCTTCCTCGTACCGGATGTCGGCGGCACGCAGCGCGCCCTCGACGGCGATGACGAGGAACGGCATGGCCACGAACGCCTCGGCCAACACCACGCCGGTGGTGGTGAACGGCAGCGTCACGCCGAGGGTGTCGTCCAGCCAGCCGCCGAGCAGGCCCCGGCGGCCGAAGACCAGCAGCAGCGCCAGGCCGCCGACCACCGGCGGTAGCACCAACGGCACGGTCACCAGGGCCCGCACCACCCGGCGGCCGGGGAACTCCACCCGGGCCAGCAGCCAGGCCAGGGGTACGCCGAGGGCCAGGCAGAGCAGGGTGGCCAGGGTGGCGCACTGTACGGACAGCCGCAGTGCGGTGAGCACCCCCGGCGCGGTCAGTCGCTCCGGCAGGCTCGCCCACGGGGTGCGCAGCAGCAACCCCACCAGTGGCAGCACCAGCAGGAGCAGGCCCAGCGCGGCCGGCAGGAGCAGCGCCGCCGGCACCCGCCGGCCCGGCCCGCGCCCGGTGGACAGGTGACGCAGGGCCGTCACAAGACTGCCGGCGGTTGGAAACCGGCGGCGGTGAGCACGGCCGCGCCGCGTGCGGAGGTGACGAGATCGACGAAGGCGCGGGCGGTGGCCGGGTCGCGGGCGTCCCGGAGCGCCACGATCGGGTAGTCGTTGACCGCCCGCGCGGACTCGGGGAACTCGATCCCGTCGACCTCGGCGGCGGCCCGGGCGTCGGTGCGGTAGACCAGCGCGGCGTCGACCTCGCCGAGACGCACCTTGGCCAGCGCGCCCCTGACGTCCTGCTCGAGGGTGGCCGGGACGAGTTCGATCCCGGAGGCGTCCAGCGCGGCGCGGGCGGCGGCCCCGCAGGGCACCTGCTCGGCGCAGATCGCCACCTTCGTCCCGCGCCGGCCGAGGTCGGCCAGACGCCGGACGCGGCCCGGGTTGCCCTTGGGCACGGCGATGACCAACTGGTTGCGGGCGAAGACGACGGGGGCGCCGGCCGCGGCGCCGGCGTCGGTGACGGTGGTCATGTTCCGCGGCGCGGCGGCGGCGAAGACGTCGGCCGGGGCGCCCTGGGTGATCTGGGTGGCCAGGGCGGAACTGCCACCGAAGGTGAAGGTCACCGTGACGCCGGGGTGGTTGGCCTCGAACTCCCGTCCGATGGCGGTGAACGACTCGGTCAGCGAGGCGGCGGCGAAGACGGTCAGGGTGCGGCGGTCGTCGGTGCGGTCGGGCCGGTCGTCGGCGGTGCAGCCGGAGGTGGCGAGCAGGGCCAGCCCGGTCAGGGTGGCCAGGGCGCGGCGGATCGTCATGTGCTGGTCCTTCCCCGGGCGCCGCCAGGTGCGGCGCGTTCCACCACGACGGTGGTCGACTTGATCACGGCGACGGCGACGGAGCCCACCTCGAGGCCGAGTTCGTCGACGGCTTCCCGGCTCATCAGCGACACCACCCGGAACGGCCCGGCCTGGATGTCGACCTGGGCCATCACGGTGTCCCGGATGACGGCGGTGACGATGCCACGCAGCCGGTTGCGGGCCGAGGTGACGTCCGCGCCGGCGTCCGGCTCGGCGGCCTGGGCACGCACGAAACCGGCCAGCTCCGTCCCGTCGACCAGCCGGTGGCCGTGCTCGTCGCGGCTGGCGGGCAACCGCCCGGCGTCCACCCAGCGGCGCACGGTGTCGGTGCTGACCCCCAACAGCTCGGCGGCCTCGCTGATCCGGAAGACGGTCACCGGGACACCCTAGCCCGCCGCGTCTGCGAGGCGGAAGAGCCGTTAGGGCTGGCGTACCCGAGGCAGATGGTGGACAGTTTGCCGCAGGTGCGGCACCCGGGCTTCGGGTGCCGGCGGGGCGGGCGCCGGCCGGTGCGGCGGCGGGGCGGACGCGACGGCGATCTGCGCGGAGAGCGCCAGTGACATCACTGATTGTGCAATATATTATCGTCGATGGTCGTCGTTGACCGTCGTCTGGGCCGTTGCCCGCCGACCTCCGACACGCATGGGGGAACGACGTGGATCGCATCGCAGTCCGTCCCGACCAGATCCCGACTCCGCCGCCGCTGGACGATCTGCGGCACACGGCGCTCGGTGAGATCCCGCTCTCCCGGGCGAGGGCAGTCGCCGACGCCCACCACCACCGGGTCAACCGCCCGACCGGCGTCGATGTCCAGGGCTTCGGCTCTGCGATCTGAACCGGCCGGGCCGCCCGGTGAGGCCACCGGACGGGTCAGCCCGCTGAGTCAGTACGTGCTGAAGCTGACCAGCCGCTGCGACCTCGCGTGCGACCACTGCTACGTCTACCAGCACCCCGACCAGTCCTGGCGTCGGCAGCCGCGTGTCATGGCGGCGGCGACGCTGCGGGCCGCCGCCCGCCGGATCGCCGAGCACGCCGCCGCGCACCGGCTCGACGCCGTACGGGTCGTGCTGCACGGCGGCGAGCCGCTGCTCGCCGGCGCCGCCGGCCTGGCCGCCGCCGCCGGCGAGCTACGCCGCCGGATCGACCCGGTGGCCCGGCTCGACCTGCGCATGCAGTCCAACGGCGTCCTGCTCACCCCGCGCGTCTGCGACGTGCTCGCCGCCCACGACGTCAAGGTGGGCATCTCCCTCGACGGCGACGTGTCCGCCAACGACCGGCACCGCCGCCACGCCAACGGCGCGAGCAGTCACGCCGCCGTACGCCGTGCCCTCGCCCTGCTGCGCCGCCCGGAGTACCGGGCCGGCTACGCCGGCATCCTCTGCACCGTCGACCTGGCCAACGACCCGGTCCGGGTGTACGAGGCGCTGCTGGCCGAGGAGCCCCCGCAGATCGACTTCCTGCTCCCGCACGCCAACTGGGACCGCCCGCCGGTCCGCCCCGACGGGGTCCCCACCCCGTACGCGGCGTGGCTGCTCGCGGTGCACCGGCGCTGGCTGGCCGACGGCCGCCCGGTGCCGATCCGCCTGCTGGAATCCCTGATCTCCACCGCCGCCGGCGGCGCCAGCCGGACGGAGGCGGTGGGGCTCGGCCTCGCCGACCTCGTCGTCATCGAGACCGACGGCACGTTCGAGCAGGTCGACTCCCTGAAGTCGGCCTACCACGGCGCGCCGGCCACCGGTCTGGACGTCTTCCGGCACCGCGTCGACGACGCCGCCGCACACCCGATGATCGCCATGAGGCAGACCGGCCTGGCCGGTCTCTGCGCCACCTGCCGCGAGTGCCCGGTGGTACGCCAGTGCGGCGGCGGTCTCTTCGCCCACCGGTACCGCGCCGGCACCGGATTCGACAACCCGTCCGTCTACTGTGCCGACCTGAAGGAACTGGTCCACGCCATGGTGGGCACTCCCGCGCACGCGCCGGCACGCCGGCAGGGCGCCGACGCGCTCAGCCGCGCGGTGCTCGACGACCTGGCCGGTGGCCGGGGCACCGAGGAGAGCGCCCGGCAGCTCGCCTCGGTCCACCTCGGGATGGTCCGCGCGCTGCTGGTCGCGCTCAGCCCGCGGGCCGCGGACGACCCGGTGGCCGCCGCCGGGTGGCGGCTGCTGGTCGACCTGGACGTCGCCGCGCCCGAGGCCGTCCGCGTCGTCCTGGAGCATCCGTTCGTCCGCCGGTGGGCGCAGCGCTGCCGCGACGGCGTGACCGGCGACCTGGCGTACCTGGCGGCTGTGGCGGCCGCCGCCGCGATCCGCGCCGGCGTCGGGGTGACGCTGGACGTGCCGGTCCGCGGGGGGGTGCTCGGCCTGCCCACGCTGGGCGCGTTCGACGTTTCCGCCGACCTCCCGACGGCGCGGCTGACCAGCCGCGAGGGCGGCTTCGACCTGGCCGTGGCCGGGCGGCGTGAGCGGGTGCGCCTCGCCGACCCGCCCGCGGCCTGGCAGCCGGCGCGGCGGGTCCGGGCCGGCGGCCGCGAACTGCTGCTGGAGGACGTCGACCCGTACCGGGACTGCTACCACCTGCCCGTCGCACCCCGCCTGGCCGACGCCGACGCCGCACGGTGGACCGAACACCTGGACGCGGCGCTGCGTCGCCTCCGGGGCGAGGCCGACGGCGGGTACGCCCCGGCCGTCGGCGCGCTGCTGCGGGCCGTCGTGCCGTTGCGGCCCGACCCGGCCGGGCGGCAGCGCAGCGCCGCCGCGGGGGCGGCCTTCGGCGCGGTGGCGGTGGCCCCCGCGCCCGACGACGCGGCGCTGGCCGTGCTGCTGGTGCACGAGGTGCAGCACCTCAAGCTCGACGCGGTGCTCGACGTCTGCGACCTGTTCGACCGCGCGGACGAGCGCCGGCTGACGGTGCCGTGGCGCCCCGACCCCCGCCCCGTCGAGGGCGTCCTGCACGGCACGTACGCCCACCTGGCCGTCGCCGACATGTGGCGGTCCCGGCCCGGCCCGGCCGCGGCCGCCGCCTACCGCCGCTACCGGGACTGGACCGTCGGCGCCCTGGACGCGTTGCTCGGCCTCGGCGCGCTCACCACCGCCGGTGACCGCTTCGTCGGTCGGATGCGCGACACCCTGGACAGCTGGTCGTGACCGACGGCGTGCTCGTGCGGCCGGTGCGGTCCCGATGACCGCGCCCGCCGCCGTCGTCCGGGGCGGCACGGGTTGGCAGGTGTCGATACTGTGGTGCGCCGAGGATGTCCACACCGGGCGGGAGCGGCAGGTGACCGAGGAGGAGTTCCGCGTCGACCCCGGCGCGCCCGTCTTCTTCCTCAGCTACGCCCGGTCCCGCAACCGAATCGCCGCGCCCCCGCGCGACACCAACCAGAAGGTCTTCCAGCTCTTCGTCGACCTCTCCGACCACGTGGTCGAGCTGCTCGGTCTGCCGCCCGGGCGGCAGGCCGGGTTCATGGACCGGATGCTCGACGGCGGGCAGGTCTGGACCGACGACCTCGCCTTCGCGGCCGGGCACTGCCAGGTGTTCATCCCGCTGATCTCACCGCAGTACCTCAACAGCCCCTGGTGCGCCCGCGAGTGGGACGCCTTCGCCCGCCGCCGGTTCACGGTGCGCCCGGGGGCGAGCGCTTCCCCGGGGGAGACCCCGATCATCCCGGTGAACTGGTCGGTGGTGGAACGCCGGTCGATGCCGCCGGCCGTGTCGCAACGGCAGATGTTCAGCCCGACCCGGCTACCCTCGGACATCGCCCCGCAGTACCAGGAAGAGGGCATCTACGGCCTGCTGAGCCTGGGCAAGAACGGCAAGGACGCCTACGACGCGGTGGTGTGGCGGCTCGCCCAGCGTGTCGCCCGCGCGTACCACACCCACTGGGTGCGTGCGGAGGTCCCCACCGACCTGGGTCAGCTCCGCACGACGTTCGAGGAGGTCGGGCATGACCTGGTCTGACACCGCCTCGACGGGCGTGCCGGCGGGCCGGCAGACGTACTTCTTCCTCAGCTACGCCCACTCGGTGCCGCTGTCGGCCGCGGCCCGGCCGGACACCGACTTCTGGGTCAACCGGTTCTTCCAGGACCTCGCGTTCGCGGTCCGGGACCGGGCCCACCGGACCGCGGAACTCGACGTCGGTTTCTTCGACGGGCTGGTCGACCCCGGCGCCGACCTCAGGCGGACGCTCACCGACGCGCTCAGCGTCACGCACGTCTTCGTCCCCCTCTACTCGCCCAAGTACTTCGGCAACCCCTGGGCGGTGGGCGAGCGCGACTCGTTCCGCAGCCGCCTGGTCGGCCTGCCGCCGGGCCGGGCTGCCCGACACGTGCTGCCGGTGCTCTGGCTGCCGCTGCCGCCGTGGGAGGAGCGGCCGGAGACGGCCCAGGCGCTCAGGCTGGCCCAGGATCCGGCCGACCGCGCCGACTACGCCGAGAACGGGCTGCGGGCGTTGTGCAAGCTGAGCGCCTACCGGCGGCCGTACCGGGCGATCCTGGCGGCGCTCGCCGAGCGCATCGTCGCGGTCACCGAGTCCGAGCCGTTGGCCCCGTCCCGGGCGGTGGCCCTGACCCGCAGCCCGGGGGTCGAGAGCGGGGACACCCCCCTGGTGATCACCCTGGTCACCCCGCACGGGGCCGAATGGCGGCCGTACCACGGCCAGCACGCGCTCACCGTCGCCGACTACGTGGCGGCCACCGCGGAGCGGTTGGGCCTGCCCACCCGGGTCGTCGACCTGGCCGAGGCCCGGGCGCGGGCGGCGGAGAGCCCCACCGTGGTGCTGGTCGACGCCACCGTCGGCGCGGGCGCGGCGCGGGCGGCGGTCGACGATCTGCCCCGCTGGGCCGTTCCGCTGGTCATCGCCCCCGACGGCGCGCGTGGCGACGCCACCCCCGAGACGATCGCCGGTAGCTTGCAGGACGCCCGGTTCCCGCAGGTGCTGCCGGTACGCGAGATCGCGGAGTTCGAGCGCTGCGCTCCGCAGTTGGTCATCGAAGCCCGCAAGCTGTTCCTGCGGCACGGCCCGGTCGATCCGCCCGACGGTCCGGCCGAGCCCCGGCCCAGCCTGCGAACGGACGGGCCGTCAGACGCACGGCGAGGGAAGGACCACCGATGACGCCACCACGCGAGGGCCAGGTCGTCACCTTCTACTCCTACAAGGGCGGCACCGGCCGCACCATGGCGCTGGCCAACACGGCCTGGATCCTGGCCGCCAACGGGCAGCGGGTGCTGGTCGCCGACTGGGACCTGGAATCCCCGGGGCTGCACCGCTTCTTCGCGCCGTTCCTCGACCCGGAACAGGTCGCCTCCACCGGCGGCGTGATGGACCTGATCCTGGAGTACGAGTGGGAGAACGCGCGGCGGCGCAAGGCCGGCGACACCGACACCCGGCCCGGTGACTGGCACCGCCGCTTCGCCCGGGTGCACAACTACGCCTTCTCGGTGAGCTGGGACTTTCCCGGCGGCGGCAGCCTCGACCTGCTGCTCGCCGGCCGGCACAACCCCGACTACGCCACCAGCGTCACCGGCCTGAACTGGGACAACTTCTACAACCGGCTCGGCGGGGCGCAGTTCTTCGACGCGCTGCGCGAGGACATGAAGCGGCACTACGACTGGACGCTGATCGACAGCCGCACCGGCATCAGCGACGTCGCCGAGATCTGCACCATCCACCTGCCGGACGTCTTGGTCGACTGTTTCACCCTCAGCGGCCAGGGCATCGACGGGGCCGCCGCCGTCGCCGCCCGGGTACGCGGCTACGAGGGCCGTCGCGCCCGGCGGGTGCTGCCGGTGCCGATGCGGGTCGACGACGGGGAGAAGAGCAAGCGGGACGCCGGCCGGGCGCTGGCCATGCAGCGCTTCGCCGGCCTGCCCAGCGGCATGACCGACGCCGAGCGGCAGGAGTACTGGCTGACCGTCGAGGTGCCCTACCGGGCGTACTACGCCTACGAGGAGACCCTGGCGACCTTCGGCGACGAACCGGGCGGCCGGACCACGCTGCTCAGCGCGTACGAGACGCTGACCGGCCACATCACCAACGGCCGGGTCACCGCCCTGCCCCGCATCGACGAGGCGCTGCGGCTACGGACGGTGCAGCGGTTCGAGCGCAAGCCCGCCGTCGCCGACGAGCTGATCGTGCTGCGGCACGTCGCCGAGGACCAGGCCTGGGCGGAGTGGGCGCAGGCCGTGCTCACCGCCGCGGATTTGCGGGTGCTGCCTGTCACGCCGGACGAACCCGCCCCGGTCCGGGCCGGCGTCACCTACCGGGAGCTGCGGCTGGTGTCGCGCGCGTACCGCGCCGCGCGGGACCGGTCCGGGCCGGAGATCGTCCCGCCCGGCGTGCCCACGCTGGCGCTGCACCTGGACGACACCCCACCCTCGCCGGAGCTCACCGCCGGCGGTTGGGCCTCGGTGCACGACCGGGGCGCGGACGCGGCCGCCGAGCAGTTGCTGCGCCTCGTCGGTCGGCCGGCGGGCGAACCCGGGCGCGCCGTCCCCGGCGCCCGCTACCCGGCCGTCGGGGCGGAGGTGTTCAACCCGCCGGGGCGCAACGTCCGGTTCACCGGGCGGGAGTCGCTCCTGCGCCGCCTGCGCGAGGAGCTGAAGACCGCCGGCGGCGGGGCTGTCCCGGTGGCGCTGCGCGGCGGCGCGGGCATCGGCAAGACCCAGCTGGCCATCGAGTACGCCCACCGTTTCCGTGGCGCGTACGACGTGGTCTGGTGGGTGGAAGCCGACCCGCCGCAGTTCGTCGACGTCCAGGTGGCCGACCTCGGTCGGGAACTCGGCCTGCCGGAGCTGCCCACGATCCCCGAGAAGACCCGGGCCGTGCGGCAGTGGCTCAGCCGGGGGGAGCGGCGGGACGGCACGGGCCATCCGGTGCGTTGGCTGCTCGTGTTCGACAACGTCGACCAGTACGAGCACGTCAAGGACTTCCTGCCGCAGGGCAACGGGCACGTGCTGGTCACCACCCGCAACCCGGACTGGGGCGACCTGGCCCGGGCGGTCGACGTCGAGGCGTTCCAGCGGACGGAGAGCGTGACGCACCTGCGGGCCCGCATCGGCGAGGAGTCGATGAGCGTGACCGAGGCCGAACGGGTCGCCGACGCGGTGGAGAACATCCCGATCCTGGTGGCGATGGCCGGCGCCTGGCTCGCCGACACCGGCACGCCGGTCGGGGAGTACCTTGCCGGGCTGGAACGCACCGGCCCGGAGACCGACGTCTGGGGCCGGTCGCTGCGACGGTTGCGGGAACAGTCCGCCGGGGCGTACCGGTTGTTGCAGCTCGCCTCGGTGCTGGCCCCGGAGATCTCCCTGGAGCTGCTCTACGGCGACCAGGTGGCACGGGTGATCGCCCCGCACGATCCGGTGGTCGCGGCCCGGGTCGCCGACCGGGTCGACGAGCGGGACATCGCGGCGGCGCTGGTGCAGCGGATCAACCGACTGGCGCTGATCAAGGTGGACCTGCACGCGCAACGGGTGCAGGTGCACCGGCTGCTCCAGGCGGCGCTGCGCGCCCGCATGTCCGACCGGGAGCTCGACGAGGTCAAGCACGACGTGCACCGCATCCTCGCCGGTTCCCGTCCCTCCGGGGAGGTGGAGGACCCGGCGTTGCAGGAACGGCTGCGCATCCTCTGGCCGCACCTGGACGGCTCCGACGCGGTCTCCTGCTCCGACGACAACGTCCGGCAGTTGGTCATCGACCGGATTCGTTACATCTACCTCAACGGCGGCTATGCCCAGGGCGAGCAGTACGCCCGGCAGGCCGACAAGATCTGGTCGACCCGGTTGGGGGAGCTGTCCCCGGACTCGCCGGCCCACCGCGCGCTGCGGGTGCAACTGCTGCACCTGCGGTTCAACTGGGCCAACCTGTTGCGCGGTCTGAGCCGCTTCGAGGAGGCCTGCCGGCTGGACGAGGACACCCTGCACCAGCAGGAGGAACTGATCGGCGCCAGCCACCCGTACACCCTGATGACCGCCGGTGGCTACGCCGGGGACCTGCGCGCGCTCGGCCGCTACCGGGAGGCGTTGGAGCGGGACCTGCGGACCTACGCGGCGTCGGTGGAGGTGTTCGGCGAGGACCACCGCCGTACCCTGATCTCCGCCAACAACCTCGCCGCGTCGTACCAGATGATGGGTGACTTCACCAAGTCGCGGGAGCTGGACGAGAACACCTACCGTCGGTTGCGGCTCGTCCTCGGTCCGGATCACTTCCGTACCCTGCTCTCGGCCAGCAACCTCGCCCGTGACCTGCGTGAACTCGGCGAGTACGAGCGTTCGGTGGCGCTGCTGCGCGGCGCGGTGGAGGGCTACCGCAACATCTTCGGCGACCAGTCCCGCGACGTGCTGGCCACACAGGCCAACCTGGCCGCCTCGCTGCGCAGCACGGGGGAGATCGTCGCGGCGGGGG
Organism: Micromonospora sp. KC723; assembly: GCF_004348595.1. Classification (GTDB taxonomy): domain Bacteria; phylum Actinomycetota; class Actinomycetes; order Mycobacteriales; family Micromonosporaceae; genus Micromonospora. The sequence goes on from NZ_SMKD01000108.1 coordinate 12,600, forward strand.
AGCTGCTGGAGGTCGCCTACGAACGGTTGCGGGCCAGTTTCGGGGCGACCGACCCGGACACCCTGTTCGCCTGGCTGAGCTGGACGGCCAACCTCATGCTCCTCGGCGAGGGCGAGCGGGCCCGCGGCGAGCTGGTCGAGGCCGAGCAGGTCCTCACCCAGGTCTTCGGCGTCGGGCACCCCTACGTGTCGGTGTGCCGGAACAACCTGGCGGTGGCCACCTGGGACGCCGGCGACACCGCGGGCGGCGCGGCGCTGGCCGGGTCGGCCGCGGCGGGGCTGCGGGCGGCGCTGAACCCTCGCCACCCGTTCGTGATGGCGGCCGACAACAACGTCGCGGTCTTCACCGTGTACGCCGGTGACCTGGAGACCGGGCGGGAGCAGTTGCGCGACGTGGTGGCCCGGCTGACCGACGTGCTCGGTGCCGAGCACCCGGACACCCTGCGCAGCACCGGTAACCTGGAGGTGGTGAACCAGATGGCCTCGGGCGGGCGGGTCAGCATCGGTCGGACCCGCGTCGCCGACCGGCTCGCCGACCGGATCGGCCAGCACCATCCGAGCGTGCTGGTGCTGCGGGACGGGCGGCTGGTACGCCGGGTTCTCGATCCCCACCACTACTGAGCGGGGCGGGTGCCGATCAGCAGGTCGCGGGCGGTCGCCGCGCCCGCCTCGGTCAGCCAGCCCAGCACCCGGGGCAACTCCTCCACGGCGTCGAAGTGGGCCGCGCCCGGCTGTACCTCGATCTCGGCGCCCGGGATCTGCCCGGCGAGCCACCGGGCGTGCCCGACGGGGGCGAAGGTGTCCTCCGCGCCGTGCCACAGCCGTACCGGGGTTCGCGCGGTGTCGATCGCGCCGAGGTCGAACTTCCAGCTGCGGCGCAACGCCAGCACGTCGTCGATCCAGCCGTACGGGCCGGCCCGCAGCGCCTCCTCGTAGGTGTCGGCGATGAGCCGGCGCAGCGCCGCGTCGTTGATTGCCCGCCGGTCGGCCGCGCTCATCTGCACCATCAACTCCTCCAGCAGGAACCTCGGGTCCTCGGCGACCCGGGCCGCGCGCCGGCGGATCTGCGCGATCATCGTCGCCGTGTCGTGGTCCTCCCGGCCGCCGAAGCCGCGGACGTTGTCGCCGTTCATCCCGGCGAACCAGTCCAGCCGGGCGGCGTCGGCGGGAGCGAAACTGACCAGGACCGCCACCCGGGCCACCCGGCCGCGCAGCGCGCCGTCGGCGGCGCAGGCCAGCGCGTGCGGGCCGCCACCGGAGCGACCGGCGATGGCGAACCGCGTCAGGTTGAGCTGGTCGGCGATCGCTTCGACGTCCCGCGCGGCATCGGCCACGTCCCGCCCCTCGCGGCGTTCCGAGTCGCCGTAGCCCGGCCGGTCGTAGGCGATCAGCCGCACACCCATCCGGTAGAGCACGATGCTGCGCGGCTTCGGGCCGCGCCGGCTGCCGGGGGTGCCGTGCATGAGGAAGACGGGGAACCCGTCGGGCGCGCCGGTGACCTCGTACGCCACGCGCCTGTTGTCCGCGCGTTGGGCGAATCCGGCCCCAGGCTCACCGTCTCGGGTCACTCCAGCCTGCCTTCCGGTGCTGCGTTCAGCCCACGTCCGTAACCCGGTGCCGGGTGGCGCCGCGACCCGGCACCCATCCGACAATCAAGCCTAAGGGTCGGGTCGGTCGGGCCGCTACGGAGTGCATCGACATGCGGACCGATCTGTCGGAAACGACACCAGGGCGGCACCGGGGCGGGAAACTTCCACGCCGGTCAGCGCCGGGTGTCGTCGTCCGGGTCGACGCCGGGCGGCTGCCCCGGGACGACCGCGCCGGCCAGGGCAGCGGCCGGGTCGCCGTAGCGCCAGTGCACCCGGTACTGCGCCCGCAGCCGGGGGCGTGGCACCTCCCACTCGTACGCCACCACGCCCTCGCGTTCCTGCCGGCGTGGGGTGACGTCCGCGGTGGTCTCGGAGGTGAAGGAGGTCTCGCTGGCCCAGAGCGTCGGGCGGGTGGCGGCCGGGAAGGCCAGCCGTACGGTGAGCCGGCGGGTGGGCAGCCGGATGTCGCGTTGCAGCCAGTCGCCGAACTTCCACGCCGGCACCCGGTAGGCGTAGTCGACCACCGTGCGCTGCCCCGGATAGAGCGGCGCCGGCGCCCCGCCGCTCTCCAGCGGCAGGGCGATCTTCAGGAAGGCGTCCCGGCTGCGGGTCACCCGCCAGCGCATCGGCTCGGGACGGTCGGCGCCGAGGAACGCCCGGAAGTCCACCTCGTCGAGGGTTAGCGGGTGGCGGCTGTGGAAGGCGGCGGAGCGGGCCGGGTCGTCGGGAAACCGGTCGATGTCGATCTGCACGGTGTGCCGGGTGATCGGTTCGGTGCCGACGCTGTGCAGCACCCGCCGGAACCGGCACTCGTACGCCCCGTCGACGAGCGTCAGGTCGGCCTGTTCGTCGTCGATCACCAGATGTGGCCCGGCCGGGGGCGGAACGGCGGTGGGGCCGAGGACGGGCAGTCGTCCCGCCGTCCGGGTGCCGGCGAACGCGACGTAGCGCTGCCAGATCCGGTTGCCGCTGTCGAGCGCCAGCTCCGCCCGCCGGGCGAACTCCTCGGTCGGCTGGTGCCGCCCGTTCTCGATGTGGCTGACGTACGAGGGGTCGAAGCCGGTCCGCTCCGCCAGTTCCTTCTTGGACAGCCGGCGCTGGTGACGCCAGTGCGTGAGCTCCCGTACGAAAGCCGCCGCCGCATCGTCCTGTATGGAGCTACCCATGCCCCCGTCCCTCAATGTCGGGCCTCAAGTGTGTCCCAGGTGTTGCGGTCGCGCCAGCCATGATCGGGACGTTCGTCGGCAGCCCGGACAGCGGATGGCCAGATTGTGAACCTCCCGTGACGGGGCGGACAACGCGCGGCGGCCCGCCCTCCGGCGACCTCGGCCGATCCCCGGACCGCCGCCGCCCGGCCGGCGTGGGAAACCCCGTGCCGGGGTATCACTTCCGGACATGAGCCCCAGCACCACGGTGAAGTCCGACATCCGGTCCCGGACCGGCACGGTCGCGGTCGTCGCCCACCGGAAGAAGACCCTCGGCGCCGGCCTCGACGCGCTGCGCGCCGCCCTCGTCTCCGCCGGGGTCGAGCGCCTGCTCTGGTACGAGGTGCCGAAGAGCCGCAAGGCCCCGAAGAAGGCCCGCGAGGCGCTCAGGAAGGGCGCCGACCTGGTCTTCGTGTGGGGCGGCGACGGCATGGTGCAGCGCTGCGCGGACGCCCTCGCCGGCGCGGACGCCGCCATGGCGATCCTGCCCGCCGGCACCGCCAACCTCTTCGCCGCCAACCTCGGCATCCCCACCGACCTCGCCCAGGCGGTCCAGATCGGCCTGCGCGGCCGGCGGCGCACCCTCGACCTGGGCCGGCTCAACGGCGAACACTTCGCGGTGATGGCCGGCGCCGGCTTCGACGGGGACCTGATCCGCGAGGCCGACCGCAAGCTCAAGGGCAGACTCGGCCGCGCCGCGTACGTCTGGACCGGGCTGCGGCACGTCCGGGGCGAACTGACCCGCACCCGGATCACCGTCGACGGCACCGACTGGTTCGACGGCGAGGCGAGCTGTGTCCTCTTCGGCAATGTCGGCACCATCACCGGCGGCGTGCCGGCCTTCGACGACGCCCGCCCCGACGACGGGGCCCTGGAGATCGGCGTCTCCACCGCCAGCGGCGCGGTCGACTGGGCCCGCACCCTGGGCCGGATGGCCACCGGCCGCTCCGAGGACTCGCCGTTCGTGCGGATCACCCGGGGCCGCAGGGTGAAGGTCCGCTTCGCCGAACCGAAGACGTACGAGCTGGACGGCGGCGCACGGGGACGGACCAGACGGCTCAGGGTGAAGGTCGTGCCCGGGGCGTTGACGGTCTGCTGCCCCGACGCGGACGGGTGAGCGGATCGTTCGGGGGTGCCGCCGGTCACGGTGGGCTGGATCCCGACCCGTGGCCGAGGATGGTGCGGTGGATCCGTCCCTGCGCCGCTACCTCCACGATCTGGTCGACGCCGCCCGTACCCTCCTCGGCGAGGACCTGGTCGGCGCGTACGCGGCCGGCTCGGTCGCGCTCGACGCCTACCAGCCCGGCCGCAGTGACGTCGACGTGGCCCTGGTCGTCGCCGCTCCGTTGGACGCCGGACAGAAGCGGGCCCTGGTGGCCCGGCTGCGGCACGAGGCGCTGCCCTGCCCGGCGCGCGGCCTGGAACTGGTCGCCTACACCCGGGCGGCGGCCGGGTCGGGCACCCCGGAGCCGGCGTTCGAGGTGGAGCTGAACACCGGGGCGCGGATGGCGTTCCGCGCCACCTACGACCCGGCGCGGCGGTCGGCCGCCGACGGCCGGTTCTGGTACGGCCTGGACCGCAGCATCCTGCATCAGCACGGGTACGCCCTGCTGGGTCCGCCCGCTGCCGGGACCTTCGCCGACCCGCACCCGGACGATTTGCGCCGCCTGTTGGTCGAGGCGCTGCGTTGGTGGCTGGCCCCACCCCGGTCCGCCGGCGCCGTCGCCGACGGGGACGGGTACCTCGAACGCGTCGCGGCGCACGTCGACGCCGACGGCGGTGCGGGCGTCGCTGACGGCGCGGCCGGCGGCGACGTGACCGACCGACCTGCGGCCGGGACCGAGGACGCGGTGCTGGGGGCGTGCCGGTCGCTGGTTCGGGTGGAGGACGGGGTGTGGCTGTCGAAGCTGGCTGCGGGCCGGCGGGTGGCCGCGTCGGGCCGGCACGTCGACCTCATCGAACGGTCCCTGGCCGCCCGGCAGGGCGGGCCGCCGCCCGGCAGGGCCGAGGCACGGCACTTCCAGCGCTGGGTGCTCCACCGCGTGGCGGACCGGGGGTACGGCTCCCCGGGGCGGCCGGGTGGCTGACCGGCGCCACACCGGCCGGTGTCCCGTCCCACACGCTGCTGCGGATCCGTGACCACGGCCACCCTCTGCTGGTACGTCCGCGACCCGGCGGACGCCTGAGCGCCGCCGTCAGGGTGTGACGTGCGGTAACGCGACCCACGGTCCGGCCACGGTCAGCCGCTCGACACCACCTCGGACCGGTGCGCCGACGCCGGCACGTACGGCTCCGGAGCCGGCCGGTCCGGTACCGCGTGCACGGCCGGCCGATCCTCCGGCGCGTCCTCCGTCAGCTCCACCGGCGGGCGCGCCGTCACCACCGGGAACTCGGCGGTTTCCGACCCGCCGGCCGCGGCCGCCATCACCGCCGCCGCCGCGAGGTCCGCCACCCGCTTCGCCTCCCGCTGCACCCGCGCCCGGACCTCCTTGGCGTGCCGCTCCACCGAGTCCGCCGCCTGGCGGGTCTCCTCCAGCCGCCGGGTCTCGGCGGCGAGGTGGCGACGGGCCTCCTCCAGCTGGCGCTGCACCTGGAGGAGGTCCCGTTCCGCGGTGTCGCCCTCCTGCCGGATCTGCGCGAGCTGCGTGCCGGCGGTGTCCAGCTCCTCGTGGACCTGGACCAGTGCCTGCTGCCGCTCCGCGATCTCCCGCCGCACCGCCGTCAACTGCTCCTGGTGGGCGGCCACCTGTTCGTCAGCGCGCTGGCGGACCTCCGTGGCGTACTGCTGCGCCTCCGCGATCAATGCCTGGATCCGCTGCTCCGCGGCGCTGTGCTGGCTGGTCAGCTCCTGCTCCGCCGCCGCCCGCTGTGCGGCCAGTTCCTCCTCGACGGCGGCCCGCCGTTCCGCGATCTCCTTCTCCGCCGTCGCCTGGAGCTGGGCCAACTCCTGCTGGCTCTGCGTGCGGGCCGCCTGCATCTCCTGCTGGATCTGGGTGCGCGCCGCCTTCGTCAAGGCCTCCGCCGCGGCCCGAGTCTGGGTGATTTGCTTGGCGGTCTGTTCGCTGACCCGCTTGGCCTCCTGCTGGGCGCGCTCGTGCGCGGCCTCGCCCTCGGCGCGCAGCCTCTCGGCCCGCTCGTGGATCTCGGCCAGCTCCTGTTCGGCCACCGACCGGCGTTCCTCGTACGCCTTGTCCTGCTCGGCCCGGCGCGAAGACAGCTCGTCCTCCAGGTCACGCAGCGCCTGGCTGGTCCGTTCCCGAGCCTCGGCGAGCAGCTTCTCCGCCTCGTTCTGCAGGGCGTTCACCCGCTGCGTGGCTGATTCCGTGATGACCCCGGCCTGCTTCTCGGCCAGCGCCAGGATCTGGTCCACCATGGGGCCCAGGTCACGGAAGGAGGCCCGGTCCACCTGTGCCGGCCGCTGCCGCAACTCGGTGACCTCCGCCTGGAGGCGCTGGATGTGTGTGGTGAGCCCGTGGAGTTGGCCGGCCACCTGGTCACGCTCCGCGGCCAGCCTCGCCAGCTGGCCGTCCGTCTGCTCGACGTACCGGTCCACCTGCCGCTTGTCGTAGCCGCGCAGGGCGGTTTCGAACTGCGGCCGAGCGGCCGTGTCGTCACGCAGCGCGAACGGCTCTTCGCCGTTGGACATCCAGCACCCTCCGTACCTTCCGAGCGCCGCGCGGAATCGCCCACGGGCCAGTGATGTGGCGCAACGCTACCGCCGTTGCGGCCCCGGTCATAGGCCTGCCCCGCTGATCGGGACGGTCGTGGGGGTTCGGCCGCCGACGGGTCGACCGAACATCTCCGGATGGCGGCTTGCCGGTTAGGTGGGCCGTCCGTGACAGCGATGTCTGGCACCCACCGCCGTCGATTCGCCGGTGGCCCGCGTGCCGGCGGCCGGAGGAATGCGTCGTCGGACCCGAGAGACACCGCCAGGGTGTTGCCGGAACGCGGCGACGGCGTCCTGTCCGCGGTCGACGGACCGCCTGGTCCCGCGAGGGGTGTCCGTCGCCGTCGGGACACCGCTCGTGCGGCGGAGGACGCGGCGACGGTGCCCGGGCGACCCGTGTGACGCGGGACGCTTCCGGCGGATTTGACGATCAACTTACCGGGGGCGTAACTTTCTCTCTGCCAGCGCGGAACGGACGAAACAGGCGAAAGTCCTGGTAGGCCGGGCGCGGGAATGGACCTGGGGTTGCGGGGGTTGGTCTCTCGTAGCCTGACCGGTGGTGCCCCTGGATCTGCCCTGGTGCGGATTTGGTGGGCGGGAACCAATCGGGTATGGTTCATCGCCGGCAGGAACCGGGCGAGTCTGCGGGAGACTGCGGCGGCCGGCCTGCCGGAAGCCACGAGGAGAGCGGCGGAAGCCAATTGACTTGTGGTGCCCGGAATGGGGTTGATGTGGTGCGGATCGCGATAGTGCGGTTTGACGCGGTGGATGCCTCCGGGTAGCGTAGTAAAAGTGCTCGCCGCGCTGGTGGTGGGCGTTGGAGGAAGTGCCCCTGCTGGGGCCTCACGGTGTGGGGTTTCTGGTGGGTGTGTGGTTGTTTTTTGAGAACTCAACAGGGTGCTTGTTAAGCCAGTGCCAATTATGATTGATACCCCGTGCTGGCTGGGTCTGCTT
>NZ_SMKD01000109.1 GCF_004348595.1 Micromonospora sp. KC723
TGCGGCCCTCGATCCGGCCGGCGGTCAACCCGAACTCGGCGCAGACGTCGATCAGCATCTGCTCGGTGCGCCGCACGTACGCGACCACGTCCACCGGGTCGGGGAGCCGGACGATCGGGTAGCCGACCAGCTGCCCCGGGCCGTGCCAGGTGATCTTGCCGCCTCGGTCGACGTCGACCACCGGAGTGCCGTCCATCGGCCGGTCCCACGGCTCGGTGCGCTTACCGGCGGTGTAGACGCTGAGGTGCTACGGGCATGCTGCCGTCAGGCGTCGCGCCGGACGAAGACGACGACGGCGACACCCAGCAGGCCGATCGCCCACGCGGTCATCACCAGGCCACCGGCGAGCGGACTGAGCATGTTCTCGGCCGGGTAGTCCGCCGTGAACATCTGCGTCCCCACGACGTCGGGCAGGTACCGGGCAAGCGAGGTGACCGGGTCAGCAGGAGTGAAAAACCCGGGTCGCGTCCACGCGAGTGGTGTAAGAGACGGCCATCGCGGGATCCGGTCTGATGCTATGCGGCGATTGGGGCGAGGTTGGGCTGGTCGTTGTCGTGTTGGTCGGGCTGAGCGGGGATGAGTCTGGCTTTGGCCAGTAGTTCCAAGCCCATGTAGCGGTGGCCTTCGGTCCATTCGTCGGTCTGCTCGGCGAGGACAGCGCCGACGAGGCGGATGACCGCCGCCCGGCTGGGGAAGATCCCGACGACGTCGGTGCGGCGGCGGATCTCTTTGTTCAGCCGCTCCTGTGGATTGTTGGACCAGATCTGACGCCAGATCTCGCGCGGTAAACCGGTGAACGCCAGGCGGTCGTCGCGGGCGGCATCAAGGTGTTCGGCGGCGCTCGGGAACTCTGCTTCGATCGTGGTCACGAGCCGCTGGAACTGGGCCCGGACGGCGTCGGCGTCGGGCTGGTCGAAGATCGTCCGGACGAGTGTGGCGATCCACGGCTGCGCGGACTTCGGCACCTTCGTCAGCAGGTTGCGGTGCGGCATCGCTGCCACGATGCCCTGGGCAGGGCGGCGCCGACGGCCTGCACCAGGCCGGCGTGGGCGTCCGAGATGACCAGGCGGACGCCGGTCAGGCCGCGGGCGGTCAGCGATCGCAGGAAGGCCAGCCATCCGGCGCGCCGTCCTCATCCGAGGCGACGTCCACGCCCAACACCTCGCGTTGGCCGTCGGCGTTGACCCCGACGGCGATCAGGGCGTGGACGTTGACCGTCCGCCCGTGCTCGCGGACCTTCATCGTCAGCGCGTCGGTCCACACGAACGTGTAGTGCCCTGAGTCCAGGGGCCGGTTGCGGAACGCCTCCACCTGCGCGTCCAGATGCGCGGCCATCTCCGAGACCTGCGACTTCGACAGCTGCCGGATCCCGAGCTGCTCCACCAGCTTCTCCACCCGCCGGGGCGACACCCCAGCAGATAAGAGGTCGCCACGACCGACACGAGCGCCTGCTCGGCCCGCCGGCGGTGGGTCAGCAGCCAGTCGGAAAGTAGGAGCCCTGCCGCAGCTTCGGGATCGCCAGGTCGATTGTCCCGACACGGGTGTCCCACTCCCGCTGCCGGTAGCCGTTGCGGGAGTTCACCCGCTCGTCACTACGCTGCCCATATGCGGCGCCGCAGACCGCATCCGCCTCGGCGGACATCAACGCCTGCGCGAACGCCTTCACCATCGCCTGCAACACATCCGGCGACGCGCCCGCGATCTGCTCGCACAGCAGCTCAACAGGGTTCACACTCTCAGATGCGGCCATCGCGTTCTGTCTTCCTTCTCTGACTTGGTCGTCTTGAAGGATCGACGCGATGGCCGTCTCTCATCTGCACAACACGCCCATCACGGGCAAGTCGTACACCACTTCCCTGGACGCAACCCGTCAGGGGCCAGCTCGAACAACGCATCCCGGCGAGCGGTCAGACAGGCGTGGAACTCGCGCCGGAACGCCGCCAGCCGCCAGCCGCCAGCCGCCCAACCTCATCATTCGTCCCGGCATCGTGCACACTGATCACCAGACAGCCCTCGGTTTGCGATCTTCTTCCCTAGACAAGAGGAATGATCGATCAAGGGCTGGCCTCATGATCGACCGGGGTCGATGCCACCGCCCCGCAGGTTAAAGATCAAGTTAATAGCCGTAGATCATCTTGTAGGCCACCTCGGGCAGGAACTGCCCGGCGCTGGATCCGCCGCCGACTCCGCAGTTGCCATCGGACTCACCCGGTGTCTTGAGCCACAGCAGCATTTCCGCGCCGCCGCCCATCCGGCTGGGTGTGCCGATCTTGCGGCCGCTGGGGTTGCACCATTGACCGTTGGAGCCGTTGCCGTTGCGACTGGTGTCGATCACGTACGGCTTGCTGTATCCGAACCTCTGTAGCGCGGAAGCGACCTGATTGCCGTAGTTGGTGTTCTCACCGGTGGTGAAGTAATTCGAGACGTTCAGCGCGAAGCCGCGTGCGTTGGCCACGCCGGCCATGTTGAGCCGCCGCGCCATCGTCTGGGCGTCGACCCAGCGGGGGTTTCCGGCGTCGATGTAGGTCCAGGTGTTGGGCGCCTTGGACCGGAATTGGCCGACGGCGCGGGAGAGCATACCCACTCGGTCGTTGATCTGCGCCTGGCTCATGCAGTTGAAGTCGCCCAGGGAGTCCGGTTCGAGGACCACTACGGCAGGACGGCTGCCGATGGCGGAGGCGAAAGAGGAGATCCATGAGTCGTAGGCGGCGACGCTGCCGGCGCCACCACCTGAGTGGCCGCCGCACGCGTCCCGGCCGGGAAGGTTGTAGGCCACCAGCAGCGGGAGCTTGTCAACAGCGTCTGCGGCTGCCACATAGCCCCTGACCGCGTTCCCGATGTCGCCGCTCCAGTTGCCGAACCATCTGGCCATCGGCTTCTGCCCGATCTCGGTGCGGATGGCGGCGGCGCGTCCGTCGCGCGGGTTTGCGGCCGCCCACGTCGCCGGGCTCGAGTTGGGGTCGACGTAGAAGCCGCTGGTCTGGCTGATCGGATCCGCGTGCGCAGCTGGCGCCCCGAGCAGGATCGCGGGAACCGCCAACGCCAGGGCGGCGGCAAGTCTCCAGGGGCGGGTGCGTCGTTTCATGAACAGTCTCCTCCGGGGTCCAAACTGGAAGCGCTTCCAGCGATGTTCATCCATGCGCTCGGTCCGATAATCGGAAAATATCGAGCAGATGTCAAGGGGATTGCATCCTCATGACAAGATCGTTGCCAGGCATTCTGGGACCGCTTCCATCCTGACGGCGACGGTAAGCCACCTAGACGCCGTCGATGCCGGCCGATACGATCGTCAGCGATAACGGCACCGGCCGGTGGTAGCGGCTGCCCCGACGTCGGACGGGAAGGACTCGACATCGCGATGGCAGCGCAGAGGCCTCGGCGGCAACCGACCCTCGACGAGGTGGCCGAGCGCGCCGGCGTCTCACGTTCCGCCGCGTCCCGGGTCATCAACAAGGCGCCGCATGTCAGCCGCGCCACGCGCGATGCCGTGGAGCGCGCCATCAAGGAGATGGGCTATCTACCCAACCGCACCGCCCGTGCCCTGGCCACCCAACAGACGGGGATCGTCGCGCTCGCGGTCTCCCATGACGATCCCGAGCTTTTCGCCGACCCGTTCTTTGCCCAGGTCATCGTCGGCGTGTCCGCAGCGCTCGAGGAGACCGACCTTCACCTGCTGCTGTGTCTTGCCAGCTCCGGCCGGGGCCGGTCCCGGCTGACCAACCTTCTGCACACGCGCGGCGTCGACGGCATCATGCTGATGGCGCTGCACGGCGACGATCCGCTGACTCATATCGCGCGTCGGGCCGGCCTGCCCACCGTATACGGCGGCCGGCCATTGAATTTCGAGCCACAGTGGTACGTCGAATCCGACAACCTCGGCGGCGCGCGACTCGCCACCGAATATCTCATCAGCCTCGGCCGAACCCGGATCGTCACCATCGCCGGCCCCATGTCCACCGACGTCGGCCGCGCTCGCCACCGCGGCTACCGCGAGGCGATGATCATGGCCGGGCTGACCCCGTACGCGACGGCAGAGGGCGACTTCACCGAGACCGGCGGTGCCGCAGCGATGAAAACACTGCTTGACAGCCACCCCGACCTCGACGCCATCTTCGCCGCCAGCGACAACATGGCGGCGGGCGCCCTACGCGTCCTTCTCGACGCCGGCCGGTCCGTCCCAGCCGACGTGGCAGTGGTGGGCTTCGACGACCTCGGCATAGCCGAACGAACCGATCCGCCGTTGACCACCGTTCACCAGTCGGTCCAAGCCCTGGGCAAAGAAATGACCCGGATGCTCGTCGAACTCATCGCGGGACACGAACCTCCGTCCATCATCCTGCCCACGAAGTTGGTGCTACGCGACTCGGCATGATCCGCGACCAAGGCCAGCTGGCTGGGGCGGCATGGACGTGGGACCCGGGGGGTGTCCCTATGGGTTTCGTCAAGCGGGGACAGGGCTTGTTGGGCGGGATTGGTAGGGGATCTTGTTGCGGAGCAGGGCGAGCAGGACGTCGCAGCGGCGTCGGGCCAGGCAGATGAGCGCGGCGTTGTGGCGTTTGCCTTCGGCTCGTTTGCGGTCGTAGTAGGCCCTGCTCACAGGGTCGGTGAGGGCGGCGAACGCGGCGAGGAAGAACGCGCGTTTGAGCTGCTTGTTGCCGCCGCGGGGTGGGTGTTCGCCGCGGATGCTGGTGCCGGATCGGCGGGTGACGGGGGCCAGGCCGGCGTAGGCGGCGAGGTGGCCGGGGGTGGCGAAGGCGGTGCCGTCGCCGACTTCGAGGAGGATCCGGGCGGCGGTCCTGACGCCGATGCCGGGCATCGAGGTCAGGACCGGGGCGAGAGGGTGCGCATCGAGCATCCTTTCGACTTCGCCAGCGATCTGGTCGCGTTGTCGCAGGATGTCGCGGAGGCTGTCGGCGAGGCGGGGCAGGACCGTCTCCGCCGCCTGGGTGCCGGGGACGGTGACGGTCTGCTCGTCGAGTGCGGTCATGATCTGCTCGACCAATCGTTCACCCAGGCGAGGGGCGTGAGGGCCGGCGATGGACAGCAGTTTGCGGCGGCCGGCCTTGCGCAGCCCTGCGGGTCCGCCGCAGCGTGACAGCAGTTCCAGGACCGCTTCGTGGTGAACTTTCGGGCCGAGGACCCGTTCCAGAGCGGGGTGGATCTGGGTGAGCAGCCCCCGGATCCGGTTTGACACGCGGGTGGCTTCGCCAGCGAGGTCGTCGTCGAAGCCGACCAGGACCTCCATTTCGGCCAGGGCCTCGTCGCCTGCGTCGACCCGCCGCAGGGTGTGCGGCAGGGTGCGAGCCGCGTCGGCAATGACGTAGGCGTCGCGGGCATCAGTCTTCGCCGCTCCGGGATGCAGGTCCGCGATGCGGCGCATCGCCAGGCCCGGCAGGTAGGCCACCTGATGCCCCCACATGCCCGCGCCACCGCGACCGGCAGGGCGCCGATCGAGGCCGGCTGGTCGACCACCACCAGCACCCGGCCGTGACGGCCGAGTTTGTCGAACAGCTGCCGCAGCCTGGTCTCGGTGTTCGGCAGCGGCCCGTCGTGCAGCCGCTTGCCGTTCGGGGCCAATCCGACCGCGTGATGGCCTTCCTTGCCGACGTCCAACCCGAGGAACACGCCGTAGTCGCCGTGCACCCCACGCCTCCTCACCCGCGTCACCTGCCTCGGCCGCTGGTCTCGGCGTCGGACTGCCGGCAGCCACGTTACGAAGAGACCTACCCAAGGGGTGGCCGTGTCCCTATCAGCGGTCCGCCGACGCCACCCGACCCGGCGACAACACCCCCCGGATCATGCGTACGACAGGGGCAGTAAGTCACACCGGGCCGGGCGGCCGAGGGTCCCCGGCTGGGGGACGATCAAAAAGGTAACGGGGCGCAACTCCTCGGGTAACCGATCGGCGCAGTCACGGATGAGCGGTCGATCGATCAGGACGGGCCTGACCGCGCGTCGCCACCACCAAGACGCAACCGGACCCGTCCGGACGCCACCGGACATGCCGGGACGTAGGGGACGCTCGTCGGACGAGCAGCCACCGAGCAGCCAGACGTCCACAAGGGACAGAAAGGCGAAGAGAGCAAGAGCTTGGGTTGCGTCCGCTGGGGTGGTGTACGACTTGCCCGTGTTGGGCGTGTTGCGTAGATAGGAGACGGTCATCGCGTGATCCTTCGAGACGACCAAGTCATAGAAGGAGAGCAACGCGATGGCCGCATCTGAGAGTGCGAACCCTGTTGACCTGCTGCGCAAGCAGTTCGAGGGCGCGTCGCCGGACATGTTGCAGGCGATGATCAAGACCTTCGCGCAGGCGTTGATGTCCGCCGAGGCCGACGTCATAGGGCTTGCGGGGTGTCCGGGGTGCCGCCGGTGAAGGTATGCAGAGCTGGATCGGACAGGACCGTGGCCATCTCCTCGGCGTGCTCGAGGAGAAGCGGCAGCAGGTCCAGCCGCCGTGTGGTGATGGTCTGGGCCGGGGTGCTCACGCTGCGATCGCCTCGGGGCGTTCGACCAGGTGGCCGCGCTCGAATCGGGCGCCGGCGCGGACGAGGGCGACCAGATGCGGTGCGTTGACCGCGCGCCAGCGGTGTTGGGCGGCTTCGATGAGTTTGAACGCCATCGCGAGGCCGGCGGCCCTGGACCCGGGGCCCTTGGTGACCTTGGTGCGGTGCCGGACGGTGGCGAAGGCCGACTCGATCGGGTTCGTGGTGCGCAGGTGCACCCAGTGCTCGGCGGGGAAGTCGTAGAACGCGAGCAGCTCGTCGAGGTCGTCGGTGATCTTTGCGACGGCTTTGCCGAACTTGGTGCCGTAGGCGAGCTTGAACGCGGCGACAGCGCGGCGGGCGTGGTCGCGGTCCTCGGCATTCCAGATTTCGGCAAGGGCCCGTTTCGCGCCCGAGTGTGCCGACTTGGGCAGCGCCGACAGCACGTTGCCGATCTTGTGGAACCAGCAGCGCTGCTCACGGGCGGTCGGGAATGCCTCGCGCAGCGCGGACCAGAACCCCAACGCCCCGTCACCGACGGCGAGGACCGGGGCGCGCACGCCGCGACGGGCGCAGTCGCGTAGCAGGTCCGCCCACGACCCGGTCGACTCCCGGTAGCCTTCGGCCAGGGCGATGAGCTCCTTGGTGCCGTCCAAGCGGACACCGACCATGACCAGCAGGCAGAGTTTCTCTTCGTCCAGGCGCACGTTCAGGTGCACGCCGTCCGCCCACACATACACATGGTCCGCACCGGACAAGTCTCGGTTGCCGAACGCGCGCGCCTCGTCCTGCCACCGCACGGTCAACCGAGTGATCGTCGCCGCGGACAGCCCCGCATCGCTGCCCAGGAACCCTTCCAGGGCCGGGGCGAAGTCCTGCGATGACAAGCCGTGCAGGTACAGCAACGGCAACACCTCAGTAATCTTCGGCGACTTACGACACCACGCCGGCAGGATCGCCGAGGCGAACCGCCGCCGCTGGCCGGTGTTCTCGTCGACGCGCTTGTCGTTGACCCGCGGCGCGGGCCACCTACACCGCCCCTGCCGAGGTGAGCACCTCCCGTGGCCGGGCATGGCCGTTGCGCACGACCAGACGCCGGCCGTCATCGTCGACCTCACCGGCGTGGGCGGCGATATAGGCGGCGACCTCGGCCTCCAAGGCGGCGGCGAGCATCCGCCGAGCGCCGTCACGCACGATCTCGTCGATCAACGACCTGCCGATCGCCACCGGAACCGGTGCGGCTGCTGGTGTGGGTTCCTCCGAGCTGACTACGGTGAGCACGGGCGTACCTTCCCGACCCGCGTTGGCGCGCGGGCCTTGCTTGATACCTGCATCGGTTATCCCTGGGAAGGTACGCCCTCCCAAGGTCATCCACAGGTTTCAAGCATTGCTCTCGTGATCGCAGTACGTACCGCTGGGGTCATGTCGGCGCCTCGAGCGCAGGAGTTGAACAATGGCAGCGACCGGCGGCCCGTCCGGCAGTGGGACGCCGTCGGCAAGTGTGACGGTTGATGGCAGGCCTGCGCCGATCGGAAGATGCAGGAACGCTTGAACTCCCCGGCCGCCGCAGGCCATAGCGTTTGCCAGCGAGCTGTGCAGATGTACTGGGTGAAGTCCCAGCGGTCCCGGTTGCGAGCACCGCCACGCGGCACCAGGGAACGCGTCGCGCAATGCCAAGGCGAACGCGTCTTCGTCCTCGGGCAGCAACCAGGTTCCGACATTCATGGTCCGGGAGCCCGCGTACGCCATCACCAGACGGTATGTCATGCCGATCGCCCAGGTGCACGGTCATTTGTGTGCCTCGCTGTTCGGCGTCGCGCCGGCTTGTGACGATTTGCACGCGTCAAGGCCTGGTTCCGAGACCGACGAGGGCCGTCCCGGTGCATACCTCGATGACGGGGCCGTCAACGAGAACGTGTACCGGTCCTGGCGCGTCGTGGACGACCGTCTGGGCTCCGTGCGACGTGACGGTCACCGTTCCCCGCTCGTATCGGACCTCGACGGGTGAAGAATTGTGGTCGGTAGGTGTCAGGCCGACGGCACTACCGTCGGCGAGCACGAGGTGCCGCACACCGCTCCTGCGACTGTCCGCGCCGGGTGCGGGCACGGCCGGGTGCGGTGTGAGCCGCACCTGGTCGGTGATGGCGTTGTCGAGGCTCAGTCGATAGGGAACGCTGAGTACGCCGGTCCAGGCGCCGTTGAGGTCTGCGACCTCTCGAATCCAGAAGAGTAGGCATGGTTCGCCCTCGGCGTCCACGAACTCCGTCGCTGCGTAGTGTCCAGCCCCGTGTGTCAGCCGCTGCCATCGTTCCACGCGCATCCGGCCGTCTTCGAAGCTGCCAACTCCGGCGAGGACGTCGTGTGTCGTGCCGTCTCGCCACGTCGAGACGACGAGGACGTGCCGGCCGCCGATCTGCAGAAGTTGCGGGCACTCCCATGCCTGGGCTGATGGCAGCGGACCGGTTGGGGAGGTTCGCGTACTCGCCAAGACACCGTCGTACGTCCAGTCCTCCAGGTCGGTGGAGACGAACGTCAGTACCGCGGGGGTGCCGTCCCGATAGCCGGCGCCGACGAGCATGCGCCATCGATCGCCGTCGCGGAGCACGACCGGGTCCCGGAACACGCGCAGGTCCTCGCCGGGCGGCGGTGTGACGACGATGGGGCCCTTGTCCCATCGCTGCCAGCCGTCGTCCGCCGGACGGGCGAGCCGGACGGTGCCGAGATCCATGTCGGGCTCATCGACGGAGGTGTAGTAGACCCGTGCTGACAGGGCCGACGCGAGGTCGGGGAGGACGAGTCCACCGGACCAGCAGCCGAGTTCGTCGTCGCCCGGTTCGAGCGCGATCGGGTGGTGGGTCCAGGTGAGCAGGTCCGGGCTGGTCGCGTGGCCCCAGCGGCAGCGCGGGTTCCAGGCGTTGGCACCGGGCAGTGCCTGGTAGAAGAGCTCGTAGCGGCCGTCCCGCCAGGTGACTCCGAGCGGATCGTTGAGCCATCCGTCGGGCGCGGTGAAGTGCACGGCGGGCCTGGCCGAGCTGCCGAGCGGCTTGGGTGTGTTCACCCCTTCACCCCGCTGGAGGCGATGCTTCCGATGAACGCGCGCTGGAAGGAGAGGAAGAGGGCGAGAACCGGGATTGTGATCAGGCTCGCGTAGGCCATCATTGCACCCCAGGCGACGTCGAGTTGGAAGAAGTACTGGACTCCGACCATGACCGGGCGCAGGTTCTCGGACTGCACGGCCATGAGTGGCCAGAGGAACTGGTTCCAGGCGGGCAGGAAGGTGAGGATGGCGACCGTCGCGGTGGCCGGCCCGGACAGCGGCATGACGATGCTGCGATAGATGCGGAACCAGCTCGCCCCGTCGATGCGGGCGGCCTCGTCCAGCCCCTTGGGGATGGTGGAGAAGTAGGAGTAGTACAGATAGATCGAGAAGGCGTTCGCGATGAACGGAATGATTTGCACCTGGTAGCTGTCTAGCCAGCCAAATGTCCACATGGGCTGGCCGTTCTGCATCACCAGCCAGGGAAGCTTGTTGGCCCACCACAGCAGTGGCAGCGCGAAGGTTTCGAACGGGACCACAAGGGTGGCGATGATGGCGGCGAGGACGAAGCCTCTGCCTCGCCAGCGCATGCGGGACAGGGCGAAGGCAGCCAGGCTGTTGACCAGGATGCCCAGGACGACGGTGAGCACTGAGATGCCGATGGAGTTCGCCAGGAACCGCCAGGCGGGCACCGTGTCGAAGACGTCCTTGTAGTTGTCCATCGAGATGTCGCCGACCGGAAGGAAGGCCCGGAGCGAGCTGAGGTCGGCGAAGATCTGGTCGTCGGGCTTCAGCGATGAGACGAACATGAAGATGATCGGGAAGGCGAAGAACAGGGCAAGTATCGTCCGGCCGAGGTAGCCGCCGATGGTGCCGAATCCTCGGCCAGGCCGTCCGCGGGTTGGCTGGCTGGCCGCCCGGGGTACGCCGTCCCGAGTGGTGGTGATGGTGGCCATGGATCAGTCCTTGTCGCGAAGGAGGAAGCGCTGCACGAGGGAGACGGTGAGCACGAGGACGAAGAAGACGAGCGAGATCGCCGACGCGTAGGCGGTCTGCTGCTGCTCGTAGCCGGCGCGGACGGACTGGAACACGACGGTCGACGTCGAGTCGAGCGGCCCACCGTTGGTCATGATCTTGATCTGGGCGAAGAGGCTCAGGGCAGCGATGGTGATCGTCACGAGGATGAAGCTGCGGGTGGCTCGCAGCCCGGGCCACGTGACATATTTGAACCTCTGCCACGTGCTGGCGCCGTCGAGCTCGGCGGCTTCATACAGGTCGCCGGGGATGGTCTGCAGCCCGGCCAGCCAGATGACCATGTGGAAGCCGACGGCCTGCCAGATCGACATGACGATGATGGCGGGCATCGCCGTCGAGGGGTTGTTGAGCCAGTCCGTGCCCTGGATGAGGTTGAACGAGACGGCTTGCAGCATGTGGTTGACCAGGCCGTCGCGCTGGTACATGAAGGTCCACAGGATCGAGACCACGACGATCGACGTCACCACCGGCAGGAAGTACACCGTTCGGTAGACGTTGATGCCACGGATACGCGCGTTGATGAGGAGCGCGAGTACCAGGGCGAAGCCGGACTGGAGCGGGACGACAACAGCTCCGAAGTAAACGGTGTTCCGCAGTGACTTCCAGAACAGCGGGTCGGAGAAGAGCCTGGTGAAGTTGTCCAGTCCGACGAACTGTGGGCCCTGCGGCGAGGTCAGCCGTGCGTTCGTCAACGACAGTACGAATCCCAGCAGGACCGGGACGAAGAAGAAGACGACGAGGAGCACGAGCGCCGGCATGACGAAGGTACGCGCTGCGCGCGCCTCGGCACGACGTGTGCGGCGCAGGCTGCCGCGAGGGCTGGGTTCGATGTTTGCTGACGATGTGTTCGCGATCGGTTGGGACACGCGGCTCATCCCTTCGCTGCCCACCAGGGGCGAAGCCGGAACCTGAGGTGGACGGGGGCGCGGGCCCTTGTTGGTGGACCCGCACCCCCGCGGTCCAGATTGGTTGCTGCTGCGCGGTCTGCTCAGAAGCCGTAGTGGTTGTTGGCCTTGAGGTCGGCGTCGATGTCCGAGACAGCCTGGTCGAGGATCTTCTTCGGGTCACCGCCCGCGATGATGTCCTGAGCGGCCTTGGCGAACGTTGTCGTGAGGAACGGGTAGCCGGGTGTCGGTGGCCGGATCGTGGCGTACTTGGCGGACTCGTCGAGGAAGAACCGCTTGGCACCGCCGGGCTGCCAGCCGTCGACCATCGCGGCGGCTTCCTCGGTGGCAGGGATGACGTTCTGCTTCTCCGCCATCTCGGCGAGGTACTTCTTGTTCAGGGAGAACGTGATGTAGTCCATGGCCGCCGCCTTCTCGCCACACGTCGAGCTCACTGCCCACTGCCACGAACCGCCGCCGATCTTCGGGCCGTTGCCGAAGTCCGGCGGGGGCATGACGATGCCGTCGGCTCCGAGCTTGGACAGATTGCCGGAGTGCCAGATGCCCGACCACACCATGGCCGACTTGCCGTTGACGAAGTCGGCGAAGGCGTCGGTGCTGGACTTCGCGGGCGTGTACCCGTTCTTGACGAGGCCCTGGAACCATGTCGCCCACTTCAGCGCTGCGTCCCCGTTGAGCACGCCGCCAGCGGTCTTGTACCCGTTGCGGTCGATGAGGTCGCCGCCGAAGCTCTGGAGGAAGGGCGAGTAGCCGTAGGTCCACCACTCGGTGCCGCTGTCACCGGTGCCCAGGTCGAAGGCGTACTGGTACTTTCCGTCGGCCTTGATCTTCGCAAGTGCGTCGGCGAACTCCTGCGCGGTCCACGGGTTGTCGACCGTGGCGATCCGGACGCCGGCCGCTTCGAGGGCGGACTTGCGCGCGAAGAGGCCGAGCGCGGCGTCGTACATGCCGATCGAGTACAGCTTGCCCTGGTAGTTCCCCAGCGTGCTCTTGAGCTGCTTCGAGACGAGGTCCTGCGGCAGGTCGAGCGGCGTGAGGTAGCCCGCGTAGGCCCAGTTCGGCACCGTCGGCGCGTCCGCGTCGAGGACGCACGGGAGCTTCTTCGCGGTCGCCGCGGCGACGACCGCGTCGTTGTACGACTCCTGCGGAAATGCCTGGAGCTTGACCGTGTACTTGCTCTGGCTCGCGTTGTAGTCCGCGACGATCTGGTTGACAACGCCAAGCTCCGCCGGGTTTCCGGCGTTGTGCGTCCAGAGCGTCAGTTCGCCCGCGCTTCCACCACTGCTGGTCGATGCCACGCCGCAAGCGGACAGCGCGAGGGCTGCCGTCGTGACACCCGCGAGCACCGCTGTCCCGCGTCGCCCGATCATGAACCGACTCATCTCTACTCCTCCTGGCCGACCGGCCTCCCGCCCGGAGACTCACCGCAGGTGGCGGGCCGTCAAGGTCGCTGAAGAAACGTTTCGCCAAACTATGGAGTAACGTTCCTTCAGCGTCAAGAGTGTGTTTCGGATCCGTGCCCCTGCCGAGCGCCTCGACAGGAGTCCTGCGACGATGTCGTGTGGGCCTCGAGAAGGGCACGCCTTGTCCCAGGAGGTGAAGAGGTTGGCGACGACTCGTCGGCCGACGCTCAAGGACGTCGCACAGGCTGCGGGGGTCTCGACCACCACCGCGTCCGTCGTCCTGAACGATCGCCGGGACGGCGTCCGCGTCCCAGATGCGACCCGCCACCGCGTCCAGCAGACGGCCGAGGACCTGGGCTACCGCCCGAACATCCTTGCCCGCAGCCTTAGGACCCAGGAGACCCGCACCATCGGGTTCGTCTCCGACGAGGTGACCACGACTCCCTTCGCCGTCGGCATGCTCGCCGCCGCGCAGGACGAGGCAGCCCGCCACGGCTACCTGCTGTTCGTCGTCAACCTCGGCCCGAACGCCCCGCTAGCCCTCCAAGAACAAGCGATTGACCAGCTGACTCAGCACCAGGTCGGGCATTTCATCTACGGCTGCATGTACCACCGCCTCGTCGACCCACCCCTCGGCCTACCTGCCGACACGGTCTTCCTCAACTGCGAAGCGAACGGCGGCCGTCACCGTTCCATCGTTCCGGATGACCGACAAGGGGCGTACGAGGTCGCAGCGGAACTGATCAAGGCCGGCCACCGTCGGATCGCCTTTCTCGACGATCATCGGCATCCGCCGGCCTCCCGCCTGCGGTTCGACGGCTTCCGGGCGGCGCTCGCTGAGCACGGACTGGACTACGAACCCGCGTTGCACCTGAAGACGACGCCGTTCGTTCGCGGCGGGCTGGTCCTGTCCGACTTGATCGGCCTGCCCGCCGAGCAGCGACCGACGGCGGTCTTCTGCTACAACGACCGCATCGCCATGGGCGCCTACCGCGCCGCGCGCACGCGCGGTCTGCGCGTGCCTGACGACCTGTCGATCGTCGGCTTCGACGACCAGGAGTTCATCGCCTCCGAACTCGATCCGCCGTTGACCACAGTCCGCCTTCCGCATCGGGAGATGGGCCAGCTCGCCATCCAGCTCGTGCTCGACGAGCCGGGCGCGCTCGACGACGTGCCCGCACCCGAAGGCAACGTCATCCGCATCGCCGGCGAACTGGTGCGACGAGACTCCGTCGCCAAACCTCACAGCGACCTGGGACAGTCCGACGCTTCATCCTCCTGATGGGCCGGGTGCCAGCACCCGGCCCGGTCATCAGCTGAGCGGCTGGGCCAGGCGTGCGAGGCAGCCGGTTCACCCGGTGGTCTGGCTCGTACGCTTGGGCCGTGTCAACCCACGGAGGCCACCGACCGGCGGCAAGCAGATCCCGCCGGGTAGATGTCGCACGCCTGGCCGGTGTCTCCCCCGCGACGGTCTCCTTCGTGCTCAACCAGACGGCTGGGCAGACGATCAGCGACGAGACCCGACGACGCGTCCTGCAAGCGGTCGCCGAGCTCGACTATCGCCCCAACCTCGCCGCGCAAGGGCTGCGGCGGGGGCGCAGCGCGACCATCGGCTTCGTCAGTCACGACGCCGACTTCGGCGAGTTCGCCGCCTCCGCGATCAAGGGAGCGCACGAGGCGTGCATTCGCCAGGGAAATCTGCTGCTCCTGGTCAACACCGGCGGCTCGAACCGCCAGGCGGCACAGCTGATAGTCGAGCTGCTCGACCGGCAGGCCGACGCCCTGATCTTCGCTGCCGTCGGCACCAGGTCGGTGGTGCTCCCGGACGCCGCCCGTCGAGTTCCCACCATCCTGCTGAATTGCTTCGCCCCGCACAATGCCGCCCCCGCCATCCTGCCCGACGAGGTACGCGGCGGTCGGGAGGCCACCCAGGCGCTGCTCGACCTCGGGCACCGCGACATCGCCTACCTCACCGGTAAGCCCAGCCAGTGGGCCACCAAAGCCCGGCTGCGTGGCTTTCGCGACGCACTGCGCGACGCGGGATTCAACCCGCGCGAGCACACGGTGCTGCCCGGCAACTACCACGCGGACTCCGGCTACGAGCTGACGCGCACGCTGCTGCGGCACAGCCGCCCGCCGACCGCGATCATGTGCGGCAACGACCGGATGGCGGTAGGCGCGCTCTTGGCCCTGCTGGAGGTTGGCATTCGGGTGCCCGAGGACGTGTCGGTGATGGGGTACGACGACCAGTTCCAGCTCGCTGCGGAGATCCGCCCGGCCCTGAGCACCGTGCTGCTCCCGTACACCGCGATGGGACGGCTCGCGGCCGAGCAACTGGCCGCTGGTGGATTCGCCACTCAGCGCAGCCGCACCCTGGTGCACTGCCCGCTCGTGATGCGCGACTCCACGGCCCCGCCGGCCCGCGAGCGCGCAGCCTGAGCTGCAACCTATTCCCGAATTGTCTGTGAATTCGCCGGAAACTCGGCCGTAACACGGTCTTGACGTGCGCAGAGACGGCGGCCTAGCGTTTCTGCACTAACCCGGGTTAGTGACGGTCCCGCAGCGTGTCACCACGCGCGATCTGCCACCGGCGCGCGACGTGCACCTCACCGGAGGGTGGCCGGTTGCCTCCGGATCAGCGGCCTGTAGCTCTTCGGCGACCGCTCGAAACACGACAACCACTCCGACAGCACGTCCTGACGAACGAGTTCCTTCGAAGGAATGAGCATGACCAAGTCAACAGGCATGTCACTGCTGGCATCTGCCCTGGCGCCCAGAGAGGACTTCCCGCAATGATGAGCACGAGTCCCAACCGCGCCACCGCGGCCCCGTCGTCGGACCTGCGGACGGTAGGCCGAAGAATCACCCTCGGCCTGGCCTCGGCGGTCGCCGTCGCCATCGTCGGCACCGCCGGGGCGGCCACCGCGGCCGCCCCGCCGCTGCGTGGCGCGCCCGACCTCGGGGTGAACGTCACCGTCTTCGACCCCGGTATGCCGGTCCCCCAGATCCAGGCAGCCCTGGACGCCACCCACGCCGCCCAGGTCGACAACGAGATGGGCACCAAGCGGTACGCGTTCCTGTTCAAGCCGGGCAGCTACGGCACGACCGACCAGCCGCTGCGGATCAAGGTCGGCTACTACACCGAGATCGCCGGCCTCGGCGCGTCGCCGACCGACGTGGTCATCAACGGCAAGGTCGAAGTCTACAACCGGTGCCTGGCCGACGACGGCACTGCCGACTGCCTGGCCCTGATCAACTTCTGGCGCACCCTGTCGAACCTGTCCATCAACGTCAACTCGGCCGGCCAGGACGGCTGCCGCGCGTCGGCCAACTTCTGGGCCGTGTCGCAGGCGGTCTCGATGCGCCGACTCAACATCACCGGCGCCAACCTGTCGCTGATGGACTACTGCACCGCCGGCCCGCAGAACGCCAGCGGCGGCTTCATCGCCGACTCCAAGCTGCCGTTCGTCATCAGCGGCTCACAACAGCAATGGCTGATCCGCAACAGCCAGATCGACGGCTGGTCCAACGGCGTGTGGAACCAGGTCTTCAGCGGCGTGGTCGGCGCCCCCGACGACGCCACGTTCCCCAATCCGACCTACACCACCCTGGACACCACCCCGGTCAGCCGAGAGAAGCCGTTCCTGTTCCTGGACGCCAACGGCAAGTACAACGTCCGGGTGCCGTCAGCGCGCTTCGACAGCGCCGGCATCTCCTGGGCCAACGGCCTGACCCCGGGCCGCACCATCCCGATCCGCGACTTCTTCGTGGCCCGCCCCACCGACTCAGTCAAGACAATCAACAACCAGCTCGCCCGCGGCAAACACCTGCTGCTCACCCCCGGCGTGTACAGCATCGCCCAGAGCATCAAGGTCAACCGCGCAAACACGGTCGTGCTCGGTCTGGGCCAGGCCACGCTCACCGCCGTCAACGGCGCCACCCCGCTCGACGTCGCCGACGCGCCCGGCATCGTCATCGCGGGCGTCACCGTGGACGCGGGCCTGACCGAGTCGCCGGTCCTCCTGCGCGTCGGCAAGAAGCACGGATACCACTCCGGTTCGGCGGCCAACCCGACCACGTTGTCGGACGTGTACTTCCGTGTCGGCGGCCCGCACATCGGCAAGGCCGACACCGCGCTCGAGGTCAACAGCGACCACGTGCTCATCGACCACACCTGGGTGTGGCGCGGCGACCACGGCGTGGAGGGATTCACCGAAACCGAGCGATGGAACACCAACACGGGCCGGTACGGCGCGGTCATCAACGGCGACCACGTCACCGCCACCGGCCTGTTCGTCGAACACTTCCAGCGCTACAACACCGTCTGGAACGGCGAGCGCGGCACCACGATCCTCTACCAGAACGAACTGCCCTACGACCCGCCGACGCAGGCCGACTGGATGAACGGCGACGTCGAGGGCTTCGCCGGGTACAAGGTGGGCGACCACGTGCGCACACACAACCTCTACGGCGGCGGCGTGTACGTATTCAACCGGAACAACCCGTCGATCCGCACCGAGAACGGCTTCAAGGTGCCGAACACACCGGGTGTGAAGCTGTTCCACGTCATGACCGTCAACCTCAGCGCCGGAACCATCAACCACGTGGTCAACGGAATCGGCGACCCAGCCGACACCACCCGCGCCGGCCGCCCGGTCTTCATCACCGAGTATCCGGCCCCGTAGCACCAACAGCGCATCCGCGGCCGGTCGAGGCGACAGCCTCGACCGGCCGCGATTGCCCAAGAGCACCTGCCGCATGACTTCCGCCGGCGAAGACGGTGTACGACTACTACGCCAAGTGGGAAGCCGACGGGACCACGTAACGGATACACGGCCTGCTGCGGGAGCAGGTCCGGGCCGCACCGCAACGTCCGCTCATGCCGCGATCCGCGCCGCGCGTATTCACGTGGCCGGCATCGGGCGCAGCGCCTTCAGCGCGGCAAGTACGCGGTCAGCTGGTCGGCGAGTTGCTTCGGACGGCTGAGCGCCACCGCGTGGCCACCGTCGATTTCATCCGGTACGGCATCGAGGCGGTCGGCCGCCACGCGGCGCTGGAAGTCGGGCGGGAAGAACCGGTCTTCGCGAGCGATGAGCACCCTCGTCGGCACGTCCGGCCACGCATCCAGGGGCCACGGCTCGTTCCATTCTGCGCTGACCTGGTCGCGGCCATGCGCCGAAGCCTCCGCGACAATCTCGGCCGGCACGCCATTGTAGAACTGTTCCTCCTCACTGAACCCCTCCGCGCTGCGGTGACCGGTGTTGCCCCACCAGTCGCCGGGACTCTCACCCGGCTTCGGGATCATGGGAGTGAGCAGGACGATGAGCCGCACAGGCAGCTTGTCGGCGACCAGCGGCGCCGTGAACGCACCATACGAGTGTCCGACGACCACGAGGTTGCTGCGATCGCCGACGGCACTGACGACCGTGTCACAGAACTCGGCGAAGCCTGCCGCCCTGTCCTCGATCGGCAGCTCCGGCACCACCACGTCGTGGCCCCGTCCGGCCAGCTCAGGGCCCAGCAGATGCCAGTCCCAGGAACTGCCGCCACCGCCGTGGATCAGAACGAAAGTCGCCACGCGCCAAAGCCTCACACAGGGGTACGACAGTCAGTAGCGCCGCCCGATACGCCGCACCCGGCCAACCACCGGCGACCTCACGGCAGAATCACGCACCAGGCCGAAAGCGTTGTCCCGCGACGACCGGATCTGCCGCTCGTCGCGCGTGCATCGCCACCAGCGGGCGACGCCGTCGCCTCGGCATGATCGGGTACGCACATCTGGGTACGCACCTCTAGCTGCGGACGGTGTGCGGACCGGCCGTACTCCTTCACGAAGCGTCAGGTCTTGACCGGCGAAGTCGGGCGGTGGCGCGCAGCAGGAGGCCGAGTGTGCCAGTCACCACGGCCATCCGGCGGGGGTAGGACACGATCGCCGGTCGGGTGCGGATGCATCGGATGAGCACGTCGGCGGCCCGGTCTGTGGAGATCTTGAATGGTGTGACCGGGGACTTCGCCATCTTGGTGTCGACGAAGCCGAACCGTACTGCGGTGGCCGGCACGCCGCGGGGCCGCAGGGCGGCGTCCAGGCTGAGCAGGTACGAGGTGAGGCCCGCCTTGGAGGCCGCGTAGCCGGGCGCCTGCGCCGAGATCGTCGTGTCGGCGAGGCTGGACAGGCCGATCAGGTGGCCACGGCCGGCGGCGAGCATGCGCGGCACCACCGCCTCGAACGTGCGGGCCGCGCCGAGTAGGTTCACCTCCAGCGCCCGGGTCTGGCCGGCCAGATCCTCACCGAGCGGCTCACCGACGCCGGCCGCGTAGACGCACAGGTCGACGCCACCGACCTCGGCGAGCACCATGGGGAAGTCTGGAGAGGTCACGTCCACGACGTGATGCGAGCCGACCGGGGCGGGGCTGCGTGACAGCCCGGTCACCGTCCACCCGTCGGCCAGGAGCCGGTGGGTCAGTGCCAGCCCGATGCCGTCGCTGTTGCCCACGATCAAGGCGCGCATGACCCGTGATTCTGGCAGAAGGAAGGGCAGCAGGGCGAACCGTGTCGGGTCGCGGTAACGCAGGTAGGCCCGATATGAGCGTGCTCTGACGTCATCGCCAGCGATGTCAGGGAGGCGCTTGTTCGGACATGTGCTGGCGTGTTGACGTGCGCACCAACTTCGTAGCGGGGTTGCGTCCACGGAAGTGAATCACGATACCGTCCATCGGGGCTCGGCGGATCCGGAATGGGTCTGCCCCCGGTTCGGTTGACTCCTGACCTGTGAGGATGCGTTCCTCGCTGGAAGGATGTCTGTCATGCCGAAAGCGTTTCCCCTGGAGTTCCGCCGTGATGTGGTCGCGGTCGCCCGCAAGGG
>NZ_SMKD01000010.1 GCF_004348595.1 Micromonospora sp. KC723
GGCGGGTCGGGGCCGCCTCCGCGGCGATCTCCCACCGGTTGCCCAGCCGGATCAGCTCGGCCTCCGAACTCGCCGCGCGCAGCCGGGCGGTCAGCGCCGACACCGCCTCGACGTGCCGGTGGAGTCGCTCGGCCACCTCCGCCAGTGCGGGATCGTCCGGCCCGTCCACCGCCTTCAGCGCGGTGAGCAGCGCGGCGTCGGCTGACAGTGACCGGTCGATCGAGTCGGCGGCGTCGGGCAGCGCGGCCCGGGTGGCGGGGAGAAGGTACTGCTCCTCGGCGGACAGGTGCCGCGACACCGCGGCGGTGAGCACGTCGATCACCTCCCGCCGCCGCTCGGCGCTCAGCTGCGGGTCGTCGACCTGGCCGGCCAGGCCGAGCAACTGCCGGTGCTCGGCGTCGGCGAGGTCGACGACGCCGCGACCGCCGGGCCGGTAGGCGTCGTCGGCGGCGGGTGGCAGCGGCGGCAGGGGGATGGACATCATGTCCTCCTCGACGGGCGCACGGGGCGTGGGGGACGGCCGGCGCGACGGGCGGTGCGGGGACGCCAGCGCGGTACCCGTACCCGGGGATCGGGAAACCCCGGTACCGGCGGCCCGGCCGGGCCCGGGGCCGGCCGGCTGGTAGAAAGAGGCGATGACGAGCGACGCCGCCCCCGCCCTCCCCGAGCCCACCGACGAGGTCGTGGAACTCTGCCGTGACCTGCTGCGCATCGACACCACCAACACGGGGGACAACGCCACCAGCGTGGGTGAGCGCCGCGCGGCCGAGTACGTCGCGCAGCGGCTCGCCGAGGTCGGCGTCGACGCCGAGATCCACGAGTCGGCGCCGGGGCGCGCGAACGTGGTGGCCCGGATCGCCGGCACCGACCCGGGCCGCGACGCCCTGCTGGTGCACGGGCACCTCGACGTGGTCCCCGCCGACGCCGACGAGTGGTCGGTGCACCCGTTCTCGGGGGAACTCCGCGACGGCTACCTGTGGGGCCGGGGCGCGATCGACATGAAGGACTTCGACGCGATGGTGCTGGCCGTGGTGCGGCACTGGCAGCGCACCGGGGTCCGCCCGGCACGCGACATCGTGCTGGCCTACACCGCCGACGAGGAGGCGGGCAGCGACTACGGCGCGCACTTCCTGGTGCAGCGGCACCGGGGCCTGTTCGACGGCTGCACGGAGGCCGTCGGCGAGGTGGGCGGCTTCTCCTACTCGGTCAACGAGGCCACCCGGCTCTACCTCATCGAGACCGCCGAGAAGGGCATCGACTGGCTGCGGCTGCACGCCAGGGGCCGCCCCGGCCACGGCTCGTTCGTCCACGACGACAACGCCGTCACCGCCCTGGCCGAGGCGGTGGCCCGGATCGGGCGGCACCGCTTCCCGGTGACCGTCACCGCCACCGTCCGCGCCTTCCTCCAGGAGGTCTCCGAGGTTCTCGGCGTAGAACTGGACCCGGACGACCCGGAGACCGCGATCGCGAAGCTGGGGCCGATCGCCAACATCATCGGGGCGACGATCCGCAGCACCGCGAACCCGACCCGGCTGGCCGCCGGCTACAAGGACAACGTCATCCCCGGCCGGGCCACCGCCACCATCGACTGCCGCAGCCTGCCCGGTCAGTCGGAGCTGCTGGAGCGGCAGCTGCGCGAGCTGGTCGGCCCGGACATCGACATCGAGTACATCCAACGCCAGCCGGCCCTGGAGACCACCTTCGACGGCGACCTCGTGGCGGCGATGTCGGCGGCGCTGCGCGCCGAGGACCCGGGCGCCCGCCCGGTGCCCTACATGCTCTCCGGCGGCACCGACGCGAAGGCGTTCTCCCAGCTCGGCATCCGCTGCTTCGGGTTCGCCCCGTTGCGCCTGCCGGCCGACCTCAACTTCTCCGCCCTGTTCCACGGCATCGACGAGCGGGTTCCGGTGGACGGACTACAGTTCGGCGTGCGGGTTCTGGACCGGTTCCTGCGCGCCTGCTGACCCCGTCCGGTGTCGCAGCCTGCCCCATTGGCGAAGGGATCACCTCATGACCGACCAGCACGGTGAGCTGGACGCCGCTCTCGAGCGCGTGATCGACGCCGCCCGGGCCCACCTGGCGGCCGTGCGCGCGGCTCAGGGCCGCATCGACGACGACGACGTCTGGCAGGCGTACGTGGCGTTGAACAACGCCTCGTACGCCTACGACGAGCAACTACTCGACGCGTTCGGCGAGGTCACGCCCTGGGACGTGGAGGCGATCGACCCGGACGAGGCGGACGAACGGCTCGGCGGCGAAGGCGTCGAGGCCACCGACCCGCACCCGCAGGTGATCTCGGTGCGGCAGCGCCGCGACTACCGGGTGCCCAGCGTCTCGGCGCTGATCCGGGTGGCCGAGGCGGCCCGCCGCGAGGGCACCCCGGAGCCCGACGAGCCGGCGCCGGTCGAGGGGGTCGGCGAGGCCGTGCTGGAGCTGCTGCAGAGCGGTGACGGCTCGCTGAGCGCCCTGGACGTGCCGGAGCTGGAGCCGCTCGACGGGGTGGTGATGGTCAGCGAGGTCGGCACCCCGGTCGACCTGGAGTCGTTCGACGACGACGACCCGGTGGGCCCGTTCCAGCCGGCCGCCGACGACCGCCTGGTGGGGCGGCTCGACGAGCATCCGTATCTGGACGAGGACGAGCACGAGCACGCCGGGCACGCGCACTAGAGTCCGCCCGGGGGCCCGTCCGGTTCGGGCCCCCGGGCGGGCGCGATACGTCCCCCGGCGTGCCCCGTTCAGTACGACAGGCCCGGTTGTGGCTGGTTGACCCGGCGACGGCGCAGCACGACCTGCCGTGTCCCGTCCCGGAACAGCCGCACCCGGGCCAACTCCCACCCGGAGAACTCCGCCTGGATCGCCAGCTGCACCGTGGCGGTCACCCGGTCGACGTTCGGCGGCAACCTCAGCGGTGCGTATTCGTAGTCCATGTGCCCTATGCTGCCCAGCCCAGGGCCCGTCCGCCACCCTTCCCGCGCCGCCGGGCCCATGTCCGGCCCGAGCGGGGCCGCCCGTTGCTGATCAGTCCTCCCCGACCTCCGGCGTGGCCTCCTCGCCGGCGTCGAGGTCGTTGGCCGCCAGCAGCGCGGCCAGGGCCGGCGCGGTCAGCGTCAGCCCGTGCGGGGCACCCGGGTCGACGGCGAGCCCCCACGCCGGGTCCGGCCAGGCGGCCAGCAGTTCGGCCGCCGGCACCGCGAGGAACGGCACCCCGACGCCGGCGAAGGCGGTGAGCGCCTCGGCCGTGGTGAAGACCGGCAGCAGCGGGGCCCGGTCGGCGTCGCGGACGACCACCCAGGGGAGCTCCCGGTCCGGCGACGGCTCGCCGGCCAGCGGCACGCACACCGCGCCGGCGGCGAACGCCCCGAGGTAGCCCGGGAGGTCGTGGTCGGCCGCGGCTCGGGCGAGCAGGTCACCGACGCGGGGCCCGGCAGCCGCGGCGGAAACCGACGGTTCGGCCCCACGGTGCCGGCCCGGGCCGGCGTCCGGCGGGTCGGTGCCCGCCGGCACCGGTGGACTCCCGGCGCCCGGCGTGGCGTCCGGCGGGCCGGTGCGCGGCGGCGCGGCGCCGTCGGTGGGTACGCCGCCGCCCGGGGGAGTGCGGGGAGCCGGGGAGAGCCCGCTGGTCGGGGTCAGTACCTGGCAGGCGAGCCCGGCGGGGTCGGCGGTCAGCACCGCCCTGGCGGTGTCCGACGCGAAGTCGCCCCACCAGCGCAGCGCCTCGGCGGTGCGGGGTGTCTCGTACCACCAACCGTCGCCGTCGGCGGCGGGTCGCCAACCCAGCTCGGCCAGTCGGGGCGCGTCATAGGCCGGGCAGCGGCCGGAGACGGTGTCCCGCCGGACCGCCAGCCGCAGCCGGCGCGGCCCGGCGGTCAGCTCCACGTCGGTGTCCTGCCGGCAGGCCGCCAGGGTGTGGTGCAGCCGGGCGGCGACCTGCGGCCAAGCCGCGCCGGTCATGCCGGCGGTCGCGGCAGCCGCGCCTCCAGGCTCTCCAGCCGGGCGGCGGCCTCGTCGAGGCGGCCCAGGGCGGCAAAGTCCCCCGGGCGGCCGAACAGCTCGGTCAGGCCACTGCTCAGGTCCGCCGTCAGGCCGTCGGTGCGTTCGGCGAGCCGCTCGCCGGCCGCCGAGCGGGCCCGCCGGTACGCCTGCAGCACCATCGCCGCCAGCTCGGCGGTGCCGTACCGCAGCGCCGTCGGCTGGAAGGTCAGCTCAATCAGTTCCCCCGCGGCGTCGACCGTGGCCGACACCAGCCCGGTCTCGTCGGCACCCGTGCCGGCCAGCTCGTCCAGATCGGCCTGCACCCCGGTGAACCGGCGTTCGATGTCGGCGAGCCGGCCGGCCAGCGCGTCCAGCCCGGACAGCGGATCCGTCATGCGTTCGTCCTCCCCCTGTGCCGCCTCGGCCGGGGTGGCGGCCGGGGCCGGGGAATCGTATCGTCGTCCCGCGTCGGATGCGGGGGAGGAACGACGGTGGCACCGGACATCGAGGTGGACGTGGCGGCGGTGAAGCGGTTGCAGGCGGCCGCCTCCGGGGTGGCGACGGCGATGGGGGCGTTGGAGGCCCGGGTGGTCGCGGCCGGCGACCTGCCCGACAGCACGTTCGGGCACCTGCCCTTCGTCAGCGACATGCTGCGCGCCGCGTACGCCGAGCAGGTCTCCGACGGCACGGCGCTGTTCCGGGCCGGCCAGGACGCCCTCGCCCGGGTCGGTGACGCGCTCTCGTCCACGGTGGACAACTACGAGCGCAACGAGCAGGGCATCGAGTCCGGCTTCCGGGCCGTGCACGAGCGGATGGGCCGGTGAGCGGGCCGGCCGGCAGCGCCGTCGAGCTGTGGAACGGCATCGACAACGCGTTGTCCGGGGTGGAGGACGTCGTCGACAGCGTCTGCCGCACCCTGGCCTGGCCGCTGATCCAGCTCGTCGACATGGTCGACGGCGAGCCGGAGGCACTGCGGGCCCGGGCCGCCGACTGGGACGTACTCGCCGGGCAGGTTCGCGAGCTGGCGTTGGGGCACCGCGCGGTCCGCGAGGCCGAGCAGCCCGGCTGGCAGTCCGCCGCCGGTGACGCGTACGGCCGGCGGCTGGCAGAGGTCGAGCAGCAACTGCTGGACGTGGCGGGGCAGTTCACCGCCACCGCCGAGTACCTGCGCAGTGTCGCCGACGGCCTCAAGACCGTGCACGACGTGCTGGTCGACCTCTGCGTCGAGTTCGTCAACTGGATGCTGGTGACCCTGGTGACCGCGCTGGTGATGGCGCCGTTCACGGCGGGCGCCTCCTGGGCCGCCGGGCTGGCGGTGACCGTGACCCGGGGCCTGATCGTGGTCACCCGGGCGCTGAAGGTGATCCGTCCGCTCGCCGCCCACCTGCAGAAGGTCATCCGGCTGCTCCAGCGGGTCATGCTCTACCTGCGCAAGCTCCGCAACCACCTGGACAAGCTGGTCGACAAGCAGCGGGCCCTGCGGAGGGGGCAGAAGTCCATCGACAAGCGCCGCGCCGCCGGCAAGGCCGACAAGTGGCACCACAAGCTGACCGACCCGGCGAAGGGGCACTTCAAGCTCGGCAAGAGCGGGTCGCCGTTCGACATGGGCGCGCTGGAGCGGGCCGGCGCGCTGCGGGCGCACGGCCTGGCCGACGGCGGCCGGATGATCGCCCGGGACTGGGCCACCAACCTGCCGTGGAACGTGCCCAACTCGGTGGTGCACGGCGTGACCTGGGGCACCACCGCCGTGGTCACCGGCCTGTCCGTGCCGGGCGCGGACCAGGTGGGCGACCGGGTCGGCGACGCGGTGCGCGACGGCGCGGACTGGATCGACCAGAATGTCTTCGGTCAGCCGCCTGCCGCGCGGGAGCCGGCAGGCCGCTGATACGGAAGCGAGGGGGAGCGGCGTGGGCGGTGCCTGGGGACGGTTGGGGCGGTTCGGCGACGCGGTGCGCGACGGTGCCCGGGCCGCCCGGGACCGGGCCCGTGCCCTGCGCGACGAGTTCCGCACCTCCGACGAGCCGGAGCGGGCCCTGGTCGCGCCCCTGGTGACCGGCCAGGAGCTGCGCTACGTCGGTTTGGCGCCGGTGCGGGCCGACGAGACGCACCGGGCCGGCAGCCAGTTCGTCGACCACGTCGGAGCCGAGATGACCGACGCCCTGGATCCCCGGGTGCTGTTCGGGCTGCTGCACGTCGTCAACCCGGTGGCCTGGGTGGAGGCCGTCATGACGCCGGTGCGGCTCGCCGCCGGGGTGCTGCTGCTGCCCGGCCAGGCGGCCGCGCTGGCGGCGGGTGCCCCCGAGGCGGCGGCGCGTGAGGTCGACGCCGCGGCGTCGTCCGCCGCGTCGGCGCAGCCGTCCCGGCCGGTGCTGCCGCTCACCGACGAGCAGGAGGCGTTCCGGGCGCTGTTCCGGCTCAGCCGGCACCGGCCGCTCGCCGACCAGCTCGCCGAGATCGCCTACCGCCGGCGGTACGTCTTCAGCGGCGACCTCGCCACCCTCGCCGGCAGCCTGCTGCTGTTCCTGGAGCGCTACACCGGCACGCCGCTCGCGGTGACCGACACCCACCTGCACCTGCTGCGGATGGGGCGCCGACCCGACGAGGGCCGCCCCGACCGGCGCCAGCCGAGGCTGCTGTGGAGCGTCGAGCGGCAGCGGGTCGCCCGGATCGACTGCGACCACGGGACGATGCGGGTGGCGCAGTTCCCGATGACGATCCACTTCGACGACGGCTCGTGGATCCGGGTCGTCAACCCCACCCTCCGCGACGACCAGCAGCGTTTTCTCGCCGCCGTCGGCGAGATCCCGGGGCGGCGACCGCCGGTCGGCTGACGGGCGGCCGGCTCAGCCGTCCCGTTCCGGGTAGCCGACCGGCACGGCGGAGACGTCGTCCAGCGCGGTGGTGATCTCCTCCGGCAGGGTCATCCGCTCCACCTGCAGCGCGCCGAGCAGCTGCCCCACCGTCCGCGCGCCGAGGATCGGCGCGGTCACCCCGGGCCGGTCCCGGATCCAGGCCAGCGCCACCTCCAGCGGCGACACGCCCAGCCCGCCCGCCGCGATGGCGACCGCCTCGACGATGCTGGAGCAGCGCGGCTCCAGGTAGGTGGTGACGAACCGCTCGAAGTGCGCCGAGGCGGCCCGGGAGTCCGCCGGCCGCCCGTTGCGGTACTTGCCGGTCAGCACCCCCCGGCCCAGCGGTGACCAGGGCAGCACGCCCAGCCCGAGCGCCGCGCAGGCCGGCAGCACCTCCCGCTCCACGCCCCGCTCGAGCAGCGAGTACTCCACCTGCGCGACGACCACGGGGGCCCGTCCGGGCCAGGCGGCCTGCCAGGCCGCGGCCCGGGCGGTCTGCCAGCCGGAGAAGTTCGACACCCCGACGTAGCGGACCCGGCCGCTGGCCACCGCGTGGTCCAGCGCCGCCAGGGTCTCCTCCAGCGGGGTGTCCGGGTCGTACCCGTGCACCTGCCACAGGTCGACGTGGTCGGTGCCCAGGCGGCGCAGCGAGGCGTCCAGGGTGCGCAACAGGTGCCCGCGGGAGCCGTCGCGGCGTCGGCCACTGCCCGGGCGTAGCCCGGCCTTGGTGGCGATGAGCACCTCGTCGCGGGGGACCAGGGCGCCCAGCAGGGAGCCGAGCACCGACTCGGCGTCCCCGTCGGCGAACACGTCGGCGGTGTCGACCAGGTTGCCGCCCGCGTCGAGGTAGCTCTTCAGCTGGGCGGCCGCGTCGTCGGCGTCGGTGTCCCGACCCCAGGTCATGGTGCCGAGCGCGAGCCGGGAAACCGCCAGCCCGCTTCGGCCGAGCGGTCGCTGTTGCATGGGTGAACCTTATTTCGAACCCGCCGTCACGGATATCCTCGCTCCCGTCATGTCTGGCCACCGCGTCGGTGATCCGACCGTCGCCGGTCTCCGGGGCGGTCCGCGCCAGGTGGGCGGGTGGGTGAGCCGGTCGTCGGGGCCGCTGCCGGCATTGCGTACCCTGATGCGACCTTGTGGCGCGGATGGGGGAGGACCAGTGCGACTCGGGCTCAGCCTCGGATACCAGACGGCGTGGAGCACACCCGCCGACCACCTGGCGCTCGCCCAGGAAGCGGACCGGCTCGGCTACTCGGTGGTGTGGGCGGCGGAGGCGTACGGCTCCGACTCCCCGAGCATGTTGGCGTGGATGGCCGGCCAGACCGAGCGGATCGACGTGGGCAGCGCGGTGATGCAGATCCCGGCACGCACCCCGGCGATGACCGCGATGACCGCCGCCACCATCGACGCGCTCTCCGGCGGCCGGTTCCGGCTCGGCCTCGGCGTGTCCGGCCCGCAGGTCTCCGAGGGCTGGCACGGCGTACGGTTCGCCAAGCCGCTCGCCCGGACCCGGGAGTACGTCGACATCGTCAGGCTGGCGGTGGCCCGCAAGGAGGTCGCCTACGACGGCGAGCACTACACCCTCCCCCTGCCCGACGGGCCCGGCAAGGCGCTGCGGCTGGGTTTCCACCCGCCGCGCGAACACATCCCGGTCTACCTGGCCGCCGTGGGGCCGAAGAACCTCGAACTGGCCGGCGAGATCGCCGACGGCTGGCTGGCCGTCTTCTACGCCCCGGAGTTCGCCGATGAGCAGCTCGCCTCGGTGCGCGCCGGCCGGGCGAGGGCCGGCCGGGGACTGGCCGGTTTCGACGTCGTGCCGTCCGTGCCGGTGGTCGTCGGCGACGACATCGCCACCTGCGCCGAGCTGGTCCGCTGGTACGCGGCCCTCTACGTCGGCGGCATGGGCAGCCGGCAGCAGAACTTCTACAACCAGCTCGCCACCCGGATGGGTTACGGCGACGCCGCCCGCGAGGTGCAGGACCTCTACCTGGCCAAGCGGCAGCGTGACGCCGCCGCCGCGGTGCCGATGGAGTTCATCGACCGCACCTCGCTGCTCGGCCCCAAGGAGCGCATCGCCGAACGGATGCGGGAGTACGCCGAGGCCGGCGTGACCACCCTGTCGGTGACCCTCTTCGTGGCCGACCGGGACAGTGGGGTGCAGACCCTGCGGACCGTCGCGGAGGCCCTCGACCTGTCGGGGGTCGGCGAGTGACCTGGGTCGAGGCCATCGTCCTGGGCATCGTCCAGGGGCTCACGGAGTTCCTGCCGGTCAGCTCGTCGGGACACCTACGGATCACCTCCGCGATCTTCTTCGACCAGGACGCCGGTGCCTCGTTCACCGCGGTGACCCAGCTCGGCACCGAGGCGGCGGTGCTGATCTACTTCGCCAAGGACATCTGGCGGATCACCCGGACCTGGCTGCTCGGGCTGTGGGACCGCTCGGTGCGCTCCAGCCTCGACTACCGGATGGGCTGGTACGTCATCGTCGGCTCGATCCCGATCGGGCTGTTCGGGTTCCTGTTCAAGGACCAGATCCGGGAGACCGCCCGCAACCTGTGGGTGGTCTCGACCACCCTCATCGTGTTCGCCTTCGTGCTGGCCTTCGCCGAGTACTGGGGCCGGCAGACCCGGACCCTGGAGAACTTCCGGCTGCGCGACGGCGTCGTGATGGGTTTCGCGCAGGCGATGGCGCTGGTGCCCGGGGTGTCCCGGTCCGGCGGCACGCTCACCGCGGGGCTGCTGCTGAACCTCACCCGGGAGGCGGCGGCGCGGTACTCGTTCCTGCTGGCCATTCCGGCGGTCGTGATGTCGGGGATCTTCAGCGTCGGGGACGTGTTCCAGCCCGCCGCGCCGGGCACCTCGGTGCCGACCGTGGCGCAGATGGTCGTGGCCACGGTGATCGCCTTCGCCATCGGGTACGCGGCCATCGCCTGGCTGCTGCGTTACGTCGCCCACCACACCCTGTACGTGTTCGTCCTCTACCGGGTGGCACTCGGCACGCTGGTGCTGGCGCTGCTGCTCACCGGCACGATCAGCGCCACCTGAGCCGCCGCCGGGCTTCCCGGCCACGGCGGGGCCGCGATCGGCGCGGCCTTCGGCGCCACCCGGTGCCGGGGGCCGCCGCCCGGTGCGGCAGCCCCTAGGGTGGAGCCGTGGCGACCCTTCTGCTTCTGCGACACGGCCGGACGACGGCGAACGCCGACGGCGGGCTGGCCGGCCGCCAGCCGGTCGAGCTGGACGACACCGGCCGCGCCCAGGCCAGCGCCGTCGGCGAGCGGCTGCGTGGCCTGCCGCTGGCGGCGGTGGTGACCAGCCCGCTGATCCGTTGCCGGCAGACCCTGGAGCTGGCGCTGCCGCAGGTCACGCCGGTGGTGGAGGAGGAGCTGACCGAGTGCGGCTACGGCACCTGGGAGGGGCAGCCGCTGAAGCGGCTCGCCAAGGATCCGCTCTGGCCGGTGGTCCAGCAGCATCCCAGCGCCGCGGTCTTCCCGCAGGGGGAGTCGATGGCGGCGATGGCCGCCCGGGCGGTGACCGCGGTACGCGGCTGGGATGCCCGGGTCACCGCCGAGCACGGTCCCGAGGCGGTGTGGCTGGCGTGCAGCCACGGCGATGTGATCAAGGCCATCGTGGCGGACGCCCTCGGCGTACACCTGGATCTCTTCCAGCGCATCGTCGCGGACCCGGCGTCGGTCACCGCGATCCGTTACACCCCGCTGCGCCCCTTCCTGGTCCGGCTCAACGACACCGGCGGCGACCTGGCCCCGCTGGTGCCGCCGCCGGGTAGGCGGCGCCGGCGGGCGAGGCGGCCGGTCGACTCCGACGCGGCGGTGGGCGGCGGCCCGGGAGGGGCCGGCTGAGGCGTCCCGACGGCAGGTACGTCTCCCGCTGTTCGCCCTCGGCGGATTCCGCGTCGGTGCGGTGCGCGCCCCTTCCGCGCTCCGGATAGGGTCGTGGGTATGACCCACCAGGTGCACGCCTTCGAGCCGCCGGAGCGGTTCGTCGCCGGGACCGTCGGGCCGCCGGGGGAGCGCACGTTCTTCCTCCAGGCGCGCGGCGGAGGCCGGCTGGTCAGCGTCGCGCTGGAGAAGGTGCAGGTGTCGTTGCTGGCCGAGAAGCTGGAGGAGCTGCTCGCCGAGGCGCAGCGCCGCTTCGGCGTCGAGCTGCCCGAGGCGCCGGCCGTGCTCGACGACAACGACCCGCTGGACACCCCGGTCGACGAGGAGTTCCGCGTGGGCACCCTCGGCCTGGCCTTCGACGTCGACACCGCCACGGTGGTGATCGAGGCGATCGCCGCCGGCGAGACGGAGGTCGAGGTTGAGCTCGGCGACGACGCCGACGACGAGGTCGAGGTCGAGGAGGACGTGGAGCCGGACGACGACCTCGACCGACTCCGGGTGCGGCTGACGCCCCAGGCGACCCGTGAGTTCATCGAGCGGGCCCGCCGGGTGGTCAACGCCGGCCGTCCGCCCTGCCCGCTCTGCGGCCAGCCGCTCGACCCGGCCGGTCACCTCTGTCCGCGGCACAACGGCTACCACCGGTGACCTCCTCGGAGTTGCAGCCCCGCCAGGACGGCAGCGCCGCGCTCCGGTTGCTGCGCGACGGCGACCTCGACATCCAGGGGCGGCTGGTCGACGCGTCCAACGCCACCCTGCGCGGCGTCCTCACCCTCGACGGGCAGACCGCCCGCTGCGTCTACAAGCCGGTGCGTGGGGAACGCCCGCTGTGGGACTTCCCCGACGGCACCCTGGCCGGCCGGGAGGTCTCCGCGTACCTGGTCTCCCGCGCCACCGGCTGGGATCTGGTGCCGCCGACGGTGCTGCGGGACGGTCCGTTCGGCCCCGGCTCCTGCCAGCTGTGGATCGACGAGCCGGAGGACGTGGCGCCGCTGGTCGGGTTCGTACCCGCCGGGGCGGTGCCGCCGCGCTGGTTTCCGATCGCCGCCGCCCGTGACGACGACGGCGCCGCGTACGCCCTGGCCCACGCCGACGATCCGCGACTGGCCCGGCTGGCGGTGCTGGACGCGGTGCTCAACAACGCCGACCGCAAGGGCGGGCACGTGCTGGTCGGGCCGGACGACCGGCTCTACGGCGTCGACCACGGCGTCTGCTTCCACGTGGAGGAGAAGCTGCGCACCGTCCTGTGGGGATGGGCGGGCCGGCGGTTGCCGCCGGACGCGGCGCGGATGCTCGACGCGCTCGCCGGGCGGGTCGCCGGTGACCTGGGCGAGGAGTTGGCCGAGCACCTGACCGTCGGCGAGGTCGCCGAGCTGGCCGCGCGGATCGACCGGTTGCGGGAGAGCGGCCGTTACCCGCAGCCGTCGCGGGACTGGCCGGCGGTGCCGTGGCCGCCCATCTGAGCGTGTCATGTTGATCACCCGTGGGGTGCCGTGCGGCGCGTCGACGGCTGGTTAGGCTGACGGTCATGGAGTCTTGGGCGGGACACGAGGTGCCACGGCTGCCGGGTGAGGGCGGTCCACTGAGCTTGTACGACTCGGCCCGGCGCGGTGTCCACCCCAGCCAACCGGACGGCACCGCGACGATGTACGTCTGCGGCATCACCCCGTACGACGCCACCCATCTCGGCCACGCCGCCACCATGATCACCTTCGATCTGGTGCAGCGCATGTGGCGTGATGCCGGCCTGACCGTGCGGTACGTGCAGAACGTCACCGACATCGACGACCCGCTGCTGGAGCGGGCCGAGCGCGACGGCGAGGACTGGAAGGTCCTGGCGATGCGGGAGACGGCGCTGTTCCGGGAGGACATGGAGGCGCTGCGGATCATTCCGCCGGAGTACTACGTCGGCGCGGTGGAGTCGATCCCGGACATCGTCGACCGGGTCCAGGAGCTGCTCAAGGACGGCGCGGCGTACCGGCTCGACGACGGCACCGGCGACGTCTACTTCGACATCAGCGCGGCGCCCGCGTTCGGGTACGAGTCGAACCTGACCCGTGAGCAGATGCGGGAGATCTTCCCGGAGCGTGGCGGCGATCCGGACCGCGCCGGCAAGCGTGACCCGCTGGATCCGCTGCTGTGGCGCGGGGCCCGCGCCGGCGAGCCGTCCTGGCCGGGCGGCGAGTTGGGCGTCGGCCGGCCCGGCTGGCACATCGAGTGCACGGTGATCGCGTTGAACCTGCTCGGGGACCGGATCGACGTCCAGGGCGGCGGCAACGACCTGCTCTTCCCGCACCACGAGTGTTCGGCCGCGCACGCCGAGCGGCTCACCGGTGAGGCGCCGTTCGCCCGCCACTACGTGCACGCCGGCATGATCGGCCTGGACGGCGAGAAGATGTCGAAGTCCAAGGGCAACCTGGTCTTCGTCTCCCGGTTGCGGGCCGACCGGGTGGACCCGATGGCCGTCCGGCTCGGGCTGATGGCCGGCCACTACCGCGCCGACCGCGCCTGGACCGACGACCTGCTCGCCGTCGCGGCGCAGCGCCTGGCCCGCTGGCGGCAGGCCGCCGCCGCGCCCGCCGGGCCGTCCGGGGAGGCGTTCCTGGCCGGGGTGCGCGCCCGGCTCGCCGACGACCTCGACACCCCGGGCGCCCTGGCCCTGGCCGACGGGTGGGCCGACGGGGCCCTCGCCGGCGTAAGCGACGACGCGGCGGCGCCCGCCCTCTTCCGTGCGACGGTGGACGCCCTGCTCGGCATCCGCCTCTGACCCGCCCTGACACGCCTCTGACCCGCCCTGACCGGCTCCGCTGTGCCCGAGCGTGGGTGTCCTGGTCCGGGGACACCCCCGATCGCCGCGGACGAAGTCGACCAGGCTAGGAGCCGGAGCCGGGCTCGCGGCGGGCCGTAGGTCAGCCGAGGACGAGGCCGGGGTCGGGGTCGGGGTCCGGTGCCGGCGCGGGGACGCGGTACTCCTCGGTGAGGGTGGTCATCGGGCCGGGCCAGGTGGCCTGGGCGACCTCGATCGGCCTGCGGTTGCCGTCGTAGGCGACGTGCAGCAGGTGCAGCACCGGGGTGTCGGGACGGATCTGGAGGGTCTCGGCCTCCTCCCGGCTCGGCTGCCGCGCGCTGATGGTGTCGGTGGCCGAGACGTACCGGCGGCCGGTGGCCTCCTCGGCCTCCTGGTAGAGCGGGCGACCGAACGCCTCGGCCCGTTCCAGCGAGGTGCCGGCGGTGTCCTTCGGCAGGAACCAGGAGGCGCCGACCTCCACCGGCGAGTCGTCGGTGCGGACCAGGTGCCGGCGGCAGAGCAGGTCGGTCCCGTCGGGCACGCCGAACGCGTCGGCCACCTCCGGCGGGGCCGGCGCGTGTCCGACCGACACGAGCTGCTGCCGGTACCGGGCGGCCAGGTCGGTGTGGTAACCGCGGAAGCCGCCGTACCGGCCCCGGGACAGCCGGTTCAGCCGGCGCCGGGTGCCCCGGACGTACGTGCCCGAGCCGGGTTTGGTGATCAGGATGCCCTCCACGCGCAGCTGGTCGACGGCGCGTTGGACGGTCTGCTTCGCCACGCCGAACATCTCGGCGATGGCCGGGATCGACGGCAGCCGCTCGCCCGGCCCCCAGTCGCCGCGGCGTACCTGGGCCTTGAGCTGCGCGGCGATCTGCCGGTGCGGGAACTCGGCGGCCCCCGGGTTGATCTGCACACCCGCCTCCTCACAACAGCTAGGTTCCTAGGATGCCCTAGGGGTGGTGACGCCGCCACCCCGGACACGCAAAGACCGGGCCTCGGACGGCGATCCGTCGGAGGCCCGGTGACGAGGGGAGGGGTTACCAGGAGCCGGCGGTCGG
This sequence comes from Micromonospora sp. KC723, assembly GCF_004348595.1. Lineage (GTDB taxonomy): Bacteria > Actinomycetota > Actinomycetes > Mycobacteriales > Micromonosporaceae > Micromonospora. The sequence goes on from NZ_SMKD01000010.1 coordinate 14,564, forward strand.
GCCGGCCGAACCACCCCGGCGACGCAGGTACTTCTCGAACTCCTGGGCGATCTCGTCGCCGGTCAGCGGGGTGATGCCGGCGTCGCCGACGCGTTCCTCCAGCTCGCGGACGTACTCACCGAGCTCGGCGTCCTGCTCGGCGGCCCCGCGTACCCGCTGCTCCCACTCGGCGGCCTCCTCCGCCAGGTCCGTCATCGGCACCGGCAGGTCGAGCACCTCCTCGACCCGGTGCAGCAGGGCGAGAGTGGCCTTCGGGCAGGGCGGGTTGTTGGCGTAGTGCGGCACGTGCACCCAGAAGGAGACCGCGTCCACCTCGGCTCGGGTGCACGCGTCGTGCAGCACCCCGACGATGCCGGTCGGCCCGTCGTAGCGGGTGGGGGTGAGCTGGTAGCGCTGCGCGGCCTCGGCGTCGGAGGCGCTGCCGCTGATCGGCAGCGGACGGGTGTACGGCACGTCGGCCAGCAGCGCGCCGAGCAGCACCACCCGCTCCACCTCCAGGCTGTGGCAGATCTCCAGCACCTGTTCGCAGAAGGTGCGCCAGCGCATGCTCGGCTCGATGCCGCGGATCAGCACCACGTCCCGCTCGGTACCCTCGGGGCTGGCCACCATGAACCGGGTGGTGGGCCACTCGATCCGGCGGGTCTCGCCGTCGGCCATGCTGATGGTCGGTCGGCTGACCTGGAAGTCGTAGAAGTCCTCCGGGTCCAGCTCGGTGACCGGGCGGGCCTGCCAGACCTGCTCCAGGTGTTCCACGGCGGCGGTGGAGGCGTCCGCGGCGTCGTTCCATCCCTCGAAGGCGGCGATCGCCACCGGGGACCGCAGCACCGGCAGCCCGTCGAACTCGGTCACGCCGTCACCTCGCCCTGCTCGTCGGGGCCGGCGGCGGGCCGACGCCCGCTCGTCCGCCCGCCGTGCACGGTGGCGTCCCTGATGTCCTTCACGTCCGCCAGCCTACGTGGCAGGGCGGGGCGCGGCCCGTCGGCCGCGCCGGTCCGCCATCCCGCCGGCAGAGCAAACGGTACGAAACGGATGCCATGCTCCGCTGACACAATGTGGGACCGCCCATGGGTCCCGACAGAAGACCGGAAGGTCGGATTAACCTGATGCCGTGCGGACTTCGTTGCTGGATGTGCTGGCCGACCGGATCCTCATCGCCGACGGGGCGATGGGCACGATGCTCCACGCCGCCGACCTCTCCCTGGACGACTACGACGGGCTCGAGGGTTGCAGCGAGATCCTCAACGTCACCCGGCCCGACGTGGTGCGCGGGGTGCACGAGGCGTACCTGGCGGCCGGCGCGGACTGCGTCGAGACGAACACCTTCGGCGCGAACCTGCCCAACCTCGGCGAGTACGGCATCGAGGGGCGGATCCGGGAGCTGTCCGAGGCCGGGGCCCGGCTGGCCCGGGAGGCCGCCGACGCGTACGCCACCGCCGAGCAACCCCGCTTCGTCCTCGGTTCGATCGGCCCCGGCACCAAGCTGCCCACCCTGGGCCACGCCGCGTACGCCACGTTGCGCGACGCGTACGCGCAGAACGCCGCCGGGCTGATCGCCGGCGGCGTGGACGCGGTGATCGTGGAGACCTGCCAGGACCTGCTCCAGGTCAAGGCCGCGGTGGTGGGGTCGAAGCGGGCCATGGCCGAGCTGGGCCAGCAGGTGCCGATCATCTGCCACGTGGCCATGGAGACCACCGGCACCATGTTGCTGGGCAGCGAGATCGGCGCGGCGCTGACCGCGATCGAGCCGCTGGGCGTGGACCTGATCGGGCTCAACTGCTCCACCGGGCCGGCCGAGATGGGCGAGCACCTGCGCTACCTGTCCCGGCACTCGCGGATCCCGCTGTCGGTGATGCCCAACGCCGGCCTGCCGGTGCTGACCGCCGACGGGGCGTACTTCCCGCTGACCCCGGTCGAGATGGCCGACGCCCTGGAGCGGTTCGTCGCCGAGTACGGCGTCTCGCTGGTCGGCGGCTGCTGCGGCAGCACCCCGGAGCACATCCGGGTGCTGGTGGAGCGCCTGCGCGGCACCGCCCCGGTGGCCCGCGAGCCACGCCCCGAGGCCGGTGTCTCGTCGATCTACCACCACGTGCCGTTCGCCCAGGACGCCAGCGTGTTGATGGTGGGGGAGCGGACCAACGCCAACGGCTCCAAGGCGTTCCGCGAGGCGATGCTCGCCACCGACTGGCAGGCCTGCGTGGAGATCGCCCGCAGCCAGGCCCGGGACGGCTCGCACCTGCTGGACCTCTGCGTCGACTACGTCGGCCGGGACGGCACCACCGACATGCGGGAGCTGGCCGGGCGGTTCGCCACCGCCTCCACGCTGCCGATCATGCTGGACTCCACCGAGCCGGCGGTGATCGAGGCCGGGCTGGAGATGCTCGGCGGGCGGTGCGTGGTCAACTCGGTCAACTTCGAGGACGGCGACGGCCCCGACTCCCGTTACGCCCGGATCATGCCGGTGGTCAGGGAGCACGGCGCGGCCGTGGTGGCGCTGCTGATCGACGAGGAGGGCCAGGCCCGGACGAAGGACTGGAAGGTCCGCGTCGCGTCGCGGCTGATCGACGACCTGACCGGCCGGTGGGGGATGCACCGCTCGGACATCCTCATCGACGCGCTGACCTTCCCGATCGCCACCGGCCAGGAGGAGACCCGCCGCGACGGCATCGAGACCATCGAGGCGATCCGGGAGATCGCCGCCCGGTACCCGGGAGTGAACTTCACCCTGGGCATCTCGAACGTCTCCTTCGGCCTCAACCCGGCCGCCCGGCAGGTGCTCAACTCGGTGTTCCTGCACGAGTGCGTGCAGGCAGGGCTGACCAGTGCGATCGTGCACGCCAGCAAGATCCTGCCGATGTCGAAGATCCCCGAGGCGCAGCGCGAGATCGCCCTCGACCTGGTCTACGACCGCCGCCGCGAGGGGTACGACCCGGTGCAGCGGTTCATCGAGATCTTCGAGGGGGTCGATGCCGCCTCGGCACGGGCGAGCCGGGCCGAGGAGCTGGCGGCGTTGCCGCTGGACGAGCGGCTCAAGCGGCGCATCATCGACGGTGAGCGCAACGGCCTGGAGGCCGACCTCGACGAGGCGATGGCCACCGGCAGGACCCCGCTGTCGATCATCAACGACATCCTGCTCGACGGGATGAAGGTCGTTGGTGAGCTGTTCGGCTCCGGGCAGATGCAGTTGCCGTTCGTGCTCCAGTCCGCCGAGGTGATGAAGACCGCGGTGGCGTACCTGGAACCGCACATGGACAAGGCCGACGACGGCGGCAAGGGCAGGATCGTGCTGGCCACCGTCAAGGGCGACGTGCACGACATCGGCAAGAACCTGGTCGACATCATCCTGTCGAACAACGGCTACGAGGTCGTCAACATCGGCATCAAGCAGCCAATCGGTTCGATCCTCGACGCCGCCGAGGAGCACCGGGCCGACGCGATCGGCATGTCCGGGCTGCTGGTCAAGAGCACCGTCATCATGAAGGAGAACCTCGCCGAGATGGCCTCGCGCGGGGTCGCCGAACGTTGGCCGGTGCTGCTGGGCGGAGCGGCGCTGACCCGTGCGTACGTCGAGGACGACCTGCGGGCGATGTTCCCCGGCCAGGTGCACTACGCCCGGGACGCGTTCGAGGGGCTGTCCCTGATGGACCGGGTGATGGCCGCCAAGCGGGGCGGGACGCCCGTGGTCGACCCGGAGCGGGAGGCGGCGCTGGCCGCGCGCCGGGCCCGCCGGGAGAAGCAGCGGGCGACGGTGCGTGAGGCGCTGCCCGAGCTGGACGACGCCTCGGTCCGCTCCGACGTGGCCACCGACGTGGAGGTGCCCACCGCGCCGTTCTTCGGCACCCGGGTGGTCAAGGGGGTGCCGCTGGCCGACTACGCGGCGCTGCTCGACGAGCGGGCCACCTTCCTCGGCCAGTGGGGCCTGCGGGGTGCCCGGGGCGGTCAGGGCCCGTCGTACGAGGAACTGGTGGAGACCGAGGGGCGGCCCCGGCTGCGCTACTGGCTGGACCGGCTGATCGCCGACAAGGTGCTGGAGGCGGCGGTCGTCTACGGCTACTTCCCGGCGTACTCAGAGGGCAACGACCTGGTGGTGCTCGACGAGAACGGCCACACCGAGCGGGCCCGGTTCTCGTTCCCCCGGCAGCGGCTGGAGCGGCGGCTGTGCCTGGCCGACTTCTTCCGGCCGAAGGGCGACCAGCTGGACGTGGTGGCGTTGCAGCTGGTCACGGTCGGGCAGCCGGTCAGCGAGTACACCGCGAAGCTGTTCGCCGCCAACGAGTACCGCGACTACCTGGAGGTGCACGGCCTGTCCGTGCAGCTCACCGAGGCGCTCGCCGAGTACTGGCACCGACGCATCCGCAGCGAGCTGACCCTGCCCGGCGGGCGTACCGTCGCCGACGACGACCCGGCGGACCTGGCCGGCCTGCTGCGTACCGACTACCGGGGTTGCCGGTACGCGTTCGGCTACCCGGCCTGCCCGGAGCTGGAGGACCGGGCGAAGATCGTGGAGCTGCTGGGCGCGGAGCGGATCGGCGTGCAACTGTCGGAGGAGTTCCAGCTGGTGCCGGAACAGGCCACCGACGCGATCGTGGTGCACCACCCGGAGGCGAACTACTTCAACGCCAAGTGAAACGGCAGTGTGCTGACCGGGGCCTCACCCTTGGTGGGTGGCGGCTTTCCGGTTGCTCCGGGGGACGAGGATGGCCCACGAGATCGGCGAGCAATCCCATGACCCCGCATCATTCGTTTCGCCCCAGGGGCGCTGCTTCGCCCTGATCTGAGTCATCGAGTATGGTTCAGGTGCCGCAAGCTCCGGGAGATTTTCCTTGATCTTCACGAGGTATGCCGCCAGCCTTCGCTCCACTACGACCACCTCCGCATAGGCCATCTCGAGTCCGTGCAGAAGGTCCGGCCAGTCGGATTACTCCATGCCTTCGGGTTCTTCGATCAGCCCTTTACCCTCGATGTCCCAATCCCGGTGGGCTACACCAGAGGTGATTCCCTCGAGCCAAGCCTGTCGGGTCTCCCGCGACGCCGTATGCATCGTGTGGAAGAAGTGATGGCCGACCAACAGCGGTACGAGCGGCAGCGGCACGCGGCCCAGCACCACACGGTCACCCGCAGCGACCGTTCTCCGTGACGTCGACGGTCGGAGGCCGGCGACGTCGAGCACGACGACGGTGCTCAGGGGACGGCGTGCCGTCCGCCTGTGGTCAGGGGGGCCCAAGCCCGGCATGATCGTCATTCGATACGGGTACCGGGCCGTATCGTGTGACGATCCTCGGGAGGCGATGGTGACGGCATGCGCGCGACAGCGGTCGCGGGGTTCGCTCGCCGGCCTGGTGGCGGCCCTGGTCGCCGTCGGCTGCGCGGCCGGCGGGGTGGGGCAGAGCGGCCCCCAGCAGCCGACCGAGCCCCGCCCGCAGCAGACCCGCACCGCCGCCTCACCCGGCGCGCAGACCACTCGGGCCGACGGCACCACCAGTGTGGCCGAGTTCACAGAGGACATCGACGGCGCGGTCCGCATCGCCGAGCGTTACTGGGCGGCCCAGTTCCGGGCCTCCGGGCAGCGGTTCACCCCGGTTCGTCGGATCATCCCCTACCAGCGGGAGGGCGAGGTCACCTGCGCCGGGCAGCCGGTGCCGCGCAACAACGCGGTCTACTGTTCGGCCGGCGACTACATCGCCTACGACGTCAACTGGTCGGTGGCCGCGTTCCGGCAGGTCGGCGACGCGTTCGTGTTCTACCTGCTGGGCCACGAGTACGCCCACGGCATCCAGGTGCGCATGGGTACCCGCTACAGCTTCACCATCCAACAGGAACTCCAGGCCGACTGCATGGCCGGCGCGTACCTCGGCGACTCGGTGCGCAACGGGCAGCTCGAACTCCAGGAAGGCGACCTGGACGAGTTCCGCGACGGGCTGCTCGCCGTCGGCGACGATCCCGACCAGCCCTGGTTCGCGGAGGGTGCGCACGGCACCGCCGAACAGCGCACCGACTCGTTCTTCCGTGGCTACGAGGACTCCCTGGACGCCTGCGACCTCGGCTGACGCCGGCCGATCGGGTTGAGGTGTGTCACTGGTGCCGGGTCCGGGCGGGCGCGGCGGCAGGGGGATTGGCAGGATCGGTGGGGTCGCCGCACCCCACAGGAGGATCCGCTGAGCAGCCCACACCCCGCCGCCGTGCTCTTCGACATGGACGGCACCCTGGTCGACAGCGAGAAGCTGTGGGACGTCGCGCTGCGTGAGCTGGCCGCCGCGTACGGCGGGGAGCTGTCCGCCGACGCCCGCCGCGCCATCATCGGCACCAGCATGGCCGAGTCGATGCGGATCCTGCACGACGACCTCGGCCAGCCCGAGCGGGACCCGCAGGTCAGCGCCGCCTGGATCGACGCCCGCATCCTGGAGCTGTTCCGCACCGGGCTGCGTTGGCGGCCCGGTGCGCTGGCCCTGCTCCGGGCGGTACGCGCCGCCGGCATCCCCACCGCCCTGGTCACCTCCAGCGGTCGCGCCCTGGTCGAGATCGCCCTGGACACCCTCGGGCGGGACAGTTTCGACGCGGTGGTGTGCGGCGACGAGGTGGACGCCGCCAAGCCGCATCCCGAGCCGTACCTCACCGCCGCGCGGCTGCTGGGCGTGCCGATCGCCCGCTGCGTGGCGATCGAGGACTCGCCGACCGGGGTGGCCAGCGCGCTCGCCGCCGGGGCAGCGGTGCTGGCGGTGCCGGCGGAGGCGCCGCTGCCGCCGACGGACGGCGTACACCAGGTGCGGAGCCTGACCGGCGCGAACCTGGACCTGCTCGTGGCGCTGCTCGGCGACCCGCCGTCCTGACCGCGCCGTCTGCGGCATCGCGGGGTGGTCGGTCGCCCGAACACCCCGCGATGCCGCGGGCCAGTCCACCTGGCCTCGGGCACCCGGTCAGTCGTGCGCGATCGCGCCGAGCACGTTGATCCGCGCGGCCCGGATCGCCGGCAGCACCGCAGCGACGACCCCGATGATCGCGGCCAGGCCGAGGAAGAGACCCATCTGACCCCAGGGCAGGACCAGGTCGGTGATCCCCTCGTCCTTGAGCGCCTCGACCACCGCCGCGCCGAGACCGGTACCGACCGCCACGCCGAGCAGGGCGCCGAAGACCGAGATCACCACCGCCTCAACGGTGATCATCCGCATGGTCTGCGCCCGGCGCAGCCCGATCGCCCGCAGCAGGCCCAGCTCCCTGGTCCGCTCCAGCACCGACAGGGCGAGGGTGTTGATGATGCCCAGCACCGCGATGACGATGGCCAGGGCCAGCAGGATCTGGATCATCTGGAGCAGACCGTCCAGTTGGCTGGTCTGCTGCTTGATGAAGGCGGCCCGGTCGGCCACCGACACCTCGGGGCTGTCGGCGAGCAACGTCTCGACCTGGGGCCGCACGTCGTCGACGTTGGCGCCGGGGGCGAGTTGCAGGAAGCCCTGGATCGGCTGCGGGATGGCGAAGTCGCGCGCCGCCTGCGGCGGCAGCACCACCGGGTTGGTCAGCTCGGAGCTCTCGTAGATCCCGCTGACCGTGTAGGTGCGGGCCTCACCCCGGGACAGCTGGACGGTGACCCGCGAACCGACCGAGACGTCGCGGGACTTCGCGGCGTCGGAGCTGAACAGCATCTGATCCGGTCCCAGCCGGCTGATGTCACCGGCGGTGGCCTTCGCGCTGAAGATCCGCTCCAGGGCCGCGACGTTGCTCGACACCGCCACCCAGGTGCGCTGGCCGTTGACCTCCGCCATGTCGCCGTACTCGCCGTCGACCAGCTGGACGCCCGGGATGGCGGCGGCCTTCTCCAGCACCGCCGGGTCGAAGCTCGGCGGACGCGGGCCACTCTGCGCCCCGGAGATCACCAGTTCGGCCTTGATCCGGTCCTCGGCCAGGGCGCTGATGCTGCCCTTGGCCGAGTCGAGGATCACCGTCACGCCGGTGACCAGGGCGATGCCGACCATCAGCGCCGCGGCGGTGATCGCCGTGCGGCGCGGGTTGCGGCCGGAGTTGAGCCGGCCCAGCTTGCCCGGCACCGACCAGGCGAAGACCGCCCCGAGCAGGGAGACGACCGGCCGGCTGATCAGCGGGGTCAGCAGCGCCACCCCGATGAAGGCGAACAGCACGCCACCGAGGATGGTCGACAGGGTGTTGTCGTCGGCGTTGCCGCTGAGCCCGAGGAAGAGCAGCCCGGCTCCGATCGCGGTGACGATCGTCCCGCCCACGGTCACCTTCGTCAACGGGCGATCCGGGGTGGCCACGTCCTGCATGGCGGCGATCGGCGGGATCCGGGACGCCCGCAGCGCCGGCAGCAGCGCCGCGATCACCGTGATCACCAGACCCACCCCGAACGCCCCGATGACCGCCGCCGCCGGGACGCCGAGCCCGGCCAGGCTGAGTCCGCCGGCCAGCTTGCCGAACAGGTACGCCAGTAGCGCGCCCACCCCGATACCGGCGGCCAGCCCCAGCACCGAGGCGATCAGCCCCACCGCGACGGCCTCCAGCACCACCGAACCGATGATCTGCCGGCCGCTGGCTCCGATGGCCCGCATCAGGGCCAGCTCCCGGGTGCGCTGGGCGACGATGATGGAGAAGGTGTTCAGGATGAGGAATGTGCCCACCAGCAGCGCCACGGCGGCGAAACCGAGCAGGACCTTGTTGAAGAAGGACAGCCCCTCCTTCAGGCCGGCCGCGGCGTCGGCGGACATCTGCTGGCCGGTCTTGACCTCGTAGCCGTCGCCGAGGGCAGCCGCGATGTCGTCGCGGAGCCGCTCGTCGCCGACGCCGTCGGCGGCCTTGACGCTGATGTTGGTGAACACGTCCGGCTCGCCCAGCATCAGCCGCTGCGCCACCGGTGTGGTGAAGGCGACCTCGTTGGCTCCGCCGATGGAGTCCCGGCCACCGCTGTAGCCGAAGATGCCGACGAGGGTGAACTCCTTCTTCGGCTCCCGCGTCAGCACGCCGACCCGGTCACCGACCTTCACCCCCGCCGCCTGGGCGAGCGCCGCGTTGACCACGATCTCGTCGTCCGCGCGCGGCTCCCGGCCCTCGCGCAACGTCACCAGGTCGCTCTCGCCCACCCAGTTCTCGCCGAGTTGCGGCGGCCCGAACGAGGTGACCACCTTGCCGTTGCCGCCGATCAAGCGGGCACCGTCGGCGGCGACGACGCCGGTGGCCTCGGCCACCCCGCCGACCGCGCGGACCCGCTCCAGCGTGGCGGCCGGGACGGGGGCGCTCACCGGCTCGCCCTCCATCTCGCCGAGGGCGACCTTCGGCTTGGCGGAGACGTTGACGTCGACGCCCTCGTACGCGTCGGCGAAGACCTGGTCGAAGGAGCGGCCCAGGGTGTCGGTGAGCACGAACGCACCGGAGACGAACATGACGCCCAGCACCACCGCCAGGCCGGAGAGGATGAGGCGCACCTTGCGCGCCAGCAGGCTCTTCCACGTCGCGCGGAACATCAGCGCGCCACCTCGGCGGGCGTGTCGAGCTTCTTCATGGTGTCCAGCACCGTGTCGGCGGTCGGCTCGATCAGCTCCGAGACGATCTGCCCGTCGGCGAGGAAGACCACCCGGTCGGCGTACGCGGCGGCGGTCGGGTCGTGGGTGACCATGACGATGGTCTGGCCGTGCTCGCGCACCGAGTCGCGCAGGAAGTTCAGCACCTCCGCGCCGGAACGCGAGTCGAGGTTGCCGGTCGGTTCGTCGGCGAAGATCACCTCGGGGCGGGCGACCAGCGCCCGCGCGCACGCCACCCGCTGCTGCTGGCCGCCGGAGAGCTGCGCCGGACGGTGCCCCAACCGGTCCCGCAGGCCGACCGTGTCGATCACGGTGTCGTACCAGGCCGGGTCGGGTTTGCGGCCGGCGATCGACATCGGCAGCAGGATGTTCTCCTGGGCGGTCAGCGTCGGCAGCAGGTTGAACTGCTGGAAGATGAAACCGACCTTGTCGCGGCGCAGCCGGGTCAGGCCGGCGTCACCCAGCCCGGTGACCGTGGTGTCGCCGATCATCACGGTGCCCCGGGTGACCGCGTCCAGCCCCGCCAGGCAGTGCATCAGCGTCGACTTGCCCGAGCCAGACGGGCCCATGATCGCGGTGAACCGGCCGCGTTCGAACTCGGCGCTCACCCCGCGCAGCGCCATCACCTGCGCCTCGCCGCTGCCGTACACCTTCCACACGTCGTTGGCCCGGGCCGCGGCCTGCGCCTCGCGGCCTACCGTCGCCGTCACGTCATCTACCTCTTCCGTCTGTTGCGGTCATCCCCACCGCCCCCGCTGGCCGGTGGGGCCGGTCCCATCCTTACCGGGCCCCGTCACGGATCCGTCCGCCCGTGGGTTGATCCGCGGCCGGATTTCCGCTGCGGGTCGACCCGGGTTCGGCTCAGGGTTGCCCCTGAGTCCCGCGTTCCTCCGGCGTGGTCCACCGGAGGATCTGGCGCACGTCAGGGTCAACCCCGCGATGCCGTCGTCCGTCACGGTAGGTGGCGGCGACAAGCGCCCACAGCCGTCTCGACACTCCTCCGGCGCGGCTCGGGCCCGGGGCGGACGAGCCCGGTCCCGTACGCCAGCACCACCGCCCGCACCCGGTCACGCAGCCCCGGCTTGGTCAACGCGCCGCCCAGACAGCCGTGCACATCGGGGCGGCGCGCGAGCGGATCGGTCAGGCCGTGCCGCCCGCCGGCTGGTGGGGCCGGGTGGTCACTCGTCGGCGCCGGGGGCGGCGGGGCCGGAGCGGGCGTCGCGCAGCGGGTCGGGCACCGCGGCCCGCTCCGGGAAGGGCGGCGGGGTGCCGCCGAAGCTCGGGCAGAGCGCCTGGTGGTTGCACCAGTCGCAGAGCCGGCTCGGTCGGGGGCGGAAGTCCTGCCGCTCGGTGGCCTGCTCGATCGCCTGCCAGAGCGCCACCACCGTGCGCTCGAAGCGCAGCAGCTCGTCGGCGTCGGGGGAGTAGTCGCAGACCTCGGCGTCCTTGAGGTAGAGCAGCCGCAGCACCCGCGGCACCACGCCCCGGGTGCGCCACAGCACCAGCGCGTAGAACTTGAGCTGGAACAACGCCCGGGCCTCGAACGCCTCCCTGGGCGCCCCGCCGGTCTTGTAGTCGACCACCCGCAGCGCGCCGTCCGGCGCGACGTCGAGCCGGTCGAGGTAACCCCGGATGAGCAACTCGTCGTCGACCACCGCGGAGATCAGGCTCTCCCGCTCGGCCGGCTCCAGCCGGCGTGGATCCTCCACGGCGAAGTAGCCCCGCAGCAGCGCCGTCGCCGAACGCAGGAACTCGGCGGTGCCGGCCTCGTCGGCGGGGTCGAACAGGGCGGCGAGCTCCGGCTGCTCGGCGACCAGCCGGTCCCACTGCGGGGCGACCAGGTCACCGGCGGCGGACGGGGTGCGACCGGGCGCCGGCAGGTCGAACAGCCGCTCCAGCACGGCGTGCACCAGGGTGCCCCTCGCCTGCTCCACGTTGGGACGCTCAGGCAGCCGGTCGATGCTGCGGAACCGGTAGAGCAGGGGACAGGTCTTGAAGTCCGCCGCCCGGGACGGCGACAGCGACGCCCGGACGGTGGCCGGCAGCGCGGCCGGTGCGGGAGTGCCCTGCTGGTCGGTCACCGGTTCCGCCGTCATGCCCCGAAGGGTAGGGCACCGGTGTGACAGGCCGATCGTCGCCGCACCGGGGCATGATCCGCACCGCGTAGCATCGGGCCGGTGAACTCCCCGACCCGATCCCCACGCCCCGCCGGCCGGCGCGGGGGCCTGAGCGTGGGCCGGGTCTTCGGGGTCCCGCTGCGCGTCAACGTGTCGATGCTGCTGCTGGCCCTGCTCATCACGGTGACGTACGCGCAGTTCGCCCGCGAGCGGCTCGACCTGTCCCCGCTGGGCGGCTACCTGATCGGCCTCGGCTTCGTCGGCTCGCTGCTCGGCTCCGTCCTGCTGCACGAGCTGGGTCACGCGCTGACCGCGCGCCGGTACGGCATCGGCGTACGCGGGATCACCCTCGAACTGCTCGGCGGTTACACCGAGATGGAATCCGACGCCCCCAGCCCCCGGATCGACCTGCTGGTGTCCCTGGCCGGGCCGGCGGTCTCGGCCGTGCTCGGCGCCCTCGGCGTCGGGCTCACCCTGGCCCTGCCCGACCGCACCCTCGCCCACCAGCTCGCCCTGCAAGTGGCGCTGAGCAATGCCGTGGTGGCGATCTTCAACATCCTGCCCGGGCTGCCGCTGGACGGTGGCCGCGCGCTGCGCGCCGCGGTCTGGGCGGCCACCCGGGACCGGCACCGGGCCACCGAGGTCGCCGGCTGGGTCGGCCGGGCCGTCGCCGTCGGCACCGCCGTGCTGGTCGTGTGGCTCACCGTCGAGCGGGTCCTGGTGCCGCTGGCGCTGCCGCTGATGCTGCTGGTCGCCGTCACCCTCTGGCGCGGGGCCGGACAGTCCATCCGGTACGCCCGGATCAGCCGAAGGGTGCCCCTGATCGACCTGGCCCGGCTCGCCCGCCCCGTCTTCGGGGTGCCCACCGGCACCCCGCTGGCCGAGGCGCAGCGCCGGCACTCCGCCCAGGCTCCGCCGGGCGCGGCGGTGGCCGTGCTCGACGGCGCCGGCCGGCCGGTCGCCCTGGTCGATCCGGCCGCGGCCGAGGCGGTACCCCCACCACGCCGGCCCTGGCTGGCGGTGGACGCGGTGGCCCGCTCGCTGGACCAGCTGCCCGCGCTGCCGGCCGGGCTCGACGCCGAGCGGGTGATGGCGGCCGTGCAGGCCCACCCGGCCGCACGGTACGTGGTGACCGCAGGCGAAGATGTGGTCGGCGTTCTGCACGTCGCGGATCTGGCGCAGGTCCTCGAACCCACACGGAAGATGAACAGGTGACCGTACACTCCTCCGCCCTCCCGGCCGCCCCGGGCACACCCGTCGCCGCTCCGGAGCTGCCCCCGGTGCACCGGGGGCCGTTCCGCCCCGGTGACCGGGTCCAGCTGACCGACCCGAAGGGCCGGATGCACACGGTCGTCCTGGAGCCCGGCAAGGAGTTCCACACCCACCGCGGCATCCTGCGCCACGACGCGCTGATCGGTCAGCCCGACGGCAGCGTGGTGACCACCGCCGGCGGTGGGACGGCCTTCCTGGCGCTGCGTCCGCTGCTGTCGGACTACGTGCTGTCCATGCCTCGCGGCGCCCAGGTGATCTACCCGAAGGACTCGGCGCAGATCGTCGCCATGGGCGACGTCTTCCCGGGCGCCAAGGTCCTGGAGGCCGGCGCCGGCTCGGGCGCGTTGAGCTGCTCGTTGCTGCGGGCCGTCGGCACCGGCGGCGAGCTGCACTCGTACGAGGTGCGCGAGGACTTCGCACAGATCGCCCGGCGCAACGTCGAGGCGTTCTTCGGCGCCCCGCACCCGGCGTGGCGGCTGCACGTCGGTGACGTCGCCGACTGCGCCGAGACCGGGTTCGACCGGATCATCCTGGACATGCTCACCCCGTGGGAGACGCTCGACATGGTCGAGCGGGCGCTGTTGCCGGGCGGCGTGTTCATCGGCTACGTGGCGACCACTCCGCAGCTGTCCGAACTGGTGGAGGCGCTGCGCGAACGCGGCGGCTGGACCGAGCCGCGGGCCTGGGAGTCGCTGGTGCGGGACTGGCACGCCGAGGGGCTGGCCGTCCGCCCGGACCACCGGATGATCGCGCACACCGCCTTCCTGGTCTCCGCGCGTAAGCTCGCTCCGGGCGTCACCGCCCCGCCGCGGCGCCGCAAGCCCAGCAAGGGCGCGGAGGCGTACGCGGAGCGCCGGCAGGCGTTGCGCGCGGCCGAGGCGGCCCGCCAGGCGGCGGACGGCACGACGCCGGACGTGGCCGACGGGCCCCGGCTGCCGTGACGGCGCGGCGGGGCGGCTGGCAGTGATCGGGCTGATTCCGCCGGCCGGTGCGGGTCGGCGGCACGACCTGGGGGAGATGTCATGAGTCGGCCGGGTTTCGGCGGTGGGGAGTTGCCGGCCGTGTTCCCGGACTGGTCGCCCTACACCGACCTGGAGTCGGCGGCGCGGGCCTACCTGCGCGATCCGGACATCGCGCTCGAGGCGCTGGGTGGGGTGCTGCGCGGGGCGTCCGTGCTCGGCTTCACGCTGGAACGTTTCGTCAACGAGGTCAACGGGGTCTGGCAGGAGGTCGTCGTCTGTGACGGCAGCCGGCTGGTGCTGTGGCACGGCGAGGACGTGCCGCCGGGGGAGGGGCCGCCCGGCGCGATGACCTCGTCGCTGCGGGTGGTGCCGGTCTCCACGGTCACCGAGGTCGGCTGCCGGCGCCGGCTGACCCGGGCCGACAACGGCGAGGTGCGGGTCGACAGCATCGACGTCTACCTGCTGCTCACCTCGCTGGACGAGGCGCCGCCCGGTGACGAGGTCGCCGGTGTGCCCCGGCACGACGCGCTGCGCTTCGGCAAGACGCTCGACGACGGCGGGGCCGGCCAGATCGCCCGGCTGGAGGAGTTCGCCCGGCTGGTCGCCTCGGTGGTCGGCCGCCCGGTGCTGTGACGGGGGCCGGGGACGACGTCGTCCCCGGCCCCCGTCACAGCACCACCCAGGCGGCTCAGTCGTCCTCGGCCTCCGGGCCGGCCACCTCGACACCGTCGCTGCCGCGCACCACGTGGATGCACTCGCCGGGGCACTCCTTCGCCGAGTCGATCACCTCGAGGCGGAGGTGTTCCGGCACGTCCACCCGGCTGCCCGGGGCCAGTCGCAGCTCGCCGTCGGCGCCCTTGACGTACGCCAGGCCGTCGACGTCGAACTCGAAGACCTCCGGCGCGTACTGCACGCAGAGCCCGTCGCCGGTGCAGAGATCCTGGTCCACCCAGACCTGAAGCTGGTCGGTCGCGACCTCGGTCACGCTGCACCCCCCATGTTCTCCCGTCCCACGGCTCGACGGTACCCGAACGCCCGGACCTGCCCCCTCAGGCGTCCCTTCGCGATCAAGGTTCGGTGACGAGGGCGTTGCGTAGGACCGAATGGGCCTCATAGCGGCTAGTGTTAGGGCAGAACGTTCAAGCCCCCCGGGGAGGTGGGACGTGGCACGCAGCGACGACGCGGACTCGCGCGCCGCACGGTGGGAGAAGGAAGCCCACGATCTCTCCACGCAGGTCGCGTTCCTTCAAGAGGAACTCGCTCTGGTGCGGCGCAAGTTGACCGAAAGCCCCCGACACGTCCGGCAGCTCGAAGAGCGGCTGGCGGCCACCCAGGCACAGTTGGCGCGGCTCACCGAGAACAACGACCGGCTCGTGAGCACCCTCAAGGAGGCTCGCGCGCAGATCGTGACGCTCAAGGAGGAGATCGACCGCTTGGCGCAGCCGCCGAGCGGGTACGGTGTCTTCCTCTCGCGGCACGACGACGGCACGGTGGACATCTTCACCGGCGGACGCAAGCTCCGGGTGGCCGTCTCGCCCTCGCTCGACGCGACGGAGTTGCAGCGCGGGCAGGAGGTCCTGCTCAACGACGCGCTCAACGTCGTCGACGCGTTCGGTTACGAGCGGGTCGGCGAGGTGGTGATGCTCAAGGAGATTCTCGCGGGGCCGGACGGCGCACCGGGTGACCGGGCGCTGGTGGTCTCGCACTCCGACGAGGAGCGCATCGTGCACCTCGCCGAGACCCTGATCGGCTCGCCGATCCGGGCCGGCGACTCGCTCATGATCGAGCCCCGCTCGGCGTACGCGTACGAGCGGATCCCGAAGAGCGAGGTCGAGGAACTGGTCCTGGAGGAGGTGCCCGATGTCAACTACGAGGACATCGGTGGCCTCCAGGCGCAGATCGAGCAGATCCGCGACGCGGTGGAGCTGCCGTTCCTGCACGCCGACCTGTTCCGCGAGCACCAGCTCCGGCCGCCGAAGGGCATCCTGCTCTACGGGCCGCCGGGTTGTGGCAAGACGCTCATCGCCAAGGCGGTGGCGAACTCCCTGGCGAAGAAGATCGCCGAGCGGGAGGGCAAGGAGAAGCACACCAGCTTCTTCCTCAACATCAAGGGCCCGGAGCTGCTCAACAAGTACGTCGGCGAGACCGAGCGGCACATCCGGCTGATCTTCCAGCGGGCCCGGGAGAAGGCCAGCGAGGGTACGCCGGTCATCGTGTTCTTCGACGAGATGGACTCGATCTTCCGGACCCGTGGCTCCGGCGTCTCCTCGGACGTGGAGAACACCATCGTCCCGCAGCTGCTCAGCGAGATCGACGGTGTGGAGGGGCTGGAGAACGTCATCGTGATCGGCGCCTCCAACCGGGAGGACATGATCGACCCGGCCATCCTGCGTCCCGGCCGGCTCGACGTGAAGATCAAGATCGAACGTCCGGACGCCGAGGCGGCCAAGGACATCTTCTCGAAGTACATCCTCTCCGGCCTGCCGCTGCACCCCGACGACCTGGCCGAGCACGGCGGCGACCCCCAGGCCACCGTGGCGGCGATGATCGACGCGGTCGTGCTGCGGATGTACTCCGAGACCGAGGAGAACCGCTTCCTCGAGGTCACCTACGCCAACGGCGACAAGGAAGTCCTCTACTTCAAGGACTTCAACTCCGGAGCGATGATCCAGAACATCGTCGACCGGGGCAAGAAGATGGCCATCAAGGAGTTCCTCACCTCCGGTCGGAAGGGGCTGCGCCTGCAGCACCTCCTCGACGCCTGCGTCGACGAGTTCCGCGAGAACGAGGATCTCCCCAACACTACCAATCCCGACGACTGGGCCCGCATCTCCGGCAAGAAGGGCGAACGGATCGTCTACATCCGCACGCTCGTCTCCGGCGGCAAGGGCGCCGAGGCCGGCCGCTCCATCGAGACCGCCAGCAACACCGGCCAGTACCTCTGACCAGCGACGGCGGAAGGGCCCGCGGCACCCGCCGCGGGCCCTTCCCGCACGTCACCGGACCTTAACCTGTCCGACCCGTCCCGGGCGGGTGGTATGCCGGGCTCGTCGGTAGACTTTTTCCACCGCCGCCGACCCCGTCGAGGAGCCTCGTGCCGCCCGAGCTCACCGTCGCCGAGCCGCCGACCACCCCGGTGGCCGGAGACATCCGTCCAGCCCTGCCGGCCGCGCGCCGCCGTTGGCGCCGCCCGGTACCGGTGGTGGTGGCGCTGGTCGCCGCCTGGCTCGTGCCCCTCGCCGCCCACGCCCTGCACCGCGACTGGCTGCTGCCCCCGCTGGTGCTGCTGGCCACCGCCAGCGTGCTGCGCGGCGGACGCACCCTCCTCGACCGGCTCGTGCTGGCAGTCGCCATGCTGCTCGGCGCCGCCACCGCCGGCGGTCTCCTCTTCGCCGTCTGGCCCTGGGGCATGCGACCCGTGCCGCTGACCGGGACCGCTCTCACCCTGGTCGTCCTCGCCGCCGCCGTGCTGCGCCGCCGACCCCGGCTGCCCCGCCCCGGCTGGGTCGACCTGTTCCCCGTGGCCGGGACCACCGGGATGATGATCTACCTCAGCGCGCCCTGGCAGCGCGTGCACGACCTCGCCGGCCAGTTGACCATCCTCGGCCGGGGTGAGGACAACTGGCGGCACCTGGCCCTCTTCGACGTCATCGGCCGTCTCGGCGGGTACGCCTTCGTCGACGCCGCCGCCGCCAAGGACGTGCTCCTGCCCCAGATGCTCTACTACCCGCAGGGTTGGCACCTCGTCGCCGCCCTGCTCGACGGGTTCCTCGTGCCCACCGGCACCGCCCCCCGGGGCTCCGAGAGCGTCGGCCACTACGCCTTCTGGATCATGGCCGGCTTCGGTTTCCTCGTGCTCACCCTGCTCTGGGCTGCCCAGCGCATCTCCGGGCCGATCCACCTGCTGCACCGTTGCGCGCTCACGGCGGTGGTCTGCGCCCTGGTCCTGGGCACCCAACTGCCGCGCCTGCTGCTGTCCGGTTACCCGACGGAGGTCCTCGGGCTCGCCCTCACGGTGCTCCTCGCCGCCCTCGTGGGCCGTCCCGTGGCGGGCACCCGCGAGCAGTTCGTGCTGCTCGTCAGCCTGGTGGTCGCGATCGGTTTCACCTACTACCTGTTCCTCCCGCCGGCCGCGGTGCTCGTGCTCTGCTGGCTCCTCGGCCACTGGCGGGAGGCGCTGCGCCGCCGGGTCACCGTCCTGCTCGTCGGGGTCGCCGGCAGCGCCCTCGCCCTGGTCGCCCCGCTGCTCGGCGTGCTGCGCGCCAAGCAGACCGAGGCGCTGGCCATCGGTGGCGGCGTCGAGGCCCGCACAGAGGCGTGGCGGGCCCTGATCTGGCTCGGCGGGATCGTGGGCGTCGCGCTGCTCGTCCAGGTCCGCCGTGCCGACCCCGCCTGGCGGCGTTGGCTGCTCGTCAGCGCGGTCGGTGTCGCCCTGTCACTCGGCATCGCCCGGTACAACGACACCTCGGGCGTGGAACCGGGCTACTACTTCATCAAGTCCACGCACCTGGCGACCGCGCTGCTCATCGTCGGCGCCGCCGCCGTGGTCCGGCTGCTGCCCGCACCACGCCGTGGCCGGTCCTGGCGGGCGGTGACCGCGAGCGCCGTCGGTCTCCTCGGCGCGGCGTGCCTCACGGCCGTCACCGTGGTCCTGTGTGGGGTCACCGGATGGCACCACAGCCTGCTGGTCGTCAACGAGCAGACCTGGACCGGGCGTTGGGTCCACCAGGAGCTGCACCTGCCGTCCAGAGAGGCCTGGGTCTGCGCCGAGGCCCTGCGGCGCTATCCCGACCAGCCCGGCGTCACCACGCTCGTGCTCGACCGCGGCTCCTACCGCCCCTACGTGGAGACGCTCTGCCTCTCGACCCTGCAGGGCACCACGGCCCGCACCGCGCCCGGCGTCTACGACATGGTCTTCCAGGAGCCGTGGCGTACCCACCAGATGACCGAGCGGGTCCGCGGGCCGATCCGGTTCATCAGCGCCGACCCCAACGCGGGGCGGCGGGTCCACTGGATCCTCGTCGACCATCCGGCGCTGCGTGAGCGGGTCACCTGGGTACCCCTCAGCGTGCCGGCGTGCGACGTGCTCCCCGACCTGCCGAGCGAGTCCGACCGCTCCGCGGAGGCCACACCGGCTGTGCCGGCGTGCCCCCCTGCGCCCTGAGGGCGACTACGCTCGACAGGAACGGGGGACCGGGTTGGGCCGAGCGGAGCAGGTAGGTCGATGAGCGTCAGACGAATCATGGGCACCGAGGTCGAGTACGGCATCTCCGTGCCCGGCCAGGCCGGGGCCAACCCCATGGTGACCTCCTCCCAGGTGGTCAACGCCTACGGGGCGCGTCCGGAACTCAACCGGGGTCCTCGTGCCCGCTGGGACTACGAGGAGGAGTCGCCGCTGCGCGACGCTCGCGGCTTCACCTACTCCGGCGCCGCGTACGACCCGGCCGAGGCGCTCGCCGACGAGGATCTCGGTCTGGCCAACGTGATACTCACCAACGGCGCGCGTCTGTATGTCGACCATGCCCACCCGGAGTACTCCACTCCCGAGGTGACCAACCCGCTGGACCTGGTCCGCTGGGACAAGGCGGGGGAGCGGGTGATGGCGGAGGCGGCCCGCCGCGCCGCCACCATCCCGGGCACCCAGCCGATCCACCTCTACAAGAACAACACCGACAACAAGGGCGCCAGCTACGGTGCCCACGAGAACTACCTCATGCGTCGGCAGACGCCGTTCGCCGACATCGTGGCGTACCTGACGCCGTTCTTCGTCACCCGGCAGATCGTCTGCGGCGCCGGCCGGGTCGGCATCGGCCAGGACGGCGGCCAGAGCGGCTTCCAGGTCTCCCAGCGGGCCGACTTCTTCGAGGTGGAGGTGGGGCTGGAGACCACCCTCAAGCGTCCCATCATCAACACCCGGGACGAGCCGCACGCCGACGCCGACAAGTACCGCCGCCTGCACGTGATCATCGGCGACGCCAACCTGTCGGAGATCTCCACCTATCTCAAGGTCGGCACCACCGCGTTGATCCTCACCATGATCGAGGAGAAGGCGATCGGCGCCGATCTCGGCATCGCCGATCCGGTCAGCGAGCTGCGCGCGGTCAGCCACGACCCGTCGCTGAAGCACCTCATGCGACTGCGCGACGGCCGTCGCCTGACCGCCCTGGACGTCCAGTGGGCCTACCTGGAGCGGGTCCGCTCCTTCGTGGACGACCGGTACGGCGATGACGTCGACGCGCAGACCAGCGATGTGCTCGACCGTTGGGAGAGCGTGCTCGACCGGCTCGGCCGCGACGTCTTCCTCTGTGCCGACGAGCTCGACTGGGTGGCGAAGCTGCGGCTGCTGGAGGGCTACCGGGAGCGGGAGAAGCTGGGATGGGGTTCGCACAAGCTCCAGTTGGTCGATCTGCAGTACTCCGACGTCCGCCCGGAGAAGGGTCTCTACCATCGGCTGGTCTCCCGTGGCTCGATGAAGACGCTGCTCGACGAGGAGCAGACCCGTCGCGCGATGGTGGAGCCGCCGGAGGACACCCGGGCGTACTTCCGGGGGCGCTGCCTGGCCCAGTACGCCTCGGAGGTGGTGGCGGCCAGTTGGGACTCGGTCATCTTCGACATCGGCCGGGAGTCGCTGGTACGGGTGCCGATGATGGAGCCGGAGCGGGGCACCCGCAAGCATGTCGGCGCCCTGTTCGACCGCTGCGAGAGCGCCAAGGACCTGCTGGAGACGCTCACCGCCGGCTGAGTGCCGCCGGACGCCGCCCGTCACGCGTCGGGAAGATCGGCGCGGGGCGGGCCGTTCGTCGCCCGCGCGAGGTAAGTTTCTCGCAAGCGATCGTGGAGGAGGCACCGAGATGGCCACTCGTGACAGCGGCGGGCAGTCGCAGACCGGCAAGTCGCGCCAGGGCGAGGAGATCGAGGACGTCACCACCGAGGCGAACCCGGAGGTCGCCGAGCGGCACGCCGAGATCACCGAGGATGTCGACGACCTGCTCGACGAGATCGACTCGGTCCTGGAGGAGAACGCCGAAGAGTTCGTGAGAGGATATGTTCAGAAGGGCGGTGAATGAGGCACCTG
Organism: Micromonospora sp. KC723; assembly: GCF_004348595.1. GTDB lineage: Bacteria > Actinomycetota > Actinomycetes > Mycobacteriales > Micromonosporaceae > Micromonospora. Next base: position 35,508 of record NZ_SMKD01000010.1, read on the forward strand.
TCCGATGCGCCCCCGGCGTCGGACGGCCCATGCCCTCGGGGCCGGCGGATCCTCCCGCCCGCCGACCTGCGCCGTAACCGTCGGACGGCCGACGGGCTCGCCTTCCTCCCGGACGTGTGCGGCCCCGCGCGCCGAGGCGGGTGGGCGCAGGCCCGCCACCGCACCGCGACGGAGGTCACCGACGCGCGCGAGCACGACCTACGTCGCCGGTACGGCGTGGGCGAGAAGAAGTTGCGGTCGCTCCTGGCCGAGCGGCCTGCGCGCCATCTGCGCGGCCTGGATCCTCAACATCTGGACCACGATCATCGCACCGGCTGGGTGCGCGGGATACTCTGCTTCAACTGCAACGGTGGTCTTGGCCAGCTCCGTGACAGTCCCACGAGGCTGGCCAGGGCGATCACGTACCTGAGAGGAACCACGTGGCAGCGGGTTTTGATCCATCCGGGCGTCTACCAGATGTGTTCACCAACGCGGGGACGTCCTCCTTCACCACGTTCCTGAGCCGGGTGGCCCCCGAGATGCTGCCGGGCCGCCGGCCGCTGCCGCCCGGCATGGCCGCCGACCTGGCGCCACACGCGACGACCATCGTGGCCATCTCGGCCGCCGGCGGTGTGGTGATGGCCGGCGACCGGCGGGCCACCATGGGCAACCTGATCGCCCAGCGGGACATCGAGAAGGTGCACCCGGCCGACGCGTACTCGTTGGTCGGCATCGCGGGCACCGCCGGCATCGGCATCGAGCTGATGCGACTGTTCCAGGTGGAGCTGGAGCACTACGAGAAGATCGAGGGCGCGATGCTCTCGCTCGACGGCAAGGCCAACCGGCTCGCCTCGATGATCCGCGGCAACCTGGGCGCGGCCATGCAGGGGCTCGCGGTCGTTCCGCTCTTCGCGGGCTTCGACCTGGCCGCGAAGGACCCGGCGACGGCAGGGCGGATCTTCAGCTTCGACGTCACCGGCGGCCCCTACGAGGAGACCGGCTACGACGCGATCGGCTCGGGCTCGCTCTTCGCCAAGTCCGCCCTGAAGAAGCGCTTCCGCGCCGGGCTCTCCCTCGACGACGCCGTCCGGCTCGCCGTCGAGGCGCTCTACGACGCCGCGGACGACGACACCGCCACCGGCGGCCCGGACCTGACCCGCCGGATCTACCCGGTGGTGATGACGGCGACGGCCGAGGGCACCCACCGGCTCACCGCCGCCGAGACGACGGCGGTCGCCGAGGCGGTCGTGGCCGCGCGGATGGAGAACCCGGGCGGCTGAGGCCCCGCTCCCACCCCACAGTCAGCAGTCGTCAGCACAGCGCCCGAAGGAGAACCGCCGCCGTGGCCATGCAGTTCTACGCCTCGCCCGAGCAGATCATGCGCGACCGCTCCGAGCTGGCCCGCAAGGGCGTCGCTCGGGGCCGCAGCGCGGTGGTCCTGAGCTATGAGGGCGGGGTGCTCTTCGTCGCGGAGAACCTCTCCAGCGCCCTGCACAAGGTCAGCGAGATCTACGACCGGATCGGCTTCGCCGCGGTCGGCCGTTACAACGAGTTCGAGAACCTGCGCCGGGCCGGGGTGCGGATGGCCGACCTGAACGGCCTCAGCTACGACCGGCGTGACGTCACCGGACGGGGCCTGGCGAACGCGTTCGCGCAGACCCTGGGTGCCATCTTCACCGAGCAGTCCAAGCCGTTCGAGGTGGAGATCTGCGTCGCGCAGGTCGGCGGCACCGCCGAGGACGACGAGCTGTACCGGATCACCTACGACGGTTCGGTCAACGACGAGCCGGGCCGGATGGCCATGGGCGGTCAGGCCGAGGCGATCACCGGGGTGCTCAAGGCGCAGCACCGGCCGGACATGTCGCTGAGCGAGGCGGTGCGGGTGGCCGTGCAGGCGCTCGGCAGCGTCGGCGGTGAGGGCGGAACGTCCCGGACGATCGCCGCCAACCAGTTGGAGGTGGCGGTCCTGGACCGGCGCCGGATGGGGCGTACCTTCCGGCGGGTCACCGGGGCGGCGCTGACCGCGCTGCTCGACGGGGACGCGGCGGGCGACGCCGCGCCGGCCGGTGGCCGGGCGAAGACGCCGACGGTGCCGACGGAGGAGGCGAACAAGCCGACCACCTCGGCCGGCTCGGCGGACCTGGAGGGCCACCCGGAGCAGACGCCGGAGGCGTAGCGGTTCGCGGTGTCGAGGGGGCCGGGTCTCTCCCGGCCCCCTCGACGTCTCTGGGCCGGACGAGCGAGCAGGTTCGGACGAGCGAGATCGTCGCAGTGACCCGCGTGCTCGTGCTCGCGATGCTGCGCGCGGTCGGTGCCAGGCAGCAGGGCTCGGGACGGCAGCCAGGCCCGGATACGGCGACGGCCGCCCGGCACTGCCGGACGGCCGTGTGACCGCGGTGGTGTCAGCGCTTGCGCAGCAGCGGCTTCGCCAGGGCCCAGTAACCGGCGGCGATGGCGTTGAAGACGCCCATGCCGGGGGGCGAGTCGACGTTGGACGGGGCGACCCGCGCGGTCATCAGCTCGGCGACGACCCCGTCGGGCACGGTCCGCTCGTCCTGCAACTGCCGGCGGCGGGACTTCAGCCAGGCCCGGTTGGTCCAGAGCCAACCCCAGCCGCGGAACTTCTGCTTCACCCAGCCGCCGGCGAGCGCGGCGGCGAGCATGGCCGCCTCGGTGAGCAACAGGACGGGCGCGAGCACCAGCAGGGTACGCGTCTCGTACGCGGTGAGCAGCGTGACCAGCCGGTTGCGCTCGACCAGGTAGAGCTTGAGGGCGTTGCGGGAGAACTCGTAGTGGTGCTTCACCACCGCGTCCGGGACGTACTCCAGCCGCAGGCCGCGCTGCCAGAGGCGCAGGCTGAGCTCGGTGTCCTCGTGGTAGGCGAAGTACTCGGCGGCGAAGCCGTCCAGCTCGCGCCACAGCGCCCGGTTGATGACGAAGCAGCAGCCGCTGAGCGAGGGCACCGTGGTGCGTACGGCGTGGGCGCTGGCCGGCTCCCCGTTGCCGCCGGCCCAGGACAGGCCGGTGAAGTGCAGCGGGTTGCCGGAGGTGTTGATCAGCTCCGGGTTGTCGGCGAGGCGGATGGAGGCCATGGCCGCGCCGACCTCCGGTTCGCCGGCCACCGCGACCACCCTGGCCAGCGCGTCGGGGGCGACGATCGCGTCGGAGTTGACGAAGGCGAGCCAGTCGCCGGTCGCCTCGGCGGCCCCTACCCGGCAGCCGCCCGAGTAGCCGGTGTTCTCCTCGGGGCGGATCACCCGGACGCCGGGGAAACCCTTGACGATGTCGATGCCGTCGCCGGTGCAGCCGTTGTCGACGACGATCAGCTCGATGTCGACGTCGGTGCTGTCCAGCACGGCGCGGGCGGCGTCGACCAGGTACGGTTCGGCGCCGTAGGCCAGCATCACCGCGGACACCTGCGGGCGGGTCATCGGATGCCTCCGGATACTCCAGTGGCCACGGCGTCGAGGGGCCGGGTCGGGGCGGGAAGGGGACGGGGCCGGGCGCGCAGCAGCACCGCCATGGTGGCGGCGGTCACCACGGAACCGACGGTGTAGGCGAGTTCGACGCGCAGCGCCACGGCCACCGGGGCGAGGGTCACCGCGACCAGCGCGGCCACGCCGACCAGCCAGGCGACGGCCTGGGCGCGGTGCCGGTCGAGGGCGAGCAGCGCCTGGCCGAGCACCATCGCCCACAGGTAGGCGAGGGTGGCCGCGGCCAACCAGGCGAAGTCGCCGTGGCCGAGCACGCCGGCGGCGTCGAAGAGCACGCCGACCAGCCACGGGCCGAGCGCGATCGCGCCGACCGCGCCGAGCACGCCGAGCGCGGTGACGATGCCCAGCGCCCGGCGCAGCAGGCTGTGGAAGGCGGTGAGGTCGCCGGTGCTCGCGGCGGTGGCCAGGCCGGGCAGCAGGGAGGCCTGCAGGGAGGCGAAGACGAACAGCGGGATGCGGACCAGCACCAGGGCGGAGAGCAGGGCGCCGGCGGTGGTGACGTCGTCCGGGTCGAGCAGCCGTACGTTGATCACGCCGACGTTGACCACGACCTGGGAGAGCAGGCTGGAGGCGGTGAGTAGACCGAGGCCGCGCAGCAGCGCGCGCCAGGCGACGGGTGGGCCGCTTCCGACGGCGCGCAGCACCGGCGGGAGGGTGAGCAGGACGCCCGCCAGCGGGGCGATCACCAGCACCAGGCCGTACCAGAGCGGGGAGGTGACGCCGGTGAGGCCCAGCACGGCGACCATGCCGATGCGCAGTCCGCCGTCCACCCCGAGCTGGCCGCCGTACCAGGGGAAGAGTTGCAGGCCGGAGAGGACACCGCGGGTGGTGTAGGCGACCGCCATGGCGGCGAGCGACCCGACGAGCACCCACACCATCGCGCCGTCGCCCTCGAAGAGCCGGTCGGTCAGTGGGCCGTGGGCGGCGAGGACGACCACCACCATGAGCGCGAGCACACCGGTGGCGAGGGCGGCGCCGCGGGCCAGCACCGGCCCCGGCGGCAGCCCCTGGGTACGGCGGGCGGCGACGACCCGGGCGACCTCCTGCTCGACCGGCATGAACACGCCGATGCCGAGGGTGAAGACGATCGACCAGAGCACCGACAGCGACGAGTAGTCGGCCTCGGTGAGACTGTGCCCGGCCACCGCGAGGTGGACGTAGGAGGCCAGACCGAGCAGCGCCAGCCCGGCACCCACCGCGAGGGTGCCGGGCGGGACGAGGCCGAGCAGGCGCCGCATCACCGGCGGATGAGCGCGAGCGTCAGTACGGCGAAGGCGCGGCCCAGGTAGATCATGGCCTTGGCGGGGGAGTGGCTGGGCGTGCCGGCCATCCGCTTGCGCATGGCCACCGGCACCTGGCGGATCTTGTAGCCGCGCCGGGCGGTGTGCACCAGGGTCTCGACGGTGTCGCCGAGGTACTCGGCCGGGTACCAGCCGGCGAACATCTCGATGACCCGGCGGTTGGCGGCCCGGAACCCGGAGGTGGTGTCGGTGAGCTTGGTCTTCGCCACCTTGGAGAGCACGGCGGAGAGCATGACCATGGCCCACCGGCGGGGGCCGCGGACGCTGTAGTCGCCCTCGCCGGCGAACCGGGCGCCGATCACCAGATCGATGTTGTCGTCGAGCAGGTCGACCAGCTTCGGCACGTACCGCGGGTCGTGCTGGCCGTCGGCGTCGATCTGGATGGCGACGTCGTAGCCGTTGTCCCGGGCGTACCGGTAGCCGAGCCGCATGGCCCCGCCGACGCCGAGGTTGTACGGCAGTTTCGCCACCCGGGCGCCGGCGGCGGCGGCCACGGCGGCGGTGCGGTCGGTGGAGCCGTCGTCGACGACGAGCACGTCGACACCGGGCAGTTCGCCGCGTACCTCGCCGACCACGTCGGCGATCGACCCGGCCTCGTTGAGAGCGGGGATGATGATCAGTACGCGCTTGCCGTTAACCATCGTGCGACACCAGTTCGTCTCGGGCGGGTTGGGTCCGGGCCGCCCGCTGCGCCTCCACCTCGGCGCGGAGCAGGGCGAAGTCTTCGGCCAGGGTGCGGGTCTCCTCCTCCAGGGCGCTGACCTCCCAGCTCAGGTGCACACACACCAGCAGCAGGAAGACGATGCCGAGGAAGAGTACGAGGCTGACGCCGGAGACGACGCCGAAGAAACCGGCCACGTTGTCCAGCAGGCGGGGGAACAGCGATAGCGGGATGACGATCAGCAGGACGGCGAGCCAGAGCATGCCGTACTTCTCGCGGAGCTGCCGGCGGCGCAGCAGCTCGACGATGGTGACCAGCAGGATCAGACCGGTCAAACCGGTGACCAGGGTGAGCTTCATGCGGCCTTCCACGGGGCGGGTGGATTGGGGGATGCGAAGGCGTCGGACAGTGTGTCGTGCCAGTCCGGCAGCGGCGGTAGACCTGCCGCCGCCCAGCGGTCGTGCCCTAGCACACTGTACGCCGGTCGGGCGGCCGGACGCGGGAACCGGTCGCTGGTCGTGGGGTGGATCCGCTCCGGGTTCAGCCCGGCGAGGGCGAACGCGGCGCGAGCCAGTCCGTACCAGGTGGTACGGCCGGAGCAGGTGCCGTGGTAGACCCCGGCGGGGGCACGGCCGGCGAGCGCGGCGTCGGCGAGCGCGACCAGCCGGGCGGCCAGCGCGTACGACCAGGTGGGCTGGCCCTGCTGGTCGTCGACCACGTCGAGGCGCTCCCGCTGGCCGGCCAGGCGCAGCATGGTGGCCACGAAGTTCGGGCCGTGCGCGCCGTAGAGCCAGGCGGTACGCACCAGGTAACCGGTTTCGGGGAGAAATCGGACCACGGCCCGCTCCCCGGCCAGCTTGCTGCGCCCGTACGCGTTGATCGGGTCGGTGGGGGCGTCCTCGGCGTACGGGGTGTCCGCGTCGCCGGCGAAGACGTAGTCGGTGGAGACGTGGAGCAGCCGGGCCCCGCTGTCGGCGCAGGCCCGGGCGAGGTGCGCCACGGCGTCGCCGTTCACGGCGGTGGCGGCGGCCTCGGCGCGCTCCGCGCCGTCGACGTCGGTCCAGGCGGCGGTGTTGAACACCACGTCGTGGCCGGTGACGGCGGCGCGGACGGCCGCCGGGTCGGTGATGTCCAGCTCGGCGCGGGTGGCGGCGGTCACCGTCAGGTCGGGTCGGGTGGACAGTACGGCCAGCAGGTCCTGCCCGAGCATGCCCCCGGCGCCGGTGACGAGGGCGCGTGTCATCCGGCCTTGGCCGCCTTCAGCGGCTCCCACCAGGCCCGGTTGTCGCGGTACCACCGCACCGTCTCGGCCAGCCCCCGGTCCAGGTCGATGCTGGGGGTGTACCCCAACTCGGCGCTGATCTTGCTGATGTCCAGCGAGTAGCGGCGGTCGTGGCCCTTGCGGTCGGCCACCGGCACCACCCGGTCCCAGCCGGCGCCGCAGGCCTCCAGCAGCCGGCCGGTGAGCTCCTTGTTGGTCAGCTCGGTGCCGCCGCCGATGTTGTAGACCTCGCCGGCACGGCCCTTCTGCTGCACCAGGGCGATGCCACGGCAGTGGTCGTGCACGTGCAGCCAGTCGCGGACGTTGCCGCCGTCGCCGTAGAGCGGGACGGTGCCGCCGTCGAGCAGGTTGGTCACGAACAGCGGGATGACCTTCTCCGGGAACTGGTACGGCCCGTAGTTGTTGGAGCAGCGGGTGACCACCACGTCCATGCCGTGGGTGCGGTGGTACGCCAGGGCGAGCAGGTCCGAGCCGGCCTTGGAGGCCGAGTACGGGGAGTTCGGCGACAGCGGCCAGGTCTCCGTCCACGACCCCTCGTCGATCGAGCCGTACACCTCGTCGGTGGAGACGTGGACGAACCGGCCGGTGCCGTGCCGCAGGGCGGCGTCGAGCAGGGTCTGGGTGCCCAGCACGTTGGTGGTGACGAACGGGGCGGCACCGGCGATCGAGCGGTCGACGTGCGACTCGGCGGCGAAGTGCACGATCACGTCGTGACCGGCGACGACCTCGTCGACGGTGGCCGGGTCGCAGATGTCGCCCCGCACGAAGCGCAGCCGCGCGTCGTCGCGTACCGGGGCGAGGTTGGCGAGATTGCCGGAGTAGGTGAGTTTGTCCAGCACCGTCACCGCGGTGGGTGCGACAGCGGGCACGCCGGTGACGTCGCCGCCGGGCACGCCCAGCAGCATCCGTACGTACTCCGACCCGATGAATCCGGCTCCGCCGGTGACGAGAATCCTCACGGGTCCGGAAGTGTACGCGAATCCGCGGCGACACCGGGGACGCCGACCCCGGTGTCCGGTTCACGCCGGCGCAGGTAGTCTCCCCGGGTGCGTGGAATCCTTCTCGCTGGTGGCACCGGTTCGCGGCTCTGGCCGATCACCCGGGCGGTCTCCAAGCAGCTGATGCCGATCTTCGACAAGCCGATGGTCTACTACCCGCTGTCGACGCTGGTGATGTCCGGGGTGCGCGAGATCCTGGTCATCACCACTCCGGAGGACCAGGCCCAGTTCCAGCGGCTGCTCGGCGACGGCGGCCAGTGGGGTCTGCGGCTGGAGTACGTGACCCAGGCCCGCCCGGAGGGCATCGCGCAGGCCTTCGTGCTGGGCGCCGACTTCATCGGCGACGAGTCGGTGGCGCTGATCCTCGGTGACAACATCTTCCACGGCGCCGGCCTGGGCCGGCAGCTCGCCGCCGACGGCGACCCGGAGGGCGGCCGGGTCTTCGCGTACCCGGTGGCGAACCCGGAGGCGTACGGCGTGGTCGACTTCGACGCCGACGGCAGGGTGCTGTCGATCGAGGAGAAGCCGGCGCGGCCGAAGTCCCGCTACGCGGTGCCGGGGCTCTACTTCTACGACAACCGGGTGGTCGAGATCGCCCGGGGCCTGAAGCCCAGCTCCCGGGGCGAGCTGGAGATCACCGCCGTCAACGAGGCGTACCGGGAGGCCGGTGAGCTGTCGGTGACCGTGCTGGACCGGGGCACCGCCTGGCTGGACACCGGCACCTTCGCCTCGATGATGCAGGCCGGCGAGTTCGTCCGGGTGATCGAGGAGCGGCAGGGTATGAAGATCGGCTGCGTCGAGGAGGTGGCCTGGCGGGCCGGCCTGATCGACGACGACCGGCTGCGTGCCCTGGCCGAGCCGCTGACCAAGAGCGGTTACGGTGACTACCTGCTCGGCCTGCTGGCGGAGAAGAACGAGGTGGCGGGACGATGAGCACGCGGGGCGGGTCGGCTCTGCGGGCCGCGCGGCCGCGAACGGAGGTGGCGAAGTGAAGATGCGCGAGTTGAGCATCGAGGGCGCCTGGGAGATCATCCCGCAGCAGCACGGCGACCCGCGCGGGCTGTTCATGGAGTGGTACCGCTTCGACCGGCTCGCCGAGGCGGTCGGCCACCCGCTGCGCCTGGCGCAGGGCAACCTGTCGGTCTCGGCGCGGGGCGTGGTGCGCGGCTTCCACTTCGCCGACGTGCCGCCCGGCCAGGCCAAGTACGTCACCTGCGTCCGTGGTGCCGTGCTGGACGTGGTCGTGGACCTGCGGGTCGGCTCGCCGACGTTCGGCCGGTGGGAGGGCGTCCGGCTGGACGACGTCGACCGGCGTGCGGTGTACCTCAGCGAGGGGCTGGGGCACGGCTTCTGCGCGTTGACCGACGACGCGACCCTGAGCTATCTCTGCTCCACCACCTACAACCCCACCGGGGAGCACGCGGTGCATCCGCTCGACCCCGACCTGGCTGTCGAGTGGCCGGTCGAGGAGCCGAAACTGTCGGCCCGGGACGCCGCCGCGCCGACCCTGGCGCAGGCCCGCGGGTCGGGGCTGCTGCCGGAGTACGACGCCTGCCGGTCGTTCACCGAGAGCCTGCGGGCGGACGGTTTGCCGTATCCGGACGGGATTTGATCGACCGAGAGGCACCAGTCGCGGTGTGACAGTGACGAACGGGGCCTCCGGGCGGCTAATGTCACATCATGGAGCGGCGAATCTTCGGCCTCGAGACCGAGTACGGCGTCACCTGTACCTACCGCGGGCAGCGTCGGCTGTCCCCTGACGAGGTCGCCCGGTACCTCTTCCGCCGCGTCGTGTCGTGGGGCCGGTCGAGCAACGTGTTCCTGCGCAACGGCGCCCGGCTCTACCTGGACGTCGGGTCGCACCCGGAGTACGCCACTCCGGAGTGTGACTCGGTCACCGACCTGGTCGCCCACGACCGGGCCGGCGAGCGGATCCTGGAGGGCCTGCTCGTCGACGCCGAGAAACGGCTGCACGACGAGGGCATCGCAGGCGAGATCTACCTGTTCAAGAACAACACCGACTCGGCCGGCAACTCGTACGGCTGCCACGAGAACTACCTGGTCTCACGGCACGGGGAGTTCGGCAGGCTCGCCGACGTGCTCATCCCGTTCCTGGTCACCCGGCAGTTGATCTGCGGCGCGGGCAAGGTGCTGCAAACCCCGCGAGGGGCCGTCTACTGCCTCTCGCAGCGGGCGGAGCACATCTGGGAGGGGGTGTCCTCGGCGACCACCCGCAGCCGCCCGATCATCAACACCCGGGACGAGCCGCACGCCGACGCCGAGCGGTACCGCCGCCTGCACGTGATCGTCGGTGACTCCAACATGAACGAGGTCACCACGCTGCTGAAGGTGGGCAGCGCCGACATCGTGCTGCGGATGATCGAGGCGGGCGTGGTGATGCGCGACCTGACCCTGGAGAACCCGATCCGGGCCATCCGGGAGGTCTCGCACGACATCACCGGCCGGCGCAAGGTCCGGCTGGCCTCCGGCAAGGAGGTCAGCGCACTGGAGATCCAGCAGGAGTACCTCGCCAAGGCGACCGAGTTCGTCGAGCGCCGGGGCGGCGACCAGACCGCCAAGCGGGTGGTCGAGTTGTGGGGCCGGGTGCTGCGGGCCGTGGAGACCGGCGACCTGGACCCGGTGGCCAGGGAGATCGACTGGGTGAGCAAGCTGCGGCTGATCGAGCGTTACCAGCGCAAGCACGACCTGCCGCTGTCGCACCCCCGGGTCGCGCAGATGGACCTGGCCTACCACGACCTGCGCCGGGGCCGCGGCCTGTACGGGCTGCTGGAGCGGCGCGGGCAGGTCGACCGGGTCGCCACCGACCCGGAGATCTTCGAGGCGAAGGAGACCCCGCCGCAGACCACCCGGGCCCGGCTGCGCGGCGAGTTCATCCGGCACGCCCAGGAGAAGCGCCGGGACTTCACCGTCGACTGGGTGCACCTGAAGCTCAACGACCAGGCGCAGCGCACCGTGCTCTGCAAGGATCCGTTCCGGGCGTACGACGAGCGGGTGGAGCGGCTGATCGCCAGCATGTGAGCCGTCACCGACGGCCGGTGCCCGGGGCGCCGGCCGCCGGTGCCCCGGTACGCTGGCGTGGCGATGAACACCTCCGAACCGGCCGACCGCGAGCGCGGCGGCATTGAGAAGCTGAACTTCGTCGAGCGTCGCCGGGAGAAGATCCGCGCCGAGATCGAGCGCAACCGCCGCGGCGAGCACACGGTGCCGACCTGGGTGCTGGTGGTCGCGTTGCTCGTCATCGTCGGAGGCTGGCTGGCGTTGGTGTTCATCCTGGGCTGAGCCGGCCGTGCCTCCCGGTCAGTTGTACGGCATCGAGGGGAACCAGCCGACCCCGAAGTACGCGGGCACCCGCAGGTCCCAGTAGACGACGGTGAAGACGCCGAGGGCGACCAGCAGCCCACCGGTCACCACGGCGGCCCGGGCGGGGTCGGCCATCCAGCGTAGGAAACGACCCCGGCTGGCCAGCACCACCGCCGCGAAGAGCACCGTCACCAGCACGACGTTGCCCAGCGACTGGAGGGTGAACGCCGCCGCGCCGTACAGCGGGTTGCCGGTGTCGGCCGCCCACTGGAACAGCTTGTGGAACAGCGGGTACGGCCGCCCGATGAGGAACCCGCCGACCAGCGCGCCCATGGCGACCACCCGGGCCACCGGCCGGCGGGCGAACACGTCGGGCAGCACACCGAGCGCGGCGAGTCCCAGGTAGGTCAGGGCCAGCCCGATCAGGCCGAACACGACCGAGGACTGGATGAGACGCACCGGCACGCCGTCGACGGTGGCGGTGGACAACTGCGGCAGGCGGTCGCCGAGCAGCACGCCGACCGCGCCGTAGGTCGCCGAGACGGCGACCATGCCGAGGGTCAGCCAACCCACCGGGCGCAGCATCGCCCGCAGCGCGGACCGGCCACCGGCGCTGCCGTGGTCGCCACCGGCCTGACTCATCGGCCCGATCGACGCCGCCATGGCGATGTTGCACGCGGTGAAGGTGCCGGCGAAGCCGGAGACGAAGGCGAACAGGAGCCCGGCGGCGGTGCCGGCGATGGCGGTGGACTTGGCGTCGTGGCCGAGCAGGGTGTTCGCCACCGTGTCGCCGATGACCTTGTCGACCAGTTCGAACGACCAGAGCAGGGCCAGCAGGATCCCGGCCAGGACGGCGAGCGCCACGACCCGCGCCCGGCGGGGCGGCGTGTGCGGTCGGACCGGCGGGTTCACGGTCGGGGTCGGGTAGGCGGGGGATCGGGTCATGGCGGCTGCTCTCCTCCCGGTGGACGTGACGGTACGGAGGTGGCCCGTCATGAGGTCGGCATCAGCATGGAACCGCTCGCCGCGCAGAGCCTTCTTCCTGCGTGCGCAGTTGCCCACGGGCCGCCGGGACGGCGCAGGCGCGCACGCCAGGAGTTGATCCGGGACAGCCGGCGGGTCAGGCTGCCGGGGGGAAGAGCCGGCAACCGGCCGGCGGGGGCCGGAGGTGAGCGGTGGCGCACATCGATCTGGGGCTCGACGAGAAGACCTTTCCGGGGATCACCGGGCCGATGCGGTTCCGGCCGGAGACGGCCCGGCCGCTCAACGACCTGGCCGAGGTACTGCTACGCGCCCCGCACCCGACGCTGACACCGGGGGAGCGGGAGCTGATCGCGGCGTACGTCTCCGGGCTCAACGAGTGCCGGTTCTGCTGCGCCTCCCACTCGGCGTTGGCCGCCGCCCAGTTGCCCACCGGCGGGGAACTGGTCGAGCGGGTCCGCTCCGACCCCGACACCGCCCCGATCGGCGACCGGCTGCGGGCCCTGCTACGGATCGCCGCCGCGGTGCAGCAGAACGGCCGCCAGGTGACCGCCGAGTTGGTCGACGCGGCCCGGGAGGCGGGCGCCACCGATCTCGAGGTTCACGACGCCGTGCTCATCGCCGCGGCCTTCTGCATGTTCAACCGTTACGTCGACGGCCTCGGCACCTGGGCGCCGGACGACCCGGTCAGGTACGAGACGGCCGCGGCGCGCATCGTCCGCGACGGCTACGCGTCGGGGTAGGGAGTCCGGGCGAGCCGCGCGGCGTGCCGGCCGGCCGCGGCCGCCGCCAGGAAGTAGGCGGGGTCGGCGTCGAGCCGGCGGCCCATGGTGGACAACGGCACCGGCAGGGCGCGTAGCGCCGCGTCCAGGCCGTCGACGGGCACCCGGACGACCCGGTGCCGCCCCGCGAGGGGTGCCAACGCGGCGTCCACCTCGGCGGCCAGCGCCACAGCCAACCCGTCGGGCACGACCAGGTCCGCCGGGGCGAGGGCGACCCGGCCGTACGCGGTGAGGCTGTGGTGCGACACCCCCCGGTGCCGGGGGCGGGGGTCGGCGTCGGAGATCCGCAGCGAGCCGACCGGCCGACCGGCCAGCGTGGCGACGGCGTTGACGGCCTCGCCGACCCCGACTCCGGAGAAACCCCACCGGGTGCCGGTACCGAGGTTGCCGGGCCCCTGGGCGACGATCGTGACGTCGGCGCGCAGCACGTGCCGGGCGGCGAGCAGTCCAGTGTGCACGGTGGTGGCCTCCAGGTCACCGCCGAAGGCCTGCCCGACGCTGACCGTGCCGACGAGCCGGTCGCGCAGTCCGTCGAGGGTGCGGGAGAACCAGGCCGGCAGCGCGCCGCCGTCGGTCAGCACGTACGCCACCCGCGCGTCGGGCGTGTCGGCGTGGACCCCGGCGAGGATCGCCGGCAGCGCGGAGTGCAGGTCGGCGGTGACCACCGGCATGCCGTCCAGGCTGTCGACGCCGGCCAGCAGGTCGTGGTGCGGGGACGCCTCCTCGTCCACCCCCATCGTGATCGCCTGTAGCGGGGTGTACCGGGCCTTCACCAGGTGGCCGGCGTCGCGGGTGTCGGCGGCCTGCGGCGGGTCGGGCGGGAGCCGGTCGGGCAGCGCCACCACCAGGGCGTACCCGCCGGTGCCCAGCCCCATCAGCAGGGCGCCGGCGTTGAGCAGCACCCGGTCACCGGGGCGCGGGTCACCGACCAGGGCCGGGTACGCCAGCGCACGCATGGTCACCCCGCCGGCCAGGTCGACGTCGAGTTCCACCGCGCCGGCCCACCGTCGCCGTACCGCCGCCACCGTCCCGGACCGCCATCGCACCATGCCGGCACGCTATCGGCTCGTCGACGGGCGTCGTACCCTCGGCCCCCACCGTCGCGCCGGCGGCTGCCCGGTCACCGGCGCCGGAGCTCGGACTCCAACCGCCGGATGAGCGTCTTGCGGCCCTTGCCAGCCCGCTCCTGCCGTAGTGCGGCCCTGAGCTGGCGTGCGTCCAGGCCACGGAGAAGGGCGACCGCCTCGGTGACCGGTAGTGCGGACAGCCGTCCGACCGTGGTGGCATCCCGGCGTGCGCGGCTGGCCGGTCCCGTGTTGGCCACGTACTGCCGACCGGACCGGGACGCCTGTCGCTTCCTGGTGTCGGTCGCGCGCCGCTGTTGCTCCGACAGCTGCTGCCACGCCCGTTTCGGCAGGTAACGCCTCGTCTCGCCGTTCTTGCGCGCGCGGGTGGAGCCGGTCCTGGTCTGCCAGTCCTCGGCGCCCCACCGTTGCAGGGACTTCTGCCGCTCGTCCTTCGGCCCCTGGTAGCCTCCGCCGCGCCGCTGGTACTCCTTGGTCAGCAGCTGCGACTTGCGGGCCGACCACTGTCCCGGCCGCCCGCCCCGGTCGGAGGCCCTGATCTCATCCTTGAGCTGTTCCCGCAGTTCGGGCCTGGTGTACTTCGCCATGCGGAAGCGTTACCCGGCGCGATGTGGCACATGCGTGCCGATGTCGTAGCGGTCCGCGCCGGGAGCGTCTCGCATGGGTCAGCTCCGGTGGGGCTCGCCCGGGGTGCCGCGTGCCTGGATCCGCCGGGCCCGCTGCCCGTCCGTTCCCGGCATGGACCGGGTCGGGTCGAGGAAGACGTACCCGATCTCCGGGTAGCGTCCGGTGAGCCGGCGCTCGGCCTCGTCGGCGGCGGCCTCGATGTCGGCGCCGGTGGCGTCGTCCCTAAAGTCGACCTTGGCGGCGACCAGGACGTCGTCCGGGCCGAGCTGCATGGTCAGCAGAGTGTCGATCCGGTGCACCGTGGGCAGGTCGGTCAGCTCCCGCTCGATCTCGTTGTGCAGCCGTTCCGGCACCGCCCGCCCGACCAGCAGCGAGACGTTGTTCCTGGCCAGGACGACCGCGACGACCAGCAGCAACAGGCCGATCAGGATGGAGGCGACGCCGTCGTAGAGTTCGTCACCGGTGGCGTGGGACAGACCGAGCCCGACGCCGGCGATCAGCAGACCGACCAGGGCCGCGCTGTCCTCCAGGAAGACGGCCTTGACGGTGGTGTCGGCGGTCAGCCGCAGGAACCGACGGGGGGTGGTCCGCCAGCGGCGGGACTCGTTGCGGACCTGGCGTACGGCCCGGCCCAGGGAGACCGCCTCGATGGCGAAGGAGACCGCCAGGACGACGTAGGCGAGCCCGTACTCGCCGCTGTGTTCGTGCACCAGGATGGTCGTCACGCCGTGGGTGACGGCGAACCCCGCCCCGGCGACGAAGGTGAACAGCGCGGCGATGAACGCCCAGAGGTAACTCTCCTTGCCGTAGCCGAAGGGGTGCCGGACGTCGGCGGGGCGCGCGCCCCGGCGCAGCGCCAGGTAGAGCAGCACCTCGGTGGTGGTGTCGGCGACCGAGTGGGCGGCTTCGGAGAGCATCGCCGCGGACCCGGAGAGCAGCCCGGCGACCAGCTTGGCGACCGCGATGGCCAGGTTCGCCGCCCCCGCCACCACCACCGTGCCGACGCTCTCGGTCGTACTCTCGGATGCCGTCATGCGCCTCACCCTAGAGGGCCTGCCGGTCCGGGGGCGGCGGCCGGCCGGCGGAGGTACGTGGTGGCCGTACCCGACGCGCCCGTACGGTCCGGTTCCCCGGCTGCCCGTCGGGCCGGGCCCACCGACGGGCGACCGGCCCGCCGGTCACGTCAGGCGCCGGGTCGGGGAACCGAGTGATGGCCAACCGGCTGACCTGTGTCGCGAACCCACCGTAGAGGCCGTCGGAGGAGTGCTCGGTGGCCGGCGACACGACCTGCTCGTCTGGTACTCCTGCGGCGGTGAGCCGGTCGGCCAGCGGCGACGGTCCGGGTCGGTTCCACACTGATGCCCGTGGTCGACAGCATGATCGTCGCCACGGGCCGGACCAACGGCCGCTTCCGTAAGCTTCGCTAAGCTCCCTGTTAACGATCCCCGCCGCCGGAACTACTGTCGTACCGATCCAGGCCGAGGCGAGCCGCTACTACGCGTGGCCCGGCATCACCTACGTCCCCATCCGTGATGCGGAACCGAGCCAGTGGGCGCTGATCTGGCGTACCGCTGGAGAAACCGCCCTCATCCGCGCGTTCGCCCAGACGGTCGCCCGCGTCTGACCGGCCGGAACAGCCAATCGCACCCCGCGGGTCCGCGCTCTGCCCGCGCCGGCGCCACCGCGCCCAGCAGGGTGAGAAGCCCGCATACCGAAGCCGTGTCGGCGCATCGTGCCCCCGGGAACGCGCTCGTGATCATCCTGGCGGGCGCTGACTGTACCAAACGCTCATCGAGGCAATCGGATGGCTGACCGGTGGCGGTGGCGCGGGCCGCTGCGCCGACGCGCCCGCGTGGGTGCACGGGTCCAGCGCCCGGGCTGCTAGCGTTCACCCGTGTCGCGGAACCGCACCGAACGCCTGGTCAACCTTGTGATCTGCCTGCTGTCCACGCGACGGTTCCTGACCGCCGCCCAGATCGCCGCGACCGTGCCCGGTTACGAGCACGATCCGGACGACCCGAAGGAACACGAGGCGTTCCAGCGCAAGTTCGAACGGGACAAGGCCGAGCTGCGTGAGCTGGGCGTGCCACTGGAGACCGGGACGGCCAGCGTCTTCGACGCCGAGCCCGGCTACCGGATCGCGCACCGCGAGTACGCGTTGCCGGACATCCCGCTCGAGCCGGACGAGGCCGCCGCGGTGGGCATCGCCGCGCGGCTCTGGCGGCACGCCGGGCTGGCCGCCGCCGCCTCCTCCGGCCTGGCGAAGCTGCGTGCCGCCGGGGTGGACGTCGACCCGCAGGCCACCCTGGGTCTGGAACCGATGGTGACCGTCGACCCGGCGTTCGCGCCGCTGACCGCCGCCGCCCGGGACCGGCGGGAGGTCGGCTTCGACTACCGGGTGCCGGACCGGGACGCGCCGAGCCGGCGCCGACTGCAACCCTGGGGTGTGGTCTGCTGGCGGGGCCGCTGGTACGTCGTCGGCCACGACCTGGACCGGGATGCCGCCCGCTGCTTCCGGCTGTCCCGGGTCGTGGGTCCGGTCCGGGTGACCGGGCAGCCGGGCGGCTACGAACCGCCCGCCGGCCTGGATCTGATCAGCCACGTCGCCCGCTGGTCGGGGCCGGTGGAGCGGACCGGCCGGGCCGCCGTGCTGGCCACCCCGGGCCGCGCCGCCGGCCTGCGCCGCTGGGCGGTGCGGACCGAGCCGAGCCCCGACGGCGACCTGTTGACCCTGCCGTACGCCGACGCCGACTACCTCGCCGGGCAACTCGTCGGGTACGGCCCGGACGTGCGGGTGCTGGATCCGCCGGAGGTGCGGGACGCGGTCATCCAACGGCTCAAGGAGATCGCCGCCCGACACGAGGAGCTGGTCGTGGCCGGAGGTGCCCGGTGACCCGCCCGGCCGCCCGGGGCGGTCCCCGCACCTCCGCAGACCGGCTGGCCCGGCTGCTCAACCTGGTGCCCTACCTGCTGGCCCGCCCCGGCATCGAGATCGCCGAGGCGGCGCGCGACCTGGGCGTCACCGAGCGGCAGCTCCGGGAGGACCTGGAGTTGCTCTGGGTCTGCGGGCTGCCCGGGTACGGCCCCGGGGACCTGATCGACATGGCCTTCGACGGCGACCGGGTGACCATCACCTACGACGCCGGCATCGACCGGCCGCTGCGGCTCACCCCGGACGAGGCGCTCGCCCTGGTGGTGGCGTTGCGGATGCTCGCCGAGACGCCGGGGGTGACCAACCGGGAGGCCGTCGAGCGGGCCCTCGCCAAGATCGAGAGCGCCGCCGGTGACCTGGTCGGCGCGCCGGTGGCGGTGCGGCTGCCCGGCGACACCGAACGGGTACGCGAGCTCAGCGCGGCCGTCGAGCGGGGCAGGGCGTTGCGGATCACCTACTACACGGCGGCCCGGGACGAGACCACCGAGCGGACCATCGACCCGCTGCGGATGCTCATGGTCGGCGGCCGGGCGTACGTGGAGGCGTGGTGCCGGCGGGTGGAGGGAGTGCGGCTGTTCCGGGCCGACCGGATCGACGCGGTCACCGAACTCGACGAGCCCGCCGCGGTCCCGCCGCAGGCCCGCCCGCACGACCTCACCGACGGCGTGTTCCGTCCCTCGCCGGACCTGCCGCTGATCACCCTGCGGATCGGTCGGGGGGAGCGGTGGATCACCGAGTACTACCCCTGCGAGCGGGTGGAGGCCGACGGTGACCGGTGGCTGGTGTCGCTGCGGGTGACCGATCTGGGCTGGGCACGCCGGTTCGTGCTCGGGCTGGGGCCGGACGTCACCGTGGTCGCCCCGGCCGAACTGGCCGACCAGGTCCGCGCCCAGGCCACCGCCGCGTTGGAGGCGTACGCGGCACCGGTGGGCGCGGCGCCGTCGGTCGACCCGGCGGGGCAGGGCGGTCCCCGGTAGGCTGACCCGCGTGGTGAAGTGGATCGTGCTCGCGGTGGTGCTGTTCGCGCTCGTCGTGCTGGCCCTGGCGGTGCGGCCGGTCGTGGCGCGGGTGCCCCGGCTGCGCCGGGCGGCGCTGGCCCTGCAACGCCGCCAGACCGAGGCGGAGGCGCTGCGCGAGACCGCCGAGGCGCTCCAGGAGCGGGCCGAGGCGCTGCAACGGCGGGCCGAGATCGCCCAGGACCGGGTAGCGCTGATCAGGGCCAGGCGCGGGAAGTGACCCCCGGTCGGTAGATCGGGCGCGAGCTGCGCGTTCGTGCTCCGTTTCGCGCACCGAGGAACGCCCGCGGATGGTTGACGGGACACTTCCAGGTGGTCGAGACTTCACCGGCCGGCCGCGTCACCAGTGGCCCGGCGGGTGGCAACGGGCCGTGACGCACGTACGATGGGCACCGACCCACCCTTCGACACAGAGCGACTGGAGCTTCCCATGGGTGCCCTCAAGCCGTGGCACATCGCCGTACTCGTGGTCGTGCTGATCCTGCTCTTCGGCGCGAAGCGGCTTCCCGACGCGGCCCGCTCGCTGGGCCGCTCGCTGCGGATCATCAAGGCGGAGACCAAGAGCCTGCACGACGACGACCGCGACCTGGCCGAGAAGGCCGACGCGCAGGCCGGCTACCAGCCGCTGCCGCCGCAGGCCGCCCAGCAGCCCTACGTCCAGCAGCAGTACGCGCAGCCGCAGCAGCCGTACGCCCCGCAGGCCCCGCAGCAGCCGCTCGCCCCGCAGGCCCCGCAGCAGCCGCTCGCCCCGCCGGTCGACCCGGTGCAGCGCGTGCGCGACAACTGACCGAAGGGCCGGAGCACCGTGGCCTTCGCGCTCCGCAAGCGCGGCCCGAGCAACTTCGACCGGGCCGCCGACGGGTCCATGACGCTCATCGAGCACATCCGTGAGCTGCGTAACCGTCTGTTCCGTGCCTCGCTGGCCGTCGTGGTCGGTTTCGGCTTCGGCATCTGGCTCTCCGGTCCGGTGCTGCACCTGCTGCAGAAGCCGTACTGCGACCTGCCGAAGGCGCGACTGGTCAACGGGGAGTGCAACTTCGTCCAGCTCGGTCCCGCCGATCTGTTCCTGCTCCAGTTGAAGGTCGGCCTCTGGGTCGGTCTGATCATCGCCGCCCCGGTCTGGCTCTACCAGCTCTGGGCGTTCATCGCCCCCGGTCTGCACCGGCACGAGCGGCGGTACGCGTACTTCTTCACCGGCCTGGCGGCACCGCTGTTCGCCGCCGGCGCGGTGCTGGCGTACTTCGTCACCGCCAAGGGGCTGGAGTTCCTGCTCAACGTCTCCGGCGGCGGCGACATCACCACCACGCTGGACATCACTCGGTACATCTCGTTCGTCACCAACCTGATCCTCCTGTTCGGGGTGGCCTTCGAGTTCCCGTTGATCGTGTTGATGCTCAACTTCGTGGGGCTGGCCAGCGCGCGGAAGCTGTTGGGCTGGTGGCGGGTGGCTGTCTTCCTGTTCTTCGCCTTCTCGGCGGTGGTCACCCCGACCCCGGACCCGTTCGGCATGACCGCCCTGGCGGTCTGCCTGTCCGCGCTCTACTTCGGCGCGGTCGGGATCGCGTTCGTCAACGACAAGCGTCGCGGGCGGGGCAAGGAGATCTACGCCGGCCTCGCCGACGACGAGGTCTCCCCGCTGCGCTTGGACGACGAGCCGGTCACGGCCACCCCGGAGTTGGAGATCCCGGTGCCGGTGTCCGCCCCGGAGCCGGTCGCCAGGCCCGCGCCGATCGACCGCCGCTTCGACGACATGACCTGACGGCCGGGTCAGAGCACCTGGGAGAGGAAGCGGCGCAGCCGGGGATGTTCGGGGGCCTCGAAGATCGCGGCCGTTCGCCGGCTTCGAGGACCATGCCCTGGTCCATGAAGGCGACGGTGTCGGCGACGGAACGGGCGAAGCCCATCTCGTGGGTGACCACCACCATGGTCATCCCGCCGGCCGACAGGTCGGCCATCACGCCGAGGACGCCCTTGACCAGCTCCGGGTCGAGCGCCGAGGTGGCCTCGTCGAAGAGCATCACCTGTGGTTGCAGGGCCAGCGCGCGGGCGATCGCCACCCGCTGCTGTTGCCCGCCGGACAGGTGCGCCGGCCGGGAGTCGGCTTTGGCGGCCAGTCCCACGAGGTCGAGCTGGGTGCGGGCGACCTGGACGGCCTCCTCCTCGGACAGCTTCTTCAGCTTTCGCAGCGCCAGCGTGATGTTGCGCAGCACGGTCATGTGCGGGAAGAGGTTGAACTGCTGGAAGACCATGCCGACCCGTTGGCGCAGTGCGTCCGGGTCGTCGCGCAGCACGCTGCGCCCGTCGAGCAGCACGTCGCCGGAGTCCGGCTCGATGAGCCGGTTGATGGTGCGCAGCAGGGTCGACTTGCCTGAGCCGGAAGGGCCGATGACGCAGGCGGTGCCACCACGGGCGACGTCCAGGTCGGCGCCGCGCAACACCGTGTTGGCCCCGAAGGACAGGTGCACGTCGCGTACGGTGAGGCTGACCGATTCGGTCATCACGGCTCCTTTCGTGCGGCGGTCTCCGGCGGCAGGGCACTCTCGCCGGCCACGGCCAGCCCGCCGTCGTCGTCCGGGTGCACGGCCACCGTACGGCCCTGGCGCAGCCGCCGGTCGATCCCGTTCACCGCGTGGGTCAGCGGCACGGTCAGCGTCAGGTAGAACAGGCCGGCCAGCAGCAGCGCCGACTGGTTGCCGGTGTTGGCCGCGTAGTCCTGTCCGATCCGGAACAGCTCCCGCTGGCTGGCCAGCAGGCCGAGGAAGTAGACCAGGCTGGAGTCCTTGATCAGGGCGATCAGTTGGTTCACCCAGGCCGGCAGGACCCGGCGTACGCCCTGCGGAACGATCACCAGCCGCATCGCCTCGCCCCAGGAGAAGCCGAGCGCGCGAGCGCCCTCCAGCTGCGCCGCCTCGACACTCTGGATGCCGGCGCGGAAGATCTCCCCGATGTAGGCGGCGGCGATCAGCGACAGTGCCAGGATGCCCAGCGGGTAGGGGTTCGGGCCCCAGACCCGCATGCCCAGCGGCGCCAGGCCGACGCCGATGAGCAGGATGGTCGCCGCGGCCGGCAGGCCGCGGAACACGTCGGTGTAGACCCGGGCTGGCCAGCGCAACCACCGGGTACGGGAGATGCCGGCGACGGCCAGCAGCATGCCCAGCACCGAGCCGAGCAGGGCGGCGGAGACCGCCAGGATCAGCGTGTTGGGCAGCCCGACGGTGAGCATCTCGGGCAGCGCCTCGCGCATGGAGTCCCAGTCGAAGAAGGTCTCCCACAGGGTGCTCAACGGATCCATCGAATTCTCCTACCGCCCCGCTCGTCCGGTCTGCGTACCGTCAGGAGTTGGCCGACGCCGACGGCACGGCCACCGTGCCGCTGCCCGGGGTGAACTCGGCCGGGATCGGCCGGCCCGGGTAGTACTGCTCCTGGAGCCTCGTCCAGGTGCCGTCGGCGATGACCTCGTCCAGGCCCCTGTTCAGCGCCTCGCGCAGCTTGTCGTTGCCCTTGGCGAAGGCGTACGCGGTGGGGGCCGGGCTGAGCTCCTTGGCCGCCACCCTGATCTTGCCGTTGCTGTCCGCGGCGGACTTCTCGCCGATCTCGGCCGGGGCGATCCAGGCGTCGGCGGTGCCGGCCTTGAGTTGGTTGATCGCGCCGTTGTAGTCCGGCACCCGGACCGGGTTCAGGCCCTTGCCGGTGGCGTAGTCGTCCTGCACGGTGCCCTGCACGACCACGACCCGCTTTCCGGCGAGCTGGTCGAAGCCGTCGATCGTGGAGCCGGCGGGCACGTCCAGGCCGAAGTAGCCGAAGTCGTAGCCGTTGCCGAAGTCCACGGTCTTCTTCCGCGCCTCGGTGATGGTGATGGAGGAGCTGCCGATGTCGAACTTGTGGTTGGCGACCTGCGACAGCAGGGCGGAGAAGTCGGTGCCGACGAACTCCACCTTGAGGCCGACCTTCGCGGCGGCGGCGACCAGCAGATCGTTGTCGAAGCCGGTGAACCTGCCGTCCTTGAGGTAGACGTTCGGCGGCGCGTCGGTGAGCGTGCCGGCGCGCAGTACGCCGGGCTGGAGCAGGCCGTACGGGTTGCTGGCGTCGCCCGTGGCGTCGTTGCCGCCGCAGGCGGTCAGCGTGGTGGCGGCGAGGACGGCGGCGGTGCCGAGCGCGGCTACCTTGGACAGGGCAGGAAGGAATCGCACAGGTTTCTCCAGGCTGAACGCCGGCGGGCGTGGGCGCGCGCCGGGGACGGCCCGCCGACAGGGCGCGCCGTGGGGGTATCGGTGGGAGGTCGACTACGGGGTCGGGCGGCGACAGCCGTCGCTGCAGACCCGCATCAGGTCGATGTGCCGCCGCCGGACCAGCGTGACGCCGGTGACCGGCGGGGCGCCGCCGAGGGGCGGGACGAGAGGTTCAGCAGACACGGTTCTCCTGGGTCGGTGCTGACCTGGGAGCCAGGCCACGCTTGCACCGGCGCTGCGCCGGTGCCTGGTCTTCACCCGGAGCACCCCACCGTGGAGGAGGGTTGCCGGCCAGCGAGCCGGGGCTTGACGCTGGCGCTCATGACCTGTCCAGAAGGCTAGCAGCAGCGCCGGGGTGATCGTCCAGCTGTTATGACGGCCCTCACTCTCACCCCTTACCGCTCAGCGGGCGTCGTAGCGGGCGCGGGCGGCTTCCACCTCGGCCAGGTGCGTGGTGGCCCACGCCTCCAGCCCGGCGACCAGGCTGAGCAGATCGCGACCGAGGTCGGTGAGGGCGTAGTCGACCCGGGGCGGGACGCTGGCGTGCACCGTGCGGGTCACGATGCCGTCGCGTTCCAGGCCGCGCAGAGTCTGGGTGAGCATCTTCTGGCTGATGCCGTCGATGCGGCCGGCCAGTTCGCTGTAGCGCCTGCCGCCGTCGGCGAGGGTGAGCACCACGAGCACGCTCCACCGGTCGCCGATGCGGTCGAGGATCTGCCGGCTGCCGCAGTTGCGGTTGAACGGGTCGGGCTCCACCTGCTCACTCTCCATCAGTTCGCGACGTACTTCAAGGTGCCTTCTCTCCAACGGGAAGTACCGGGGAATCCTTCCCGTTGACCAGGGATGCAAGTTGCGTTCCGCATCTAAGGAGCACGTCATGTCGATCGTCGTCACCGGCGCCACCGGCCACCTGGGCCGCCTGATCGTCGAATCCCTGCTGCGTCGGGGCGTCCCGGCCGACCAGATCGTCGCGCTCGGCCGCGACGCGACCCGGCTCACCGCCCTGGCCGATCGTGGGGTCGTCGTCCGCGCCGCCGACTACACCGACCCCGCCTCGCTGCGGGCCGCGTTCGACGGGGCCGAGAAGCTCATGTTCGTCTCCGGGAGCGAGGTCGGCCAGCGGCTGGCCCAGCACCGCAACGTGGTCGCCGCCGCCCGCGAGGCCGGCGTCGGGCTGGTCGCCTACACCAGCATCGCCCACGCCGACAGCGCGCGGATGACCCTGGCCGCCGAGCACCGGGCGACCGAGGAGGAACTGCGCGCCTCCGGCCTGCCGTTGGTGCTGCTGCGCAACAGCTGGTACCTGGAGAACTACACCGGCCAGCTG
Source organism: Micromonospora sp. KC723 (assembly GCF_004348595.1). Lineage (GTDB taxonomy): Bacteria > Actinomycetota > Actinomycetes > Mycobacteriales > Micromonosporaceae > Micromonospora. The sequence goes on from NZ_SMKD01000010.1 coordinate 59,523, forward strand.
CCCACCTACCTGGCGCACGGGGTCGCCGGATCCGCCGGCGACGGCCGGGTCAGCGCCGCTGCCCGCGCCGACTACGCCGACGCCGCCGCCGAGGTGCTCACCACCGATGGCCACGCCGGTCAGGTGTACGAGCTGGGCGGCGAGGCGTTCACCCTGACCGAGCTGGCCGACGAGCTGTCCCGGCAGTCCGGCCGGGAGATCCGCTACACCGACCTGCCGGTCGACGGGTACACCGCGCTGCTGGTCTCCGTCGGGCTGCCCGAGGCGTACGCGGCCGTCCTCGCCGACGCCGACCAGGGCCTGGCCCGGGGTGAGCTGTACGTGCCGGCAGCCGACCTGGAGAAGCTGATCGGCCGCCGCCCGACCACCCTGGCCGAGGCGATCCGCGCCACGCTCTGACGGGTGTCGTCCTGCCCCGGCGGCACCGCCGGGGCAGCGCGACAGTCGACGACGACCTGCTCGCGGCGATGCGGATCGACCGGGCCGCGACGCGCTGCCGCCTACCTGACCTGACCGCCGGCGGGGGTCCACGGACCCCCGCCGGCGGTCATCGGTCACGGGCTGCCCGGCCCCCGGTCGTCACAGTGTGGTGCAGACGGCGCCGTTGAGCCGAAACGTGCTCGGCAGGACGTTCGGACCGCCGTACGCGCCGACGAAGCCGGCGCTGACGCTGCCACCGGGGGTGATCTTCCGGTTGTCGCCGGTGTGGGTGACCGTGACGGTGGTGCCGACCTGCGCCCAGTTGGCGCCCCAACCGCTGCTGACCTGCTGCCAGGTGGTTGGCCAGGTCCAGGTGAGCGTCCAACCGTCGATCGGGTTGACGCCGTTGTTGACGATGTCAACGCCGCCGATGTAGCCGTTGCCCCAGTCGTTGTTCTTGGTGAAGCGGACGGCACAGGCGCTGCCGGTCGGATTGTCGGTGACGAAGGTCAGCGGCGGTGAGGACCAGGAGACCCGCCCGGCGGTGTCCCGGGCCAGCACGTTGACGGTGTACCGGGTGCCCGGGGTCAGGTTGCCGACCGTGAACGAGCTGCCGGTCGTCTCGCCGAGCTGCTCGCTGACCGCCCCGTGCTGCCGGTACACCTCGTACTTGACCGGCGGGCCGGCCGCGGGCGGCAGCGCGGGCCAGAAGATGGTCGCGCTCCGGTCGGTCACCGCGCTGACGGCGGGCGTGCGGGGCGCGGCCGGCCCGCCCGTGACCACCTCGGCGGGGCGCACCACCAGCGTGGTCAACGAGTACGGCGGCAGGGTCCGGCTGGTCGCGCTGCCGCTCTGGCCGCTGGTGATGCCGCCGGCCCCGTTGGTGAGGGTGTGCACCGTCGGTGCGGCGGCCGACGGAGTGAACCCCGCGTAGTCGATGGTCACCGGGTGCGCGCTGTCCGGGTCCTTGTTCACCAGCAGCACCGCCACCTCCCCGTTGCGCCGGCGTACGGCGTGCGCGGAGACGAGCGGCTGATCGGTGCCGGCCCGGACGAACTGGTTTCCGGGCTGGGCGAACAGGTTCATCATGGACAGCCCGTGGTACGGCGCGAACGGCGTGTTCAGTGGCGGCTGGCAGACCGAGCCGTCGGTGGTGCAGCCACCGCTGGACAGCATCCCGTAGTCGCCGTAGTCGGTGTGCCCGGCTACCTCGGACACCCTGTCGATGCCGTTGTGCACGTTCCACCACTGGACCGTGAACACCCCGTTCTCCAGCAGCCCGCTGTAGGCGTCGGCCAGGAACAGCGCCCCCGGCTGGGTGTTGCGGCCCTGCTCGACGTTGAGTTCGGTGAGGCTGATGTCGATGCGGGCGGCCTTCGGGCCGGCGTACCGGGCGATCTCCTGGCGCAGCAGCCAGACCGCGTCGGGGATGTGGTTGACCCGCGCCAGCGACTCGGCGGCGGTGCCGCCCGGGTACCAGTGCACGTCGACGAAGTCGATCTTCGGGCCGGCGATGGAGAGCACCGTCTGGTTCCACGGGCCCGGGTCGTTGCCGGCGGTGATCCCGTCGGGCCAGTTCCCGGGCATGGTCAGCACCGCGCCGACCTTGATGCTCGGGTCGACCGCCTTCATCGCGTCGGCGTACTCGACCACCAGGTTCGCGTAGTACGTCGCGCTCTTGTCGGGGTGGTGGTCGGCCTCCCAGGCCGAGCCGTAGTGGCCGTTGCCGTAGTTCTCGTTGCCGACCGCCCACCACTTGGCGCCGTAGCCCTTGGTCACGTTGGCGTACCGCACCCAGTCGGCGGCCTCCGCCGGGGTGCCGGTGCCGTAGTTGGCGATGATCATCGGCTGGGCGCCGACCCGCCTGGCCGCGGCCATGAACGTGTCGAAGTCGGTGCCGGGGGCGACGTACCCGCCGGGCGCGGTGTGGTCCTTCCAGTGGTAGATGTCGGCGTACGAGCCGCCCGGGTAACGCAGCATCCGGACCCCGGCCGCCTTGAGCAGGTCCGACGTCTGGTCGGTACCGAGGTTGGCGTCCCAGATGGCGTGGTTGACGCCGAGCGCGGTGTCCGGCACGGTCGCCAGGCCGGCCCGCGCGTTCACCGTCACGGCCACCGGCGCGGACGCGGCACTGGCAGTCGGTGGGTTTCCGGTGAGGAAGCTGGCGGCGAGCAGCAGGCTCGCCGCCAGCGCCGTCCGGCGGCCGCGGCGGGTCCGTGGTCGACCCGGCGGCACGACGTGCCGGGACCACGCGGGGGGCGTCGCAGTGTTCATGTCGGGTTTCCTTCGCGTCAGATCACGACAGGGTTCGCCCGACCGGTGGCGAAGGGATCACGCCGGGACAGACGGCGGGCGGAGTCGGGGACGGACTGGTCGACTGCGCGATCGCAGGTGTGTCGCCCCCCGGAGGATGCCCGGGTGCCCATGGGCGAGCGTGCCCCCGCGCGGGGCAAATCCATCGACGGTCAAGAATCCCACACGGTTCGGCGCCTCCTCAAGTGGTCGGATCGGCGAGGCCATTGCCTTCGGTCGATCCCTTGAGGGTGTGAGGGATAACACGCTATCCTGCTGCACGGGAGTGAAGGGCACGCTCCGGTGACCGGTTGGCGGCGGGTCGACGTCGCGAGCGGGCAGATCGTCACCGGCGGCGAGGGCGACACCACCTCTGATGTGGGTGCGGGGGCCGCGACCGGCTCCGGGCGGCACGAACACCGCGACCACACCCCGGCACCATGCCACCCCCCCCGTCCGGCGGGCGGAGTCGCGCGTCCGGCGTCCGCGTCCCCGTGCTCGTCCCGCCACCACGCCGGCAGGCACCCGCTGCCATCGGTGCGACCCTCCGCGTGACCTCCGTCGACGCCCACCCGGGCAGCCCACCCGACACATCCATCGAAAGGATCCGGAATGCCCCGGACAACCACAGCGCGCGCCATGCTCGCGGCCACCGCCGCCGGTCTGCTCGCCGCCGGGACTGCCGTCGTCCTGCCGGTCCAGGCCGCCGCCCCGGCCTGCTCGGTCACCTACCGCGTGACCTCACAGTGGACCGGTGGCTTCGGCGCCGACGTCACCATCACGAACCTGGGCGACGCGGTCAACGGCTGGACGCTCACCTGGTCCTTCAGTGCCGGACAGACGATCACCCAGGCGTGGAACGCCACCGTGGCGCAGAGCGGGGCGCAGGTGACCGCCAGGAACGTCAGCTACAACGGCAACATCGCCAGCAACGCCAGTGTCTCGTTCGGGTTCAACGGCTCCTGGTCCGGCAGCAACCCGGCCCCGACCAGCTTCAACCTCAACGGCACCGCCTGTACCGGAGCGAGCCCGGGACCGACCACGCCTGCTCCCACGACGCCGCCGCCCACGACGCCGCCGCCCACGACGCCCCCGCCGGGCGGCAGCCTGCCGAGCAGCTTCCGGTGGAGTTCCACCGGCGCGTTGGTGGGCCCCAAGGCCGACGGCCGGAACATCGCCGGGATCAAGGATCCGTCGGTGGTGTACCACAACGGTCGCTACCACGTCTTTGCCAGCACCGCGAAGTCGTCGGGCTACAACCTGGTCTACTTCAACTTCGCCGACTGGTCGCAGGCCGGCTCGGCGACATTCCACTACCTCGACCAGGCCCCGCTGGGCACCGGCTACCGGGCGGCGCCGCAGGTGTTCTACTTCGCCCCGCAGCGGCTGTGGTACCTGGTCTACCAGACCGGCAACGCGTCGTACTCCACCAACCCCGACATCAGCAACCCGAACGGCTGGACCGCGCCGAAGCACTTCTACAGCGGCATGCCGGACATCATCCGGGACAACATCGGCAACGGCTACTGGGTCGACATGTGGGTGATCTGTGACAGCGCCGACTGCCACCTGTTCTCCTCCGACGACAACGGGCACCTCTACCGGTCCCAGACCAGCGTGGCCAACTTCCCCAACGGGATGAGCCAGCCGGTCATCGCGATGCAGGACGCCAACCCGCACCGGCTGTTCGAAGCCGCCAACGTCTACCGGGTGGGTGACCGTTACCTGCTCCTGGTCGAGGCGATCGGCAGCGACGGGCGCCGCTGGTTCCGCTCCTGGACCTCCAGCAGCATCGCCGGCCCCTGGCAGGCGCTCGCGGCCGAGGAGAACAACCCGTTCGCCCGGGCCAACAACGTCACCTTCAGCGGCACCGCCTGGACCCGGGACATCAGCCACGGCGAGCTGGTCCGCAGTGGCAACGACCAGACCCTGCCCATCAGCCCCTGCCGGATGCAGTTCCTCTACCAGGGCATGGACCCCAACGCCGGCGGCGACTACAACAGCCTGCCCTGGCGCCTCGGTCTGCTCACCCAGACCAACTCCACCTGCTGACCGGTTCGCTTCCGCCGGACGGCCCCGGTGTCGCCTTGCCGACCGCCGGGGCCGTCCGGGCAGACCCGGTGCCGCTCCGTGCCCGGAGGGGACCGGGGTCTGCCCATGCCGACCGGTGCGCGCCCGGGAAGACCGTCTCCGTTCGCGCCGGGTTGTCGGCTTCCGCGCCCGGGACAGCGCGGTCTGGCGCAGCCATGGGCCGGGGTGCCGCGGTCCGGCGCAGGCTGAGTGGACCATGGGAGGCCTGGCGCAAGGGCCGACAGGCGTCGGTTACCCCGAGAGCACCGTTGCCAGCCAGCGCAGTTGACGGCGGACGTGTACGGCCTCACCGCCCTCGTGGCCGTTGAACGGGTAGGTGTGCATCTCCCGCGCCGGCGGATCCGACCGGCCGGCGCCGTACTGGTTGTAGGCGGCGAAGCCGGTGCTCGGCGGGCAGACGGTGTCGCGCAGCCCGATCCCGAAGTGCGCCGGGGCCGCTGCCCGGCGGGCGAAGGTCACCCCGTCGACGTAGGACAGGGTGTGCCGCACCGCCTCCTCCGCCTCCCGGTGGGCGGCCAGGTAATGGGCGATCTCGCCGTACGGAGAGGCGTCGGTCAACTCGACGGCCCGCTGGACGTGGCAGAGGAACGGGGCGGTGGCCAGCAGCGCCGCGAGGTCGTCGACCAGCCCGGCGACCGCCAGGGCGAGCCCGCCGCCCTGGCTGTTGCCCGCGGCGACGATCCGGGTCGGGTCGACGCCGGGCAGGGCGCGGGCCACCTCGACCGCCCGGACCGCGTCGGTGATCAGGCGGCGGTAGTAGTAGTCGTGCGGGCGGAGAATCCCCCAGGTGACCGGCCAGGGCCCACCGGCCGCGCCGTGCGGGTCCCGGGTGTCGCCCACGCCGTACTGCCCGGCCTGCCCCCGGTTGTCCATCAGCAGGTGTGCGTACCCGGCCACCGGCCAGGTCAGCCGCTCGTGTGGCAGGCCGCGCCCGCGCCCGTAGCCGGCGTACTCCACCACCGTGGCCAGCGGTGTGTCCACCCCGGCCGGCCGGGTGTACCAGGCCCGGACCGGGTCGCCGGCGAAGCCGGCGAACGTGACGTCCCACGAGTCGACCAGCCGCAGGTGGGTTGCCTCCGGTCGGATGTCGAGCAGCGCCGGGCGGGTGGTGGCCTCGGCGAGCGTGTCGCGCCAGAACTCGTCGAAGTCGGCGGGCTCGGTGACCGTGGGCGCGTACTGCCGGAGTTCGTCGAGCGGGAGATCGAACCGGGGCATGGATCCTCGCAGGAGTTGGCCGGATCGGCGGGGGCGGGGCGGGGGCCTACGGCGCGAGTGGACGGGACAGCGCCATCATCATCTCGGCAAGATTCTCGAAACTTTCGGAGGCTGTGGCATGGTCGGGCCGCGAACCCGGAGTTCGGGAGGGACTTCCTTCCGGTGTCCCGCGCGGCTCGTACGCCCAGGGTAGGGCACCCTCCCTCCCTTTGGGACCCTTGACATGCCCTGATGGTGGGCCATAGGTTGCCGAAAGCGAGCGGCTATATTTCCGAAACTTTCGGACGTCGCCGCCGTCGCCGTCGCCCTGCCCGTGACGGCGGGCCTCGTCGCAGCTAAGGGGTTCGGCATGAGAGGTCAATCGCCCGTCGACACCAGCCCGGCGGCCCGCACCGCCGCGTGGCGCGACACGCGGTTGCCGCCGGCTGAACGGGTCGAGGCGCTCGTGCCACTGATGTCTCTGGAGGAGAAGGTCGCCCAGCTCGTCGGGGTGTGGGTGGGCGCCGACGGCTCCGGGGAGGGCGTCGCCCCGCACCAGGCCGAGATGGTCGACGGCTCGCCGTCGTGGAGCACCCTCATCCGGCACGGGCTGGGCCAGCTGACCCGGCCGTTCGGCACCGCACCGGTCGACCCGGTCCTCGGCGCGCGCTCCCTGGCCGCCAGCCAGGAGCAGATCGTGGCGGCGAGCCGGTTCGGGATCCCGGCGCAGGTGCACGAGGAGTGCCTCACCGGGTTCGCCGCCTGGCGCGCCACCGTGTACCCGGCCCCGCTGAGCTGGGGCGCGTCCTTCGACCCCGAACTGGTCGAGGCGATGGCCGGCCGGATCGGCCGGTCGATGCGCGCCGCCGGGGTGCACCAGGGCCTCGCCCCGGTACTCGACGTCACCCGCGACTACCGCTGGGGGCGCACCGAGGAAACCATCGGCGAGGATCCGTATCTGGTCGGGACGACCGGCGCGGCGTACGTGCGGGGTCTGGAACGGGCCGGTGTCATCGCCACGCTCAAACACTTCGCCGGCTACTCCGCCTCCCGGGGCGGGCGCAACCTGGCCCCGGTGTCGATGGGCCCCCGGGAACTCGCCGACGTCGTCCTCCCGCCGTTCGAGATGGCCCTGCGGCTGGGCGGGGCCCGCTCGGTGATGAACTCGTACGCCGAGATCGACGGCCTGCCCGTCGCCGCCGACGAGGGGCTGCTGACCGGGTTGCTGCGCGACGAGTGGGGCTTCACCGGGACGGTCGTCGCCGACTACTTCGCGGTGCGGTTCCTGCAGACCCTGCACGGCGTCGCCAGCGGGGCGGCGCAGGCCGCCCAACTCGCCCTGCGGGCCGGCATCGACGTCGAACTGCCCACGGTGGACACCTTCGGCGCCCCGCTGGTGGCCGCGGTCCGAGCGGGCGAGGTCGACGAGGCGCTGGTGGACCGGGCGCTGCGCCGGGTGCTGATCCAGAAGGTCGAGCTCGGCCTGCTCGACGAGGACTGGCGGGCGCTGCCGGACGACGTGGAGAGCCTGCGCCTCGACGACGCGGCCAGCAGGGACCTCGCCCTACGCCTGGCCCGGGAGTCCGTCGTCCTGCTGCGCAACGACGGGGTGCTGCCGCTGCCCGCCGGTCGCCGGGTCGCGCTCGTGGGCCCGGTCGCCGACGACCCGCTGGCGCTGCTCGGCTGTTACTCCTTCCCCAACCACGTCGGCGTCCGGCACCCCGAGCGCGGGCTGGGGCTGGACATCCCCTCGCTCCGCGACGAGCTGGCCCGCCTGGTCCCCGACGTCGTCCACGAGCCGGGTTGCGCCATCACGGGCGAGGACACCTCCGGCATCGCGGCGGCCGTCGCGGCGGCCGGCGACGCCGACGTGTGCGTGCTCGCCCTCGGCGACCGGGCGGGCATGTTCGGTCGGGGCACCTCCGGCGAGGGCTGCGACGTGGCCGACCTGCGTCTGCCCGGCGTGCAGGCCGACCTGGCGCGGGCCGTGCTCGCCACCGGCACCCCGGTCGTCCTGGTGCTGATGGCCGGGCGGCCCTACGCGCTGGGCCCGGAGTTCGACGCCGCGGCGGCTGTCGTACAGGCGTTCTTCCTCGGTCAGCGTGGCGGGCAGGCGCTCGCCGAGGTGCTCACCGGCGCGGTGAACCCGTCCGGCCGGCTGCCGGTGAGCGTGCCGCGTGACGCCGGCGGCCTGCCGGCCACCTACCTGTCGCCGCCGTTGGCACGCCGCTCGCAGGTGTCGTCGGTCGACCCCACCCCGGCGCACCCGTTCGGCCACGGGCTGAGCTACACCACCTTCGACTGGTCCGACGCGGGGGTGCTGGGGCCGGCCGGTGAACTGCGCGCCGGTTCTGCCGAGCCGGCCGACTGGCCGGTCGACGGCGAGGTGACGGTCCGGGTCACCGTCCGGAACACCGGATCCCGGGCCGGCACCGAGGTGGTCCAGTTGTACCTGCACGACCCGGTCGCGCAGACCACCAGGCCGGTCGTACGGCTGGTCGGCTACGCCCGGGTGCCGCTGGAACCCGGCGCGGCGGCGTACGTGACCTTCGACGTGCCGGCCGACATCGCGTCGTTCACCGGACGGGCCGGCCGGCGCGTCGTCGAGCCCGGCGAGGTCGACCTGCGGTTCGGCCGGTCGAGCGGCGAGACGGCGGCGAGCGTGCCGCTGCGGCTGACCGGCGCCGAACGTCCGGTCGGCCACCGGCGGGAACTGCTGACCTCGGCGTGGGTCGAGCCCGTCGTGGCCGCCGTCGCCTAGGAGGCCGAGGATGACGTCCGAGACACTACGGCCGCCGCGGGCCCGGGAGTCTCCACCGGCGGCCACCCCCGCACCGCGACCACGCCGCCGCCGGACCTGGCGGCGGGCCCTGCGCCGGGACTGGCAGCTCTACTCCCTGGCCGTCCTGCCGCTGCTGTTCTTCCTGGTCTTCCGCTACCTGCCGATGCTCGGCAACGTGATCGCGTTCCGCCGGTTCAAGCCCGGTGGCAGCATCTTCGGCGAGTACTGGGTCGGCCTGCGGTACTTCCGGATGTTCTTCACCGACCCGACGTTCTGGGAGGTGTTCACCAACACGCTGGTGCTGGGCACGCTGAGCCTGCTGTTCTGCTTTCCGCTGCCGATCGTGCTGGCGTTGCTGCTCAACGAGGTACGGGCCCGCAGGCTCAAGCGGTTCGTGCAGTCGGTGTCCTACCTGCCGCACTTCCTGTCGATCGTGATCGTGGCGGCGATGGTCATGCAGATGGTGTCGGTGGACGGGACGGTGAACCAACTGGTCCGCGCCGTCGGCGGCGACCCGGTGCCGTTCCTGCAACGACCCGAGTGGTTCCGCACCATCTACGTCTCCTCCGAGGTCTGGCAGACGGTCGGCTGGGGCACGATCCTCTACCTCGCCGCGCTCACCACCATCGACGACAACCTGTACGAGGCGGCCCGCATCGACGGGGCCGGCCGGTGGCGGCAGACCTGGCACGTCACGCTGCCCGGCATCAGGCCGACGATGGTGACGCTGCTGATCCTCAACATCGGCACCTTCCTGGCGGTGGGCTTCGAGAAGATCCTGTTGCTCTACAACCCGTTGACGTACCCGACCGCCGACGTCATCTCCACGTACCTGTACCGGATGGGCTTCGAGTCCAGCAACTTCAGCTACGCCGCCGCGATCGGCCTCTTCGAGGCCGTGATCGGGCTGGTCCTGGTCCTGGCCGCGAACACCATCTCGCGCCGCACGGTCGGGGCGGGCCTGTGGTGACCGTCGACCGCGCCGCGCGCCGCCCGCCCACGGCCCGGCGGCGGGGGATCCGGCCGACCCGTGGGTACCGGGTGTTCCAGGCGATCAACGGGGTGATCCTCACCGGCGTCGTGGTCGTGACGCTGTACCCGTTCCTCAACATCGTGGCCCGCTCGCTCAGCGACGAGGCGTACATCATCGCGGGCCGGGTGAGCCTCGTGCCGCGCGGGTTCGACCTGACCTCGTACCGGTTGGTCATGTCCGACGCGATGTTCTGGACGAACTACCGCAACACCGTGATGTACACGGTGTTGGCCACCGTCATCGCGCTCGTGCTCACCACCTGCTACGCGTACGTGCTGTCGAAGCCGCAGCTCAAGGGGCGCGGCGCGCTCGTCGGGATCGCCGTGTTCACCATGTTCTTCTCCGGGGGCCTGATCCCGAACTACGTGCTGATCACCAGCCTCGGCATGAAGAACACCGTCTGGGCGGTGGTGGTGCCCAACGCCATCAGCGTGTTCAACCTGCTGGTGATGAAGGCGTTCTTCGAGAGCCTGCCGGCCGAGTTGGAGGAGGCCGCCGCCGTCGACGGTCTGCACACGTACGGCATCCTGCTGCGGATCGTGCTGCCGCTGTCGAAGGCGGTCATCGCCACGATGGTGCTGTTCTACGCGGTGTCCTTCTGGAACTCGTGGTTCACCGCGTTTCTCTACCTGGACCAGCAGGACATGTTCCCGGTGACGGTCTACCTGCGCAACCTCATCGCCGGAGCCACCGGGGCCCAGTCCGCCGGCGGGGTCGCCGACGCCGACGCGGTCCAGGCGGCGGCCACCCTCCAGTCCGTGACCATCGTGCTCACCACCCTGCCCATCCTGGCGGTCTACCCGTTCATCCAGCGGTACTTCGTGTCCGGCGTGATGCTCGGCGCGGTCAAGGGATAGCCGATCGGTTCCACACCAATCCCACCACCCGAACCGGAAGGACGAGCCATGTTCCAGCAGACCTGGCGCCGCGCGGCGGCTGCCGTGGTCGGTTTGCTCACCCTCACCCTCGTGGCCTGTTCGGAGGAGGAGCCAAACAAGGACCTCTCTGGCAACCGGGCCGGCGCGATGGCCGACTACGGCGTCGGCGACCAGTTCACCGCCACCGAGCCGGTTTCCTTCTCCATGCTCTACAACAACCACACGTTCTATCCGCTGAAGGAGGACTGGCTGCTCTGGTCGGAGATCACCAAGCGGACCAACGTGAAGCTCGAACCGGTGGTCGTGCCGGCCAGTGACTACGAGCAGAAGCGCAGCCTGCTCATCGGGGCCGGCGACGCGCCGATGATCATCCCGAAGACGTATCCCGCCCAGGCGAGCCCCTTCGTCTCCTCCGGTGCGGTCCTGCCGGTCAGCGACTACCTGGACCTGATGCCGCACTTCACGGAAAAGATCGAGAAGTGGCGCATGCAACCGGAGATCGACACGCTGCGGCAGTCCGACGGCAAGTTCTACGTGCTCCCCGGCATGCACGAGAAGCCCTGGCACGAGTACTCGCTGGCGGTGCGCGCCGACGTCCTCGACCAGCTCGGTCTGCCGGTGCCGAAGACCTGGGACGACGTGTACACCATGCTCAAGGCGATGAGGGCGCGGTACCCGGACACGTACCCGTTCTCCGACCGGTGGGGCAAGCCCACCCCGGGCGGCGCGTTGCTGAACTTCCTCGGCGCGTCGTACGGCACCCTGGCCGGCTGGAACTACCAGCACGCCACCTGGGTGCCGGGCGAGAAGAAGTTCGTCTACACCGGGGCCAGCGAGCAGTACAAGCAGATGTTGCAGTTCCTCAACAAGCTCGTCGCCGAGAAGCTGATGGACCCGGAGAGCTTCACCCAGAGCGACGACGCCGCCCGGCAGAAGCTCGCCAACGGCAGGTCCTTCGTGATCAGTGCGAACGCGCAGACCCTGGTCAACGAACTGCGACCGGACCTGGCGAAGACCCAGCCGAACGCGAGGCTGGTCAAGATCCCGCTGCCGGTCGGCCCGGCCGGTGAGATCAACCCGGCCTCGCGCCTGGAGAGCGGCGTGATGATCTCCTCGAAGGCCCGGGAGAGCAAGAACTTCGTGGCGATGATGCAGTTCATCGACTGGCTTTACTATTCCGACGCCGGCCAGGAGTTCGCCAAGTGGGGTGTGGAGGGGACCACGTACACCAAGGACGCCGCCGGCAGGCGGGCCCCCACGCCGGACGTCACCATCGTCGGGCTCAACCCCAGGGGCAGCAAGCACCTGCAGAAGGACTTCGGCTTCGCCAACGGGGTGTTCGCCTACGGCGGCAAGCTGGACCTGGTGCAGTCCTTCTTCCCCCCGGAGGAGCTGGAGTTCCAGAAGGTGATGAACGGTCGCACGCCGATCGCGGTCGCGCCGCCGTACCCGCTGACCGACGAGGAGCGGGAGCAGGCGTCGCTCTGGGAGACCCCGCTCAAGGACCACGTCACCCAGAACAGCCTGAAGTTCATCCTCGGCCAGCGGCCCCTCACCGAGTGGGACGCCTACGTCGGTGAACTGAAGGCCAAGAACTCCGAGCAGTACCTGGACATGGTCAACAAGGCGTACGGGCGGTTCCAGAAGAGCAACGGCTGACCGGGTGGGCCGGCCGGTGACACCGCCCGGCCGGCCCACCCGGCGACGACCGGAGGACGAGCATGCGCACCAGCGTCGCCGAGCACCCCGTCGGCCGGCTGACCGACGCCTGGCGCACCTGCGCCAACGCGCCGGTCGACGTCCCCGGCCTCGACCGGGCGCCGGAGCGGCTCGCCCGGCACGAGGTGACCCTGGTCGAGCTGACCCCGGTGGTGGACGAGACCCCGCCCTGGTGGGACGAGGGCCGCCTGCTCGGCCGACCCGGCCGGGAGGAGGAGGCATGACCGACGCGGGCCAGACCTGGCGGCAGTTCGGCACCGGGCCGCTGTCGCGTGTCGCCGCGTACGTGCACATCCTGCTCGTCGTCGAGCTGCTGCTGCTGCTCACCACGCTGCCCGCCCTGGTCCCGCTGCTCCTGCTCGACCGGGACGTCAGCAATCTCCCGCTGGTCGCGGCCGGCCTGCTCCCGGTCGGCCCGGCGGTCTCCGCCGCCCTGTACGCCCTGCGCCACCAGCCTGCGGACCTGACCGAGCTGCGGCCCGCCGCGCTCTTCTGGCGGGGCTACCGGGCCAACCTGCCGGCAGTGCTGCGGATCTGGGCGCCCGCGCTGCTGTGGCTGACCGTCATCGCGGTGAACCTCGCCCACCTCGACGCCGTGGCCGTGCCGTCCTGGTGGGCGGTGCCGCTGCTTGGCGTCGGCGCGCTGGTGGCCCTCTGCGCCGCCCAGGCGCTGGTGGTCACCGCCCTGTTCACCTTCCGCACCCGGGACGTGCTCCGGCTCGCGCCGCACCTGCTGGTGCGCTCCCCGAGCGCCACGGTCGGCAACCTGCTCCTGCTGGCCGCCGCGACCGGGATCACCGCGGTCTTCTCGGAGGCGGTGCTGGCGCTGCTCGGCTCGGTGCTGGTGCTGGCGTTCCTGCGGGTCAACGAACCGGTGATCGACACCGTGCGCGAGGAGTTCACCCGGTGAGTGACGTGCACCCCGCCTGGCTGCCGCCGGCGGCGTTCCGGACGGTCGGCGGGTGCCGCGTCCTGGTGCACGGCGCTGGCCTGCTCGTGGACACCGTCTTCGACGAGGTCGCCCGGGCCTGCGCGACCCACGGCGGGCAGGCCCGGCGTACGGGGGACCGGCATCCGGCGCAATCCGGCGCCGCGTCGGGTGTCGGTCCCCTCACCCCGGGGGTCCGGGCCGGGGTGGCGGTGTCGCCGCCCCCCGGCCCCGCCGACGACCATGTCGACCTGGTGTTCGCGCTGCGGGGCGCGCAACCGCTGCCGGCGTCGGCGGCCTGGGCCGACGACGGCGTGCCCCTCGACGACGAGGGGTTCCTGCTGACCCGGGTCGACGGCGTGACGGTGGTGCTGGCCGACGCGCCGGCCGGCCTGCTGTACGGGTTGTTCCACCTGGTCCGGCTGGGTGCGGGAGCCCTCGACGTGCGGGCTGCGCAGCGGCACCGGCCCGCGCTGCGCCGGCGGATGCTCGACCACTGGGACAACGTGGCCCGGCACCCGGTGATGGGACAGGTGGAGCGGGGCTACGCCGGTGGTTCGATCTTCTGGCGCGACGGCGTCGCGCTGCGGGACCGGGAGCGGGTGCGGGCGTACGGGCGGCTGCTGGCCTCCTGCGGGGTCAACGCGGTCGCGGTGAACAACGTCAACGTGCACGCCACCGAGGCGAGGCTGCTCACCGACCGGCTCGACGACGTCGCCTGGATCGCCGACGTGTTGCGCCCGTACGGCGTGTGGGCGCACCTGTCGGTGACCTTCGCCGCCCCGGTGCTCCTCGGTGGACTGCCCACCGCCGACCCGCTCGACGAGCGGGTGCGCCGCTGGTGGGAGACCACCACGGCGCGGGTGTACGACCGCATCCCGGACCTCGGCGGTTACCTGGTGAAGGCCGACTCGGAGGGGCAGCCAGGCCCCTTCGCGTACGGGCGTGACCACGCCGACGGGGCGAACCTGCTCGCCGGGGCGCTCGCCCCGCACGGGGGAGTGGTGCACTGGCGGGCGTTCGTCTACCAGCACCAGCAGGACTGGCGGGATCGTTCCACCGACCGGGCCCGCGCCGCGTACGACCACTTCGTCCCGCTGGACGGGCGGTTCCGGGACAACGTGATCCTGCAGGTGAAGTACGGTCCGATCGACTTCCAGCCGCGCGAGCCGGTCTCCCCGGTGCTCGCCGCCATGCCGGCCACCCGGCTGGCGGTGGAGTTGCAGGTCACCCAGGAGTACACCGGCCAGCAGCGGCACGCCTGTTACCTGGCTCCGTGGTGGAGCGAGGTGCTCAGGTTTCGGCCGTGGGGTCCGGACGGACGTACCGTGGCGGACCTGGCGGCCGGCGGCGGCCTGGTCGCGGTCTCCAATGTGGGCGACGACCCGTTCTGGACCGGCCACCCCCTCGCCCAGGCCAACCTGTACGCCTTCGGCCGGCTCGCCTGGGATCCGGGTCTCGACCCGACCGCGGTCCTCGACGAGTGGATCGGGTTGACCTTTCCGCCGTCCACCACGGGCGACCCGGCGCTGGTGCGGGAGACGCTGCACGCGGTGCTGGACGACTCCTGGCGCACCTACGAGCGGTACACCGCCCCGCTGGGTGTCGGGTTCATGGTCCGTCCCGGGCACCACTACGGCCCGGACGTCGACGGGTACGAGTACACGCCGTGGGGCACCTACCACTTCGCCGACCGCGACGGCGTCGGCGTGGACCGTACCCGGGCCACCGGGACGGGCTTCACCGGGCAGTACCCGCCGCCGTGGTCGGAGGTGTACGAGTCACGTCGGCGGTGCCCGGACGAGCTGCTGCTCTTCTTCCACCACGTGCCGTACGGGCACGTCCTGCGCAGCGGCGTGACGGTGGTGCAGCACATCTACGACACCCACTTCGCCGGTGTCCGGCAGGTGGAGCGGATGCGCCGGCGGTGGCGGCGGCTCGCCGGGGTGATCGACCCGGCGGTGTACGAGCGGGTGGCCGAGCGCCTCGACGAGCAGCTGCGTTGCGCCGTCGAGTGGCGCGACCAGATCAACACGTACTTCTTCCGCAAGTCGGGGGTGCCGGACGCGCGGGGGCGCCGCATCCACTGACCCGCCCGGCCGCACCACGGGTGTACGGTGCCGTTTGGCAACCGGTTCACGGCAGGTACGCCGGCGAGTACGGGCACCGGGCCGCCGCCGCCTCCTCGTCGATGTCCACCCCCGAGGCCGGGCGTCTCGGCCGGGTGCAGGTAGCCGTTCGCCGCAGGTGTCGACAGCTCGCCGTGTTGCCCGGCGTCGGCCGTGCCCCGTTGCGTCACGGCTCGATGTGGAGCGTGCGGCGATGCGGTCCGCGCCGGATGGTGGGTGCCGAGCGGTCCGCGCCGCCGGCGACCCACCCGACCGCGACCTGACCGGCGCTAGCCGATCTGGCAGGCAGTGCCGTTGAGCCGGAAGCCGGTCGGCGGCGGGTTGCCCGTGCCGTAGCTGCCCTGGAGGCCGAAGCTGGCCGTGCCGCCCTGGGGAAGGCTGCCGTTCCACGCGACGTTGCGGGCGGTGACCGCGGCCCCGGACTGGCTGACCTGGGCGTTCCAGGCGCTGATGACCCGCTGGTCGGCCCCGAACGACCAGGTCAACGTCCACCCGGTCACCGCCGGCCCCCGGTTGGTGATCCGTACGTCAGCGGTGAACCCACCGGTCCACTGGTTGACCGTCCAGGAGACCAGGCACGCTGCCGGGCCGGCCGTGGGCGGGGTCGTGGTGGGC
>NZ_SMKD01000110.1 GCF_004348595.1 Micromonospora sp. KC723
GGGTGGGGTGGAGGCGGGTGTCGTACGGGCGTGGTGGGATGTGGGGGTGCAGGGGTACCGGCTGGTGCGCCGGCCTGCCGGACCGGTCCCGGACGACGGGCGGTCCGCCGCGACGGTTCGGGGGGACCGTCGGCCCGGCGGGCCGACCGAGGGCGACGGTCGGGTCGGCGCGGGCACCGAGGGGGAGTTGCGGTCCGCGGGGCCGGCGGGCGATGCCGCGTACCCGGCGCACGGGCAACTTCGGGGGCGGCTCGACCCGCTCCAGGCGGGGGTCGTCGCGCACACCGACGGGCCGATGCTGGTCATCGGCGGTCCGGGCACCGGCAAGACCAGCACCCTCGTCGAGGCGGTCGCCGCCCGGGTGGCCGAGGGCATCGACCCGGAGCGGGTCCTGGTGCTCACCTTCGCCCGCCGGCAGGCCACCGACCTGCGCCACCGGATCGAGGCGCGGATCGCCGCCGACGGCCACCGGGTTCTGCGCGAGCCGCTGGTGCGCACCTTCCCGGCGTACGCGTTCGGGCTGCTGCGCCGGGCCGCCGCCGAGCGGGGTGAGCCCTCGCCCCGGCTGCTCACCGGCCCCGAGCAGGATCTGATCATCCGGGAGCTGCTCGACGTGGTCGGCGAGGAGCCCGGCGACGACCCGGTCGGCTGGCCGGAGGATCTGCGCCCCGCCCTGCGGACCAGGGCCTTCGCCGCGCAGCTGCGCGACCTGTTGATGCGGGCCGCCGAGCGGGGTGTCGGCCCGGTCGAACTGGCCCGGCTGGGAGAGAGGCTGGGGCGCGCCGACTGGCCGGCCGCCGCCCGCTTCCTCCGGGAGTACGTCGCCGTCCTCGCCCTGCGCGACGTCAGCAACCGCGGCTCGGTCGCGTACGACCCGGCCGAGTTGGTCCGGGCCGCCACCGGCATGCTGCTCGACGATCCGGAGCTGCTCGACGCCGAGCGCCGCCGGTTGGCCCACGTCTACGTCGACGAACTGGCCGACACCGACCCGGCCCAGCAGGAGTTGCTCGCCGTGATCGCCGGTGGCGGCAAGCCCCTGGTGGTGTTCGCCGACCCGGACTCCTCCACGTACGCCTTCCGCGGTGCCGACCCGGCCCTGGTCGGCGGCTTCCCGCACCGGTTCCGTACCGTCTCCGGAGCGCCGGCCGCGCAGGTCACGCTGACCACGTCCTACCGGGCCGGCGCGGCGTTGCTCGGGGCGGCGGGGCGGCTGGCCCGGCGGCTGCGCGGGCCGGCGGCGCACCGGCGGCTGCGTCCGCTGCCCGACACCCCGCCCGGCGCCGTCGAGGTGCGCACCTTCCGCTCCACCACCAGCGAGGCCGCCTGGCTCGCCCACGCGCTGCGTACCGCGCACCTGCTCGACGGCGTGCCGTGGTCCGAGATGGCGGTGCTGGTCCGCTCCACCCACCTGCACCTGCCCTCGCTGCGCCGAGCCCTGCACACCGCCGGGGTGCCGACCGTCGTGCACGGGGAGGACCTGCCGCTGCACCTGCAACCGGCGGTCGCGCCGCTGCTGCTCCTCCTGCGCTGCGCGCTGGAGCCGGAACGGCTCGACGAGGAGGCGGCGGTCGCCCTGCTGCACTCCCCGCTGGGCGGCGCCGATCCGTTGGCCGAGCGGCGGCTGCGGCAGGGGCTGCGGGCCCTCGCGCTGGCCGCCGGCGACCGTCGCCCCTCCGGGGAGCTGATCGTGGCGGCGCTGCGCGACCCGGCAGAGTTGGCCGGAATCGACCGGCGCTGGGTGGAGCCCGCCCGTACGGTGGCGGAGCTGTTGGCCACCGCGCGGCGGGCCGCGGCCGATCCCGGCGCCACCGCCGAGGACGTGCTCTGGGCGGTGTGGCAGGCCAGCGGGCTGGCCGAACGCTGGGCCGGTGCGATCAACCGGGGACGGGCCGCAACCGGCGAGCACGAGACCGCCCAGCGCTGGCGGGCGGAGGCCGCCGACCGCGACCTGGACGCCGTGCTGGTGCTCTTCGACGCGGCGGCCCGGTTCACCGACCGCCTGCCCGGTGCGCGGACCGAGGTCTTCCTCGACCACGTGCTCGGCCAGGACCTGCCCGCTGACACCCTGGCCGCCAGCGCCGACCGGGGCGACGCCGTCCGGCTGCTGACCGCGCACGCCGCCAAGGGCCTGGAGTGGGACCTGGTCGCGGTGGCCGGGGTCCAGGAGGGCGTCTGGCCCGACCTGCGGCTGCGGGGCAGCCTGCTCGGCTCGGAGCGGCTGGTCGACGTCCTCGCCGGCCGGGCCGACGACGCCGGCGCCCGGGCCGGCCTGGTCGGGCAGACCTCCGCCCTGCTGGACGAGGAACGCCGGCTCTTCCACGTGGCGGTGACCCGGGCCCGGCGGCGGCTGCTGGTCACCGCCGTCGCCTCCGCGGCCGTCGGCGGCGACGACCACGAGGAGCAGCCCAGCCGGTTCCTGTACGAGCTCGGTGTCGGCGAGTCGCCGGGTCCCGGCAGGTCGGGTGAGCGTACGCCCGGCGAGTCCGACAGGCCCGGCGGATCCGGTGACGACGGCGGCCACGCCGAGGACGGCGGGCGGGGGGAACTGCCGGTCGGGCAGGTGCCCCGGGCGCTGACCCTGTCGGCGCTGGTGGCCGAACTGCGTACCGCCGTGACCGACCCGACCGCCCCGGTCACCCGCCGGCGGGCGGCGGCGGCCGAGTTGGCCCGCCTCGCCGCCGCCGGCATCCCCGGCGCCCACCCGGACGACTGGTGGGGGCTGCGGGGCCTCTCCGACGACCGGCCGCTGGTCGAGGAGGGCGAACCGGTCCGGGTCACCCCGTCGGCCATGGAGAGCGCCCTGCGGTGCAGCCTGCGCTGGCTGCTGGAACGGCACGGCGGCAGCGGCCCGGCCAGCACCGCGCAGGGCGTCGGCAACCTGGTGCACGCCGCCGCGATGCTCGCCGAGGACGCCACCGCCGACCGTGCCGCCCTGCTGGAGTACGTGTCCGCCCGGTTCGACGCGATCGAGCTGGCCGCCCGGTGGATGGTGGGCCCGGAGCGGGAACGCGCCGAGGCCATGGTGGACAAGCTGCTCCGCTGGCTGGCGGGCAACCCACGCCGGCTGCTCGCCATCGAGCACGAGTTCGCCGTCCGACTCGACGACCCGACCCGTCCGGTCGAACTGGCCGGCCGGGTGGACCGGCTGGAGGTGGATGCCGACGGCCGGCTCGTGGTGATCGACCTGAAGACCGGGAAGTCCACCGCGGTGACCGAGCGGGAGGTGGCCGAGCACCCGCAGCTCGGCGCGTACCAGGCGGCGGTCGAGGCGGGAGCGTTCGCCGAGTTCGGCGACGAGCCCGGCGGTGCGGCGCTGGTGCAGCTCGGCACCGGGGCGAAGGACGCCAGGGAGCAGACCCAGGCCGCCGCCGGGCAGGGCCCCGAGGCCGGCTGGGCCACCGCGCTGGTGCGGCGTACCGCCGACACGATGGCCGCCGCGACCTTCGCCGCGGTCGCCAACTCGAAGTGTCGGGTGTGCCCGGTGCGTACCAGCTGCCCGGTTTCCGGGCAGGGCCGTCAGGTCGTGGAACCGCCGGCGAGCCGTCCCCCGGAGCAGCCGTGAACGTGACGAGCGAGCCCCCGTGCCTGGCCGCCCCCGACCGCCAGCCGGCGGGCGGGCCGGACGCCACATCGACGGAGGCACCCCGGTGAGCCAGCCCGCGCTGTTCGGCACCGCCGCCCCGGTGCCCCGCACCCCCGACTCCGGGCCGCGCTACACACCCGTCGAGCTGGCGAAGCTGCTGCGGCTGCCCGCCCCGACCCGGGAGCAGGCGGCGATCATCTCCGCCCCGGTCGAGCCGCTGCTGGTGGTCGCGGGCGCCGGCTCGGGCAAGACCGAGACGATGGCCGCCCGGGTGGTCTGGCTGGTGGCCAACTCGTACGTCCGGCCGGAACAGATCCTCGGCCTCACGTTCACCCGCAAGGCGGCCGGTGAGCTGGCGCACCGGGTGCGGGCCCGGCTCGACCAACTCGTACGACGGCTGGGGCGGCGCGGGCGCGATCCGCTGGACGACCCGCTCGCCGGCGAACCGACCGTCTCCACCTACCACTCGTACGCCGGGCGGATCGTCGCCGAGCACGGGCTGCGCGCCGGGTACGAGCCGACCACCCGGCTGCTCACCGAGGCGTCCCGCTGGCAGCTCGTCGACCTGCTGGTGCGCAACTACGACGGCGACATGTCCGAGGTGGACCGGATGCCGAGCAGCGTCACCGACGCCGTGCTGGCCCTCGCCGGCGAGCTGGACGAGCACCTGGTCGACCCGGACGATCTCGCCGCCTGGACCGGCCGCTTCTTCGCCGACGTCCAGTCCCGCCCCGGCCGGGTCTACGCCGACGTGCGGAAGGCGTTGCAGCTCCAGCAGACCCGGCTGAAGCTGCTGCCGCTGGTCCGGGCGTACGCCCGCCGCAAGGACGACTTCGAGGCGATGGACTTCGCCGACCAGCTCGCCCGGGCCGCCCGGGTGGCCCGCGACCATCCCGCCGTGGGGGCGATCGAGCGGGACCGTTTCCGGGTGGTGCTGCTCGACGAGTACCAGGACACCAGCCACGCCCAGGTGGTGCTGCTCAACGCGCTCTTCGGGGGTGGCCATCCGGTCACCGCGGTTGGTGACCCGTGCCAGTCCATCTACGGCTGGCGCGGGGCCAGCGCCGGCACCCTGGACCGGTTCCCCACCGAGTTCGCCCGCGTCGGCGGCGCCCCGGCCGAGGTGCTCGGGCTCACCACGAGCTGGCGCAACCGGCCGGAGATCCTCGGCGTGGCCAACGCGCTCTCCGTCCCGCTGCGCGCCGCCGGTGCCCGGGTGCCGGAGCTGCACGCGGCGCTGAGCGTCCGGGATCCGATCCCGCACCGCAGCCCGCGCGGCCACGCCGCGGGCACCGTCCACTGCGCACTGCTGCACACGTACGCCGACGAGGCCGACTGGATCGCCGACAGCGTGCTGACCGCCTGGCGGGGGGCGGCCGGGATGCCGCACGCGCTGCCCGAGCACATCCCGGTGCCGCGCCGCCCCACCACCGCCGTGCTGGTCCGGTTGCGCAGCCAGATCCCGGCGATCGAGGCGGCGCTGCGCGCCCGGGGGCTGCCGGTGGAGGTGGTCGGCCTGGGCGGCCTGCTGGACACCCCCGAGGTCCGCGACGTCGTCTGCACCCTGCGGGTGCTCGCCGACCCGACCGACGGGGCGGCGCTGCTGCGGCTGCTCACCGGCGCGCGTTGGCGGATCGGGCCGCGCGACCTGGTCGCCCTGCACCGGCGGGCCCGGGCCATCGCCAGGGCCCGGCGGGAGCGGACCGGCGACGACGGGCCGGAGATCACCGTGGACGCGCTGGACGAGGCGACCCTGGTCGAGGCGCTGGCCGACCTGGGACCGGCGCAGGCGTACTCGGCGGAGGGCTACGCCCGGCTGCGGTCGTACGCGATGGAGCTGGCGCTGTTGCGCTACCGGCTGGACCAGACGCTGCCGGAACTCATCGCGGACATCGAGCGGACCATCGGCCTGGACGTGGAGGTGGCGGTCCGGGCCGGCCGGGACGGCACCGGCGACGCCGGCCTGGCCCGGGGCCACCTGGACGCCCTCGGCGACGTCGCGGCCCGGTTCGGCGGGGAGACTCCCGGCGCGACCCTCGCCGGCTTCCTGGCCTACCTCGCCGCCGCCGAGGACGAGGAGCGCGGCCTGGCCCCCGGCGAGGTCGAGGTGGTGTCGGGGGCGGTACAGGTGCTCACCGCGCACGCCGCCAAGGGACTGGAGTGGGACGTCGTCTCGGTGGCCGGGCTGACCCGGGGCGTCTGGCCCGGCCCGGTGCGCAACTCCGACCACTGGCTGGGTGGGCTCGGCGCGCTGCCGTTCCCACTGCGCGGGGACGCCGACGGGCTGCCCGCGCTGGCCCTGACGCAGGCGCAGGACCAGCGCGGGGTGGCCCGGGCGCTGGAGGACTTCACCGACGCCTGGCGGGCGCACGACGAACGGGAGGAGCGTCGGCTGGCGTACGTGGCGGTGACCCGCCCGCGCCGGCTGCTGCTCTGCTCCGGCTACTGGTGGGGGGAGGGGACGAAGCGGTTCCGCGGCCCGTCGGTCTTCCTGCGCGAGGTGCACGACGCCTGCCTCGACGGCGGGGACGGCCACCTGGTCGACGAGTGGACGCCCGAGCCGGCCGGCGACGCGGTCAACCCCACCACCGAGATGGTGCTGCGGGCCGAGTGGCCGGCCGACCCGCTGGGCGTCCGCCGGCCGGCGTTGACCGAGGCGGCGACGCTGGTCCGCCGTTACCTCGCCGACCCGGCGGCGGCCCACCGCGAGCTGGTCCCCGACCCGGCGGCCGGTCCGGTGGCGGGCTCCGGGCCGATCGGCGCGGAAGCCGCGGATCCGGCCGGGGACGACCCCGAGGTGACGCGCTGGCGGCAGGAGGCGGACCTGCTCCTCGCCGAGCGTGCCGAGCTGCTGCGGCAGGCCGAGGCGGTGGAGGTTGCGCTGCCCGGGCACCTCTCGGTGACGCAGCTGGTGGCGCTGCGCCGGGATCCGGCGGCGCTGGCCCGTACGCTGCGCCGGCCGATGCCCACCGCCCCCAACCCGTACGCCCGGCGGGGCACCGCCTTCCACACCTGGCTGGAGCAGCGCTTCGGCGCGGACCGGCTGCTCGACGTCGACGAACTGCCCGGCGCGGCCGACGCGGACGCCGCGCCCGACGCGGCGCTGACCGAACTCCAGGAGCGCTTCCTGGCCAGCGAGTGGGCCGACCGGGTGCCGGTCGAGGTGGAGGTCCCGTTCGCCACGCTCATCGCCGGTGTGGTGGTCCGGGGCCGGATGGACGCCGTCTTCGCCCGCCCCGGCGGCCGGTACGACGTGGTCGACTGGAAGACCGGTCGGCAGCCTGTCGGGCGGGAGGCGGAGGTGGCCGCCGTGCAGCTCGCCGTCTACCGGCTGGCCTGGGCGGAGCTGGCCGGGGTGCCGGTCGACCGGGTGGGGGCCGCCTTCCACTATGTCCGGGACGGCGTCACGGTGCGCCCGGCCGACCTGCTCGACGCCGACGGCCTCACCGCGCTCATTGCCGGCGTGCCCGAAGTTGCCCCCGGGGGGTGGCAAGCTTGAGAATCCGTGGTACGTTGACAGCGTTGCAGTTTTGGTTTCCAGAGACTCTGTGTGCGCCTGGCGGATTGTGGCCCCGGGCGCTCTTTGTTGTGTCCGGAGTTCTCCGGGCGGGGCGACCAGCAGCGACAGCTACGCCGTGCAATCGCGTACGGTGTGCACCTTTTCGGCCCGCAACAGGTGCGGGTGCGAACGTTCCGTCAAGGAGACGAAACACATGGCAATTGGTACCGTCAAGTGGTTCAACGCTGACAAGGGCTTCGGCTTCATCACCCCGGACGGCGGCGGCGCGGACGTCTTCGCCCACTTCTCGGCGATCCAGTCCTCCGGCTACCGCAGCCTGGACGAGAACCAGCGCGTCGAGTTCGAGGTGACCCAGGGCCAGAAGGGCCCGCAGGCGGAGAACATCCGCCCGCTCTGATCCTCGGATCGACCGGTAACACCCTCCGCGCCCTCCGGGCGTGGTGACGGGCCGGTCCGCCGCGCCGCCCACCCGCTCCGGCGGTGCGGCGCGCTGCGGCGGACCGCCCGTACCCTTTCGGTTCGTGCTTGTGAGTCCCGGCGGACATGTCCGCCGGTGACCGCGTCGCCTCGGCGGCGCCCTCCCTCGACACGTGCCGCGTCGAGGAAGGCATCGCGCATGACCATGACCATTCCCAGTTTCGCCGCCACCGGCCTGGCTCCCGCGCTCGTCGCCGAGCTGGCCGCGCAGGGCATCAACGACCCGTTCCCGATCCAGGCGGCGACCCTCCCGGACTCGCTCGCCGGCCGGGACGTGCTCGGTCGGGGCCGTACCGGTTCCGGCAAGACCCTCGCCTTCGGGCTGCCCGTGCTGCACCGCACCGCCGGTCGCCGGGCTCGGGCCGGCCGCCCGCTGGCGCTGGTGCTGGTACCGACCCGCGAACTGGCCCAGCAGGTCACCACCGCGCTGGCCCCGTACGCCGCTGCCCTCGGGCTGCGCTGCGCCACCGTCGTCGGCGGCCTGTCGCTCCAGCGGCAGGCGGACGCGCTGCGCGCCGGTGCCGAGGTGGTCGTGGCCACCCCCGGACGGCTGCACGACCTGATCAACCGCGGTGACGCCCGTCTCGGCGAGGTCGCCGTCACGGTCCTGGACGAGGCTGACCAGATGGCCGACATGGGCTTCCTGCCGCAGGTCACCAAGCTGTTGGAGCAGGTCGACCCGAAGGGCCAGCGAATGCTCTTCTCGGCCACCCTCGACGGCGGCGTGGACCGGCTGGTCCGCCGCTTCCTGACCAACCCCGTCTCGCACTCGGTCGATCCGGGCACCGCCACGGTGACCGCGATGACCCACCACGTGCTGCACGTCGACGCGGTCGACAAGCCCGCCGCGCTCACCCAGATCGCCGCCCGCGAGGGCCGCACCATCCTGTTCATGGGGACCAAGCACCGCGCCGACCGGCTGGCCCGCCAGCTTCTGGCCAAGGGGGTACGCGCCGCGGCCCTGCACGGGGGCAAGTCGCAGCCGCAGCGGACCCGGATCCTGGAGCAGTTCCGCACCGGCCAGGTCACCGCCCTGGTGGCGACCGACGTGGCGGCCCGGGGCATCCACGTCGACGGCCTCGACATGGTGGTCAACGTGGACCCGCCGACCGAGGCGAAGGACTACCTGCACCGGGGCGGTCGTACCGCCCGGGCGGGGGAGTCCGGCACGGTGGTCACCCTGGTTCTGCCGGAGCAGCGCCGGGACGTCTCCCGGCTGATGAGCGTGGCCGGCATCAAGCCCCAGTCCACTGAGGTGCGCCTCGGCGACGAGGCCCTGGCCCGGGTCACCGGGGCCAGGGAGCCGTCCGGGATGCCGGTGACCATCGTCGCCCCGCAGCCGGCCCCGACCGCCCGCCCGCGTACGGCGGGGCAGGCGCACCGGGCGTCGGGACGTTCACGCCGCCCGCGTCGTCCCCGTACCGCCTGACGCCGGCCGCCGTCGACGCCGCCTGCGGTCCGTCCCACCCGGCACCCGTCCGGACGCGGGGCGACCGGAGGGGTGCGGTCGGTGACGGTGTGGGGGGATGAGTCGGTAAGGCGGCGGAAGTGCGTCCGATCGGCGACTGTCGCCGGGCCGGCGGGTGATCGATGCTCTCCCCCGGGGGAAGAGCCGACCGGGGGGCCGGCTCGGAAAGGTCGACATGGTGGGCGACGCCGACTCGGGGGCGGTGCGTGAGCTGATGGTGGTGCTGGCGGTGGCGGGCGCGGGCCTGCTGCTCGCCATGGTCGCCGCGTTCGCACCCTGGCATCCGCGGCCGGGCCGGGGCGCGCCGGTGGGGCTGGTGGAGTTGCACAGCCCCGGCGGCGCGGGGGCGCCGGCCGTGGGGCTGACCGCCGGCTGAGGCGGGTCTCGGTGCGCCGGTCACCGACCGGCCTGGTCGAGGACGCCCCAGCGGCGGCGGATCGCCGTGTCGGCCGCGCCGAAGACCGCGTCGACCAGCAGGCCGATCACCAGGATCACGATCATGGTGGAGAGCAGCCACGGGGAGTCCGC
The DNA here is from genome assembly GCF_004348595.1 of Micromonospora sp. KC723. GTDB lineage: Bacteria > Actinomycetota > Actinomycetes > Mycobacteriales > Micromonosporaceae > Micromonospora. The sequence continues at coordinate 9,577 of NZ_SMKD01000110.1, forward strand.
CAGTTCCCGGGCGTAGGTGAGCTGCGCGCCGAGCGAGGTCTGCGAGATGCCGACGACCAGCAGCTCGCCGGCCATCAGGCTGCGCCAGGAGAACGCCCAGCCCTGCTTGAGCCCGGCGACGATGGCCGGCAGCGCGGCGGGCGCGATGACGTACCGGTAGAGGCCGAGCCCGTGGGCGCCGAGGTTGCGGCCGGCCCGCAGCAGCAGCGGAGGGACGTAGTCGACCCCGGCGATCACGCCGTTGGCGATGGACGGCGCGGCGCCGAGCACCACCACGAAGAAGATCGCCTTCTCGCTCAGCTCGAACAGCAGGATCGCCAACGGGAACCAGGCGATCGACGGCATGGTCTGCAGGGCGGTGATCATCGAGCCGATGGCCGCCCGCAGCACCGTCGACCGGGCGACCGCGAGCCCGACCAGCAGGCCCACGGCGACCGAGAAGACGTACCCGACGGCGGCCCGGCGCAGCGTGACGGCGATGCCGTCCCAGAGTTGGGCGCTGCCGGCCTGCCGGAGCAGTTCCTCGCCGACCACCAGCGGGCCGGGCAGCGACCAGGGCGGCTTCCAACCGCTCAGGACCACGAGCTGCCAGATCGCGACGGCCAGCGCCAGCGCGGCGAGCTTCGGCCAGGTGGCCGCCCAGATCCGGGCGCCCCGGGAGGTCTCCTTCTGCCGGCCGGCGATCTCCAGTGCGTCCAGTCCGGAGAGTTCCGCGTCGGTGCGGGTCAGGGTGTCAGGCGGCATGGCGGCCCACCTCCGTACGGAGCCGATCGGTGACCTCGGCCGCGATCGCGGCGACCTCGGGGGAGTCGATGCGCCGGGGCCGGGGCACGGCCACGTCGGTGGACCAGATGATCCGGCCGGGCCGGCTGCTGAGCAGGATGATCCGGTCGGCGAGCCGGGCCGCCTCGCGGACGTTGTGGGTCACGAAGAGGACGGTGAGGTTGCGCTCGGTCCAGATCCGTTCCAGTTCGTCGTGGAGGATGTCGCGGGTCATCGCGTCCAGCGCGCCGAACGGCTCGTCCATCAGCAGCACCGGAGTGTCCAGGGCGAGGGTGCGGGCCAGGGCGACCCGCTGCCGCATCCCGCCGGACAGCTCGTGCGGGCGCTTGCGACCGAAGTCGGCCAGGTGGACGGTGCGCAGCAGCTCCGCCACCCGTTCCCGGCGTGCCGCCCGGGGGATGCCGCGCAGCTTGAGCGGCACCTCGACGTTGGCCTCCACGGTCAGCCACGGGAAGAGCGCCGGCTCCTGGAACATCAGCCCCGGGCGGGCTCCGTCGGCGACGGTGATGTCGCCGCCGCTGGGGCGGTCCAGCCCGGCCACGAGGTTGAGCAGGGTGCTCTTGCCGCATCCGGACGCTCCGACGAGGCAGACGAACTCGCCCGGCCGGACGTCGAGGCTCACCCTGTCCAACGCGAGGACGACGTTTGTCCCGCGCCCGTACACCTTGGTCACGCCGGAGAGCGCCACGGCGGTGGTGGCGCTCTCCGGCGTCGTCGTCGTGGGCGTCACGGCTGCGCGACCTGGCGCTTGCCCTGTGCCTTGAGCACCTCGTTGAGGTAGGTCAGGTCGTAGAGTCCGTCGAGGTTGACCGGCTGGGTGAGTCCCACCGCGACGGCGTGGTCCAGCCCGGTCTTGAGCGAGGAGGCGATCGGGTCGTTGGTGAACTCCAACGTCGGCCACGCCTGCTTGATCAGCTTTACGTCCAGCGGCTTGCCGGTGATCCGGCCGATGTGGGTGGAGATGGCCTGCTGGGCCTCGTCCGGCCGGGTGTTGACGTACTCGTTCGCGGCCACCTGCCCCTCGACCAGCTTCTTCACCACGTCGGGGTGGGCCTTGAGGAACCTCGTGGACACGATCAGGTTGGTGATCACGAACTTCCGGTCCGGCCAGAGGTCACGCTCGTCGACGAGGACCTTGCCGCCGGCGTTGACCAGCCGGGAGACGAACGGCTCGGGAACCCACGCGCCGTCGATCGCGCCACTGCCGAAGGTCTCCACCGTCTGCGCGTTCTCCTGCGGGACGATGGTGACGTCGCCGCCGCCCTCCTTGGTGGTGTTCAGGCCCTTCTCCTTGAGCCAGTAGCGCAGCGCCACGTCCTGGGTGTTGCCGAGTTGCGGAGTTGCGATCTTCTTTCCGCGCAGCTGCTCCACCGAGGTGATCTCCGGCCTGACGACCAGGGCCACCCCGCCGGAGGCGGCGCCGGAGATCACCCGGACGGCCTCTCCCCGGGACTTCGAGAAGGCGTTCACGGTCGGGTTGGGACCGATGTACGTCGCGTCGAGCGCGCCGGAGAAGATCGCCTCGATGGCGGCCGGGCCGGCGTTGAAGGTCTTGGTCTCCAGCTTGACGCCACTGCCGAGCTTCTCGGCGAAGATGCCCTTCTCGACGCCGACCACCGCCGGGGCGTGGGTGATGTTCGGGAAGTAGCCGAGTCGCAGGGTCACCGGGCCGGACGCGCCGGACGCGCTGTCGTCACCGCACGCCGCGGTCGTCCCTGCCGTCGCCACGCCGATCACGGCGAGGGTGGCGAGGGAGACCAACCGGCGGAAGGGTAGCCGTCTCATCGTTCATCCAATCCCAGTATCCCTACTTAGTCGATAGGAATGCTGGGACAGCCTGCGGGCGGCGTCAAGAGCCGTCCACCATGCAGGACGCGGCCCTGCTGGGAAGTCGGCTGTTCCGCCGGACCGAGGAAGCGCGCGACGACCCTCGGGGCCGCACCGGCCGCCGGGCAGGGCCGGTCCCGGCGCGGCCCGGAAGGGTCGCCGGTGGCGGGAGCGCGGACGCGTTAGGGTCGATCACGTGCCGACGCGGAGAGCGAAGATTCCAGCGACGAAGTACCCCGTCGAGAGGTTCCGCCTCGACAACGGCCTGCGGGTGGTGCTCACCCCCGACCGCAGCGCCCCGGTGATCGGGGTGGCGGTCGTCTACGACGTCGGTATCCGATCCGAGCCGGAGGGGCGGACCGGCTTCGCCCACCTCTTCGAGCACCTGATGTTCCAGGGTTCGGAGAACCTGGAGAAGCTGGCCCACTTCCGGCACGTCCAGGGCGCCGGCGGGACCTTCAACGGCTCCACCCACCTCGACTACACCGACTACTACGAGACGCTGCCGGCCAACGCGCTGGAACGGGCGTTGTTCCTGGAGGCCGACCGGATGCGCGGCCCCCGGCTGACCGAGGAGAACCTGCGCAACCAGGTCGACGTGGTCAAGGAGGAGATCCGGGTCAACGTGCTCAACCGGCCGTACGGCGGGTTCCCCTGGCTGACCCTGCCGCCGGTGATGTTCGACACCTTCCCCAACGCGCACGACGGCTACGGCTCCTTCGACGACCTGGAGTCGGCGACCGTCGCCGACGCCGCCGACTTCTTCCGCCGCTACTACGCCAGCGGCAACGCCGTCCTGGCGGTCAGCGGCGACATTGACGTGGCCGAGGCGACCACCCTGGTCGAGCGGCACTTCGGTGACGTGCCGGCCCGCCCCGCGCCGACCCGCCCCGACTTCGCCGAACCGGACCTGACCGTCGAGCGGCGGCACGCCTACACCGACGCGCTGGCGCCGCTGCCGGCGGTGGCCGGGGCCTGGCGGGTGCCCGACCCGATCGACGACTTCGCCGGCTACCTGCCGTACGTGGTGCTGGCCGAGGTGCTCACCGACGGCGACGCGTCCCGGCTGGTCGAGCGGCTGGTCCAGCGGGACCGTACGGTCACCGGCCTCGGTGGCTACCTGGGCTTCATGGGCGATCCCTTCGACGTACGCGACCCCACCGCGCTGCTGCTCCAGGCGCATCTGCCGCCCGGCGGCGACGTGGACAAGGTGCTGGGCGCGATCGACGAGGAACTGGACCGGCTCGCCACCGACGGGCTGACCGACGGCGAGTTGGCCCGCACCCAGGCCCGGATGGCCACCCACCTGCTGCGCGACACCGACGCGGTGCTCGGCCGGGCGCTGCGGATGGCGGTGCTGGAGCAGCAGCGGGGCGAGCCGGGCCTGCTCAACGAGTTGCCCCGGCTCGTTGGTGAGGTCACCGAGGAGCAGGTACGCGCCGCCGCCGCCACCCTGCGGCCGGAGCGCCGCGCCGCAGTCGAGGTCATCCCCGGAGGTGCCAGGTGAGCGCGAGGAGTGAGCCGGGTTTGCGAGCCCCGCAGTCGCGGACGGGGGTGGGCTTGGTGAGCGCGAGGAGTGAGCCGGGTTTGCGAGCCCCGCAGTCGCGGACGGAGGAGGCTCGGTGACGACGACCGTCGTGCCCGCCGCGCCGCGCGGCCTGCCGCCGCTCGGCCCCACCCGCAGGCTGAAGCTGCCGAAGCAGGCCGAGCGGACGCTGCCCAACGGGCTGACCGTGATCGCGGTCCGCCGTCCCGCCGTCCCGCTGGTCGAGTTGCGGCTGTGGATGCCGTTCGGGCGTGCGCACCTGGCCCGGGGCGCGATGCTCTCGCAGACCCTGCTCTCCGGCACCGCGACCCACACCGCCACCCAGATCGCCGCCGAACTGCAGAAGGTCGGCGGAGGGCTCTCCGCCGGGATCGACCCGGACCGGCTGATGCTTTCCGGGGCGGGCCTGGTCACCGGCCTGGGCCGGATGCTCGAGATCCTCGCCGACGTGCTGACCGGGGCCGCCTACCCGACCGAGTGGGTCGACACCGAGCGGGACCGGCTGGTCGACCGGATCCAGGTCGCCCAGAGCCAACCGGCCCACCTGGCCCGGACGGCCCTGCTCAAGCGGATCTACGGCCGCCACCCGTACGCGGTGCAGACCCCCGAGCCCGATCAGGTCCGAGCCGTCCGCCCACCGGCGTTGCGCCGGCTGCACGCCGAGCGGGTCCACCCGGCGGGCGCGGTGCTGGTGCTGGTCGGCGACCTGCAGCCGGAACGGGCGCTGGACGCCGCCGAGCTGGCCCTGGCCGGTTGGCAGGGCGATGGGCACCGGGTGGAGTTGCCGCCCGCCCCGCCGTTGGAGCCCGGCCCGCTGCTGCTGGTCGACCGGCCCGGTTCGGTGCAGTCGTCGCTGCGCGTCGCGCTGCCGGCGGTGCCCCGCACCCATCCCGACCATGCCGCGCTGCAACTGGCCAACCTGCTCTTCGGGGGCTACTTCTCATCCCGCTGGACGGAGAACATCCGCGAGGACAAGGGCTACACGTACGGGCCGCACTCGGCCGTGGAGCACTCCGTCGCCGGCTCGGCGCTGGTGGCCAGCGCCGAGGTGGCCACCGAGGTGACCGGTCCCGCGCTGCTGGAGACCACGTACGAGCTGGGTCGGCTGGCCACGCTGGCGCCGAAGCCGGACGAGCTGGAACAGGCCCGCCAGTACGCCCTGGGCACCCTTCAGCTGGGCATGTCCACCCAGGCCGGCCTCGCCTCGTTGACCAGTGCGTACGCGGGCAACGGGCTGCGCCTGGACTTCCTCGCCGAGCATGCCGCCCGGCTGGCGAAGGCGACCGTGGACGACGTCGCCGAGGTTGCCGCCCGCTACCTGGCCCCGGCGAAGGCGGTCACCGTGGTGCTGGGTGACGCCGACCGGATCGAGGGGCAGTTGTCCGCCCTGACTCCGGTACGTCGGGAGCCGGCGTGAGCGGCGAGCCGACCCCACCGCTGGCCCGCTCCACCCTGGACCGGGCGGCGCACCGGCGTACCGACCGGGAGTGGTTGGCGCAGGCGTGGCTGCGGGCCCGGGTGCTGGTGCTCGACTCGGCCCGCGACGGGCGGGCGCTGGTACGCGACGGCACCAATCCGCCCGCGTTGGTGCTGCGGGACGCGGTCGAGCTGGGCCCGATGGGGGAGAGCGTGCGGCTGTTTCTCGGCGTGGAGCCGGACGGCGTCCCGGTCTTCGCCGTGGACGCGCCGCTGCCGGAGTTGCCGGGCACCCGGGAGGCGAGCCTGCGCGAGGTCGGCCATCTGTTGGCTGACCGGGACGCGGGGCTCTTCACCACCGCGTTGGCGCTGGTGAACTGGCATCTGGGGCACGGCTGGTCGCCACGGACGGGGCACCGCACCGAGGTCGACGAGGGCGGCTGGTCCCGGGTGGACGCGCAGGGCCACCGGGCCTGGCCGCGGACTGACCCGGCGATGATCGTGCTGGTGCACGACGGGGTGGACGGGCTGGACGGGCGTTGCCTGCTCGGTAACAACGCGACCTGGCCCCGTACGGCCGGAGAGCGCCGTTACTCCTGCCTGGCCGGTTTCGTGGAGCCGGGGGAATCGGCCGAGGCCGCCGTGCTGCGCGAGGTCCGCGAGGAGGTCGGGATCGCGGTCGAGCGGATCGTGTACGCGGGCAGCCAGTCCTGGCCGTTCCCCGGTTCGCTGATGCTCGGTTTCCTGGCGGAGGCGGATCCGGGGGCGCCGGTGCGGCTCGATCCTGCCGAGATCGCGTACGCCCGCTGGTTCACCCGGCGGGAGATCGGCGCGGTGCTGGCGGGCCGGCCGGTGGACGTCGGCGGCGGTGACCGGATGATCCTGCCGCCTGCGTCCTCGATCGCGCTCTTCCTCATCCACCGCTGGCTCGACGGCCACTGCTGACCGGCGGCGGCCGGTGCCCGTCGGCGCGGCTGGCCTCGTGTTCCGCGGCATGTCGTGGTGTCAGGGCCGGTGGATGTCGCAGGAAGCCGCATCGTGCGGGGCCCGGCGGGCCCGGGGCGGACGCGGTTCCGGCCCGTGGCCGTCGTTGCCGCGACGGTCACGGGCCGGAGCACGGGGCCGTCATGGCGGAAGGGCGAGGAACGCGGCGGGGGAGCCGGTCCGCCAGGACGGACGTCGGTGCGTCAGGTGCCGGTGCCTGGCCGGCCTCCCTGCCGGTTGGAGGCGCGCCCGTCGAGCGGGAGTACCTTGACCCGCTGCCGGCCGGAGCGGACCGCGCCGACGCTGGAGAGCGCCCGCGCGAGCAGCAGCGCGGCCTCCCGGTCCTCGGCGTGGACGATCTGGCGGCGCGGCTCGGGCGCGGTCGTCTCGTCGCGGAGCCGGCCGCCGCCGGCGCAGGCGGCGGCGATGTCGGTGTCGGCGGCGGCGCGGATGTCGGTACGAACGATCAGGAAACTCATGGCTGTCTCCGGATGGACCGCGACGGACGGGTACGCAGTGGAAGTTCCACGTCACTGAAACGTCATGTTACGCCCGCCGTCCGTCCCAGCAAGTGAAACGCCGGCATCGGTGTGAGCGTTGTCCGATCATCCGATGCCTGTTCAGGATGGTTGTGGCGACGGACGCGACGAGGGGCCGCCGGCGTCGTGCCGACGGCCCCTCGCCTTGTCGCCGGATCAGGTCAGGTCGAACTGCCCGTTCTTCGCGCCGCTGACGAAGCCGAGCCATCCGGCCCGGTTGAACAGCAGCACCGGCCCGCTGGGGTCCTTGCTGTCGCGCAGCGCGACCGCAGCGGCGCTGAGCGGGGCCATCTCGACGCAGTTCGAGGTCTGGCTGCGGGTGCTCTTGCGCCACGCGGCGTCGGCCAGCTGCCGGGCGGAGAGGGTGTTGCGGATCTCGTTCATGGTTCTGCTCCTGCTCTGGAACTCCGATGGGGCCGAGTGGGCCCGCCCGGCCCCGACGGAGGTCCGGTGTGGATCACCGCTCCGTCAGCCGCCCGGACGGCCGACGCTGGGCCGGCGCCGCTGCCGCCCCGTGGGCCGCCGTGGACGGAGTCGCCGTCCCGGTCAGTCGCCCCGTCTCCTCGAAGAGCCACGAGACGGTGTCCGTTGCGGAGAGCGCCGCCGAGCACAGCCACTCGAAGACCACTTTATAGTGATTTACGGTGTTTGCGTCGTGTGACATGACGTCGATGAAGCCACCTTCGATCGCCAGCGTCTCCGGATCCTGCGGATCGGCGAAGCGGTAGAGCGAGAACGCGGTCGGTGGCAGGTAGAACTCGCCGATCACCGTCGTGCGTTGCAGCAGGCGCAGCGTGACGTTGGGAAGCATCGCCAGCTCGCAGAGCTTGGCCAACTGCTCGCGGCGTACCTCGACCGGGCCGGCCCGCTCGCCGAGAGCCGCCTCCTCCAGCACCGCCGTGTAGCGGGGACCGTCGACCCGGTCCAGCAGCGACTGCCGGGCCAGCCGGGCGCGGACCTCGGTCTCCGGTCCCTCGCCGGCCTGCGGGTCACCGGCCGTCTCGGCGGCCCGGTCCGCCGAGACGATCCGCAACCGGGCGTAGCCGGGGGTCTGTAGCAGCCCGGGCACGAGAACGGGGTTGTACTCGCGGATCTCCGCGCAGCCGGCCTCGATCTCCGCCCAGCCGAGCTGCTGCTGCGTCATCACCGGGTACGACTTGCGCCAGCCGCGCACGTCGCCGGCCTCCCGGGCGATGGTGAGCAGGTCCGTCTGCAACTCCGCGTCCGCGCCGTAGAGAGCCAGCAGCACGGCCACGTCGTCCGGGTCGGGTCGGCTGCGCCCGTTCTCCAGACGGGACAGCTTGGACGCCGACGCCCAGCCGATACGTTCGATCACCTGGTCGCCGGTGAGCCCCGCCGCCTCGCGCAGGCGGCGCAGTTCGGTGCCGAGCCTGCGCCGACGCAGGATCGGGCTCGGTACGGCAGGAGGCACGGTGTCCTCGATTCCGTCGACCGCCGCGGACGCGACGGTAACTGTATGAAGTTCGCCCCCCACGGTCAGTATGGACGCGCGACCGACGTCGGAGGTTCCCGGCAAGGGCGTGTCACGAGACAAAAAGAGGACTGTGGAAAGTGCCAGCGGCACGGACGACGATGACCGGGCCGGCCGCACCTCCTCCAGACCGCGCCCACCGGGCGCCACCCCCGTGGAGGGAACCCCATGCGCACCGTCCTGCGCCACCCCGACTTCCGACTGCTCTTCGGCGCGTTGCTGGCCAGCATGGCCGCCGAGTCGATCCTGCTGCTCGCGCTCGCCATCTGGGTCAAGGACCTGACCGGCTCGGACGGCCTGGCCGGCGCGACCATCTTCGCGATCATCGCGCCGATGACGCTGGCGCCGCTGGTGGGTTGGGTCGTCGACCGGTGCCGCCGTCGGCCGTTCTTCGTCGCCGCGAACCTCGGCACGGCGATCCTGCTCACCCCGCTGTTCGCCGTCCGGGACCGGGCCGATGTCTGGATCATCTACGTGGTGGCCGCCCTGTACGGGCTGTCGTACCTCACGCTCAGCGCGACCCTCAGCGGCCTGATCCGGCAGCTCGTGCCCAGTGAACTGCTCGCCGAGGCGAACGGGGCGTTGCAGACCGTCCGGCAGGGGCTGCGCCTCGGTGGCCCGCTCGCCGGCGCGGCCCTCTACGCGGCGGTCGGCGGGTGGCTGCTCGCCACGCTGGCGATGGTCGGGTTCCTCACCGCCGCCGCCGTGGTCGGGCTGCTCCGGACCAGCGAGGTCGAGCCGGCACCGGTCACCCTGCGCTGGTCGGCCGAAGTGGGTGCCGGGCTGCGCCACCTGGCCGGGGAGCCGGCGCTGCGCCGGGCGCTGCTCGGCTACGGGCTGGGCTCGCTGGTGATGGGCTTCAGCGAGTCACTGATCTTCGCGTACGTCGACCAGGGGCTCGGCCGGGACGCCGCGTTCGTGGGGGTGCTGGTCACCGTGCAGGGCGTCGGTGGGCTGGTCGGTGGCCTGCTCTCCCCGGCGGTGGTGCGTCGGGTCGGCGAGGTCGGCGCGCTCGCCGCGGGAGTGACCTTCTTCGGGCCGGCCGCGCTCGCGCTGGCCTGGCCGGACCTGCGGCTGGGGGTGCTCGCGCTGCTGCTGGCCGGGGTGTCGCTGCCGCTGACCATGGTGGGGCTCAACACGCTGATCCAGCGGCGTACCCCGCCGGGGCTGCTGGGCCGGGTGACCGCGGCGTCGGAGGCGCTGGTCAGCGGGCCGCAGGCATTCTCCATCGGGGCAGGCGCGCTGGTCGTCGGCGCGTTCGACTACCGCCTGCTCTTCGTGCTCGTCGGGGTGATCACCACAGCGGCCGGCGTCTGGCTGTGGCGCGGCCGTCGCCTCTCCCCGCCCGCCGCGTGGCGTGCCGTCC